>JAQBGG010000009.1:0-57522 GCA_032122625.1 Acidobacteriota bacterium
GAGATCCCACGGAAGCGGTCGTACGGAAGTCGAGCGCCACGCACGGTGCGTCGCCGACGACCCAGGCGTCGTGGCCGGGAGGGACCTCGAATGCGGCTCCTGGCCCGATCTCGACCTCCAGGCGCGCTGCTCGGGGTAGGGCAACTGCGAGATCCCGACGCCGGCCCCGAGCAGCCCGCTGACCACCTCGCGCACCCCGCCCGCGCGGAAGGCGCCGCCGAGATAGCGCGTGTTCTCGTTCAGCAGGCAGTGGGAGACGAAGGCGACGCGGCGGCCGCGCTGGTCGGCGAGCCGGCTCGACAGTAGCGCCTCTCGAGACCGGTGCATCGGCTGACCCTAGCCGGGCGCGATACTGGGTCTGTGCCCGAGCCCTTCGTGGAGATGCTCAGCGGTGGCCACCCCAACTCCCTCGGCCGCACCGAGGAGGTCGTCGGCCTGGTGCTCGCCGACGGCTCGCGGCTCGAGCAGCTCCTCGGCTGCCTCGACGACCCCGACGAGGTCGTGCGGATGCGGGCCGGCGATGCGCTCGAGAAGGTCTGCCGCGAGCGCCCGGAGTGGTTTGAGCCCCGGGTCGATCAGCTGCTCGGCGAGATCGGTGCGATCCCGCAGCCCTCGGTGCAGTGGCACACGGCGCAGATGCTCGGGCACCTGCACGCGCGGCTGGACGCGGAGCAGAGGCAACGCGCCGTCGCCCGGCTGCGGGGCTATCTGACCGGGTCGGACGACTGGATCGTCCTCAACGTCACGATGGAGGTCCTCGCCGAGTGGTCGCGGGCCGACGCGGAGTTGGCGGAGTGGCTTCTGCCCGAGCTGGAGCGCCTGCTCGCCGATGACCGCAAGTCCGTCGCCAAGCGCGCCGCCAAGCTCCATGCGGAGCTGGCGGGCTGAGCGGCGGACGCGCCGATACGGCGTTGACGGCTGCGGATTCTGGGACACGGCTTCCGAACGCGGCGGCCTCTAACGCCGGCGGTGACGTCGGGAGCCAAGAGCCGGCCTATTGGTAGAGCGGGCTGTGGGCTGATTGACGGCCCCAGGCCACTTTGTCTGGCTTGCGCCCGACCCTAGCCTGAGTATGGAGTTCCCGGCGCCGGGCCCTTCGGTGGCAGCCCGTCGCGTCGCAGCAGCTTGTGGATCTCAACCGCCACGATGACGCTCAAAGCGACGGCGACGATCGCCGCCCAGGTGCCGAGGTCGAGGGGCTCGATGCGGAGCACGACCTGGGTCGGCTCGAAGTACATCGCGCCGATCTGGAGTCCGAGGGCGAGGACCGTGCCGACAAAGAGGATCGGGTTGGCGAGGGGAGTCCTGGAAAACGCGGAGCGGTGCTCTGAGCGCGCGTTGCCCACGTGGAAGACCTGGAAGACGACCATCGTCGTCAGCGCTATCGTCCGCGCGCGCTCGAGATCGTCGCCCGTGTGCGGATAGGCGAGGAAAAGGCCGAGGGTGCCGGCGGCCATGACGGTTCCCGCGATCGCGATCCGCTCCCAGAGCAACGGGGAGATCACGCCCTCCTCCGGTGGGCGGGGTGGGCGCTTGGTGACGTCGGGCTCGCCGGGCTCGAAGGCGAGCGCGATGTCCTGCACGCCGTTGGTGACCAGATTCAGCCACAGGAGCTGCGCCGGCAGAAGGGGCAAGGGCAGGCCCGCGATCAGGCTCGTGAGCACAGCCAGGACCTCCGCCACGCCGCTGGAGACCAGGTAGAAGGTGGTCTTGCGGACGTTGTCGAAGGCGACGCGGCCCTCTCCCACCGCCTTGAAGATCGTCGCGAAGTTGTCGTCGAGGATCGTGATGTCGGCGGCCTCCTTGGCGACGTCGGTCCCCGATCCCATCGCGGCGCCGACGTCGGCCGCCTTCAGCGCCGGCGCGTCGTTGACACCGTCGCCGGTGACCGCGACCACTTCGCCCTGACGCCGCAGCGACTCAACGATCCGCAGCTTCTGCTCGGGCGCCATCCGCGCGTAGACGTCGACCTCCCCGACAAGCTGATCCAGCCGCCGATCAGGGAGGTCCTTGAGCTCGACCCCGGACGCGACCCGGTCGCCCGGCCCGGCGATCCCGAGGTCGCGAGCGACCGCGAGCGCCGTATTCGCATGGTCGCCGGTGATCATCAGCACGCGGACGCCCGCCGAGCGGCAGCCGCTCACCGACTCCCGGGCCTCCTCGCGGGGCGGGTCGATCATTCCCTGGAGGCCGAACAAGGTGAGTCCGTCCAAGGGAAAGTGAAGCTCGCCGTCGCCGGTTCGCGGCACCTCGCGACCGGCGACTGCGAGCACGCGCATCCCGTTGGCCGCCATGTCCTCGGCCCGCCGCAGGGTCGCCGCTGGGTCGAGCAGGTCACCGGCGGCGCTCTCGACGCACATCTCGAGCACCTGTTCCGGTGAGCCCTTGACGAGGACGAGCCCGTGGCCTTCGTGGGCGTGCAGCGTGGCGGAGTAGCGGCGGTCTGCCTCGAAGGGGATGTCTGCCAGGCGGGGGTAGCGTTCCTCGAGATCGTCCTTGTGCAGGCCGCCCTTGGCGGCGGCCACGAGCAGCGCGACCTCGGTCGGGTCGCCAACAGCGTCGATCTCATCCCGGCGGCAGGCGACCGAAGCCTCATTGCAGAGCGCGCCGGCAAGGAGCACGCGCTGCAGCTCCGGCTCCTGCTCAACGTCGACCGGGGCGCCTCCGCGCTCGATGGCGCCCGCCAGCGGGTCGACGCCGCCGGTGACCTCGTAGTCGCGCCCATCCACCACGATCCGCTCCACGGTGATCCGGTTCTGCGTCAGGGTGCCGGTCTTGTCGGAGCCGATCACCGTGCAGCTACCGAGGCTCTCGACCGCTGGAAGGCGCCGCACGAGCGCGCTGACCGCCGCCATGCGGCGGACGCTGATCGCCAGCGCCACGGTGAGCACGATCGGCAGCCCCTCGGGGACCGCGGAGACCGCGAGGGCGACGACCGCGAGGAAGAGTTCGTCGGCCGACTCTCCGTGAGCCAGCCCGGCCGCGAAGCCGACCGCCGCGACCGCGACGATCGCCAGCCCGACCAGGCGCGCAAAGCCGGCCATCCGCTGCTGTAGCGGCGTCGCTACGACGCCGATCTCCCTCAGGCTTCCGGCGATCGCCCCAAGCTCGGTCCCCATTGCCGTGGCCGTCACGACCGCTCGGCAGCGACCACGGGTGAGGACCGACCCGGAGTGGACGATGTTGGCCCGCTCGGCGACGGGTACGTCTCCGAGTAGGGTGGCCGCCGTCTTGTCGACGGGCTCGGACTCGCCCGTGAGCAGAGACTCGTCAACCTCCACCGCCGTGGCGCTGAGGACGCGGGCGTCGGCGGGGACGCGGGAGCCGGCCTCGAGCAGGAGTACGTCGCCGCGAACGACGTTCCGGGCGTCGATTTCCAGCTCACGCTTGGCCCGCACCACGCGGGCCCTGGCGCCGGCGAGGCGGCGTAGGGCCTGAAGGGACCGCTCGGCCCGGTACTCCTGGACGAACCCGACCAGGGCGTTCAGCAACAGCACAGCGGCTATCACGGCGGCGTCGATCTCGTCGCCCACCGCGAGCGCGACGGCACCGGCAGCGACGAGTATGTAGATCAGCGGGCTGGTGAACTGGCGCAGGACGATCCCCGCGGCGCCGGGTCCGCGCTCCCGCGGAAGCTCATTCGGGCCGTCCTCCAGCAAGCGCCGTGAGGCCTGGGGCCCGGAAAGGCCATCGTGGCCGCTGTCCAGTGACGCGAGCACCGCCTCGCGCTCTTGCAGCCAGGGCTCGGCCGCACCCAGACTACGCCCGCCCGGCGCGAGGCTCACGATTCGGCCGCGAGCCTCTCCTCGACCGAGCGGACCTTGTCCTCAAGCGTCTGCTTGGGCCTGTCACGGCGCTCGTCGAGCTTGAGAACCGTGTAGACGCGCGGGACGCCCTGCTCGAACGGCACCGCATGAAGCTCGCCGACGATCGCGAGGATGTCGGCGGTCGTACCTTCGAGCGAGGTTCCCATCGCGTGCATCCGGTAGCGCACCCGCTGCTGAGCAGCAAGGCGGCGTTGGATCTCGGCAACGTAGGCGCCGGCGCTCGCGTCCGGGCATCCGACCGCGATCACCGTCAGGTCTGCTGTGGCCATCGGCGGGAGACTACGAGCCACCGCGGCTGCGAGGCGGTGACGCCCCGGGCCCGCCCAGCGAAGGGTTGACCAAGCTCCGCCGCCCGACTGGCTCAAGCCCCAGCAGGTCTCATGATCCCGACATCCCCTGAAATGGGCAGAAGACGCGACCCAGACGAGGCAGGCTCGACCGCCGACGAGCCCGAAAACGCGAAACCCTGCATCACGAGCAGGGTTCCGTCGAAGCGGCTGAAGGGATTCGAACCCTCGACCTTCTGCATGGCAAGCAGACGCTCTAGCCAGCTGAGCTACAGCCGCAAGGCTGGGCAGTATAGGGGCCGCCCGGGGGGCGCGAACAGCTAGCCGGCGGCGTCGAGCGTCTCATTCACGAGCCGGTCCGCCTCCGAGTTCTGTTCGCGGCGCACATGGCGGATCGACCACGATCCAATCGGCGCGAGTGCAGCCTTGACCTCGGCATGCAACGGCTTCAGGCCAGAATCCTTGACCCGGTACTCGCCTCGCACCTGCTTGACGATCAACTCGCTGTCCCCGACGAGATCCAACACGTCGCCTCCGAGTTCACTCGCAAGCTCGATCCCAAGCAAGAGTGCGCGGTACTCGGCGACGTTGTTGGTCGCACGCCCGATCGTGCGTCCCTCTTCGCGGAGAACCTGGCCGTCGCTATCGCTGATCACGGCCGCCACCGCAGCAGGCCCTGGATTACCCCGCGACCCGCCATCAACGTGAACGGTTAGCTTCACCGGCCGGCGCCGGGACGGCGACTCAGCGTCCCATCGGTCGCCATCTCGAGATTCCAGTTTCGGTCGGCGGCGTGCAGCTGGTCGATCGTCTCCCCCTTGGCAATCTGGCGAACTGCCGCGCCGCGCTTGCCTGGGCCGATCTCCCACTGGTACCAGGCGAGCTCCCAGGCGACCGTCAGGCGAGCGCCGGTAGCCCCGCCGCCGGTCCGCACCGCGATCACCGTCGCGCGCGGGTCACCCAGAGACCGGCTGAGACCGGCGATCGTTCGGCGGTTGTCGCTGGCGTTGAAGGCCGTGATGGCCTCGCTCACATCGGGGCCGGCCGCCGAGTGCGAGGACGCGGACTGTGGGCGCACGTCGGCACGTGGATCGGCAGCGGTAGCCGGCTCGATCGGCTGCGAAAGCGAGCTGCCCTCTTCCGGCGCGACGGACTCCGGCGAGCCGCTCGCCCCGCTCTTGCGGTCACTCTCGCGACCGCGGCGCTCAGCGCGCTCGGACCGCTCCGTCTTTGCGCGGCCCATGAGCCCGCTCAGAAGCTCTCCGCGACCCCGGCGGCGGCGCCCCGCCGCGGGCGCCCGAACCTCAGACTCGCCGGGCCGCTTCCATCCGGCGGCCTCGGCCCGGTGCTTGCATAGCTCGCAAACCGTGACCTCGGTTCCCTCCTGGCTCAGGAACGCGCTCGAACGCTCACCGATCAGCAACCGTCGCTGGCAGACGGCGCAGGTCTCCTCGGCTGTGTCGGTCGCATCACTCATTCTGGATCACCCATCGGTCCGAGGGGACGTTAGATCACCGCCTCTGCGGTCCGCGGGCGGGCGGGTTGCAGGCGGGACGGCTCAGCCTTGCGCGAGCCTGCCGCGAAGGCCGAGGACAGCCTTGGTGTGCAATTGCGAGACCCGCGACTCGGTGACTCCGAGGACCTCGCCGATCTCGCGCAGAGTCAGGTTCTCGTAGTAGTAGAGCGCGATCACGAGTCGCTCGCGGTCCGGCAGCGACTCGATCGCATCCGCCAGGCGGTCCTTGAGTTCGACCGCGTTCATCTCCTCCTGGGGATCGACCGCGTGTGGATCGCGGATCGTGTCCAGGAGCGAGATCTGGCCCCCGTCGGCGTCGGCGATCGTCCAGAGATCATCGAGCGCCAGGATCGAGGAGTTTGCGATCTCGAGCAGCGTGGTCCGGAAGTCGTCGACCTCGACCCCCAGCTTCACCGCCATCTCCTCCTCCGTTGGCGCCCGCTGCAGCTGGTTCTCGAGCTCGGCGTGGGTGCGTTCGACGTCCCGGGCCTTGGCCCGCACCGAACGCGGGACCCAATCGAGGGTTCGCAACTCGTCGATGATCGCGCCCTTGATCCGGGAGACGGCGAACGTCTCAAACTTGATCTCGCGCTCGAGGTCGTAGCGCTCGATCGCGCCGATCAGGCCGATCAGGCCGTAGGAGATCAGATCGCCCTCCTCGACGTGGGACGGCAGGCCCGATGCCATCCGGCCGGCCACGTACTTGACCAAGGGCGAGTAGGCAACGACTAGACGTTCGCGCGCCCGCTCATCACCGTCCTCCTTGCAGCGCCTCCAGAGCTCTTTGAGCTCAACTGCCTTGACATTTGTCTCCATCAAATGGCCTCTCTGTACTAGTACGTTAGTCCAGCGACCGAAGCGCGGCTGGTTCCCCGCTTGGTTGCAGGAAGAAATGTCCCAACTGGGTGGTGTAGGCGGCTCATGCTCGGGGGTGCGCGTCGCCGTAAGCGCGCCGCAGCCGACTCGGCTCGACGCGCGTGTAGATCTGAGTAGTCGAGATGCTGGCGTGCCCGAGCAGTTCCTGAATCGAGCGCAGATCAGCGCCGCCCTCGAGCATGTGGGTCGCAAACGAATGCCGCAACGCGTGTGGGGAGACGCGGCCGGCGATCGCCGCCTCGTGGACCCAGCGGCCCAGCCGGCGGGTCACATCGGACGGCGACAGGCGTCGCCCGCTCTTGGAAAGCAGCAGCGCCGCCTGCGAGGGGTCGGCAACCAGCGCCGGACGCCCCTGGGAGAGGTAGGTCGACAGGGCCGCCTGGGCGGGCTCACCCAGCGGCAGGATCCGGTCCTTGCCACCCTTGCCGCGTACGCGGATCGTCTCCGACTCGAACTCGATGCTGGCGACGTCAAGTCCGACCAGCTCCGAGCAGCGCAGGCCACTCGAATAGGCAATCTCGAGCATCGCCTTGTCGCGCGCCTCCAGCGGCGTGCGGGCGCCGACCCGGTCCAAAAGGCGGCGGATCTCGTCGGCCCCGAGGACCCGCGGGAGGCGCGAATCGCTTCGTGGGTTCGGCAGCAGCTCCGCCGGGTTTTGCTCGATCTCGCCACGACTGCGCAGATATTCGAACAGACTCCGTGAGGTGGCGAGCTTGCGCGAGACGGTCGCCCGGGCCAGGTCGCGGCCCCCGAGGCCGGCGGCGTATCCACGCAGCACCCGATAGCTCACCGCCGGCGGATCGATACCGCGCCGGCTGGCCCATTTCCCTAGCTCCCGAGCGTCGCTGAGGTAGGCCCGACGGGTGTGCGGTGAGGCCTGACGGGCGCGAAGATCACGGTCGAAGCCCAGCAGAGCCGCTTCCCATGACGGCGAGAGGGACTGATCGGCCTCGGGCCTCTCGCTTTCTTTGATCGCGCTCACGAGAGCGTCCTTCGCCCCCGAGGCCTCCCACCCTGCTTACTGCAGCAGCGCTGCCGCCCAACGCGGGCCGGCGAGCTAGGCGATGTAGATCGGGGCGCCGGTCGGCACGCGCGCGTAGAGGTCCTCGACGTCGAGGACCGACATGCGGATGCAGCCGTGGGAGGCCGCGGTCCCGAGCGAGCCCCTATCCGAGGTGCCGTGAATCCCAGCTCCGTTGTAGATCCCCATCCAGCGGGCCTTCAGAGGGTTGTCGGGGCCGGGGGGAATGGTCTTGCCGGCGAGATCGCCTGCCCAGTCGGAGTTGGGAACGTTCCAGACAGGATCAACCTGCTTGTTTTGGATGTGGTAGAGACCGGCGGGGGTGTCGTAGCCAATCGCGCCGATCGCGACGGTGTAGGTCTTTGCGAGCTCCAGGTTCTTGTAGAGGCGGAGCGTGAAGTTCGCACGGTCGACGACGACGTAGGTCGCGTACTGGGCGGCAAGCTCGTCGGTGGTGACGCTCGGTGCGACCTTCTCCACCTGGGCCACGACCTTGCGGTCGACCGGGCTCTGCAAGGCGTTCTCGACATCCTTACGCAGCTTGCTCTCCTCCAGCGTCCTGCCCGTCTGCGACGGGATCGGCTCAACAGAGGTCGCCGTCGGCTCGACGCTGGCGTCGACCGGATCACGGTCGATGTTGGTGGCAATCGCATCGACGAACTCGTCAACGGAGCCCTTCGAGTAAGCGATCTTCGGCTTGACGGTGTAATCGACCTCGCCGCCCGTGACCCGGCGGATCGATCGTGAGAGGATGCCGCCCTCAAGCGAGGCGGTCACCGCATCATCGACCATGCCGTCGATATCGGCGCGGATATTGAGGTCATCCGGGCGCAGCTTGAACTTCTCGCCGCCCGACTTGACGACGACATTCTTCTGCAGCGGCGTGATCAGGCTCGCCCGGATTTGAGTCGCGGCGTCGTCGCGATCGAGGCCACCGACGTCGATCGAGCCGATCCGGACCCCGTCCGCGATCTGGTCCTCGTAGCGGGAGTCAACCCAGTAGACCAGCAGGGCTCCAAGGATCATGGTGGCCACGACCGCGACTATCGAGATTTGGAGCTTGCGTCCCATCGGTTCAGCTGATCCTGCGGACTCCGCGCGACCAAAATCGACCCCTCGCGTTGGCCACGGCGGGTGATGTGCGGTCTGGAGTGCCTTTTAGTGTAGGAAACCGGCGCGCTCTTTCAAACAAATTCGAGCCGCACTGCAACCGGGTTTGCGCCCGCGCGGGGGCTGCGGCTCGGATCTCAGATCCCGAAGGGCTCGTTCTCCGCCGCCGCCGCCGACGGCCCGTCGCGGTCGACGAGCGGGCTGCGCTTGAGGAAATCATCGACCTCGCGCTCATACGTGTAGCCCTGACCGGCAGCCCGCAGGACCGGGGCAAGCCGCTGGTGCTCGACGAGTTTGAGGACCGTCTCGCGGGTGGTGAACTCGTAGTCAAAGCCGGTTGCCTTGAGCAGTCGATTGTCGAGTCCACGCCCGAAGCGCAACTGCCCGATCATCTCGTCGGGAATCGGTAGGCCGAGTGAGCGCAGCGAGCCGGCAGCAAGCCCCGTCCCGATCGGAGGCAGAACGGGCGCCGGGCGCCTGCCAAGCAGGGAGATCGTCTCGGAGAGCGCCAGGACGCCGTCGGCGGCGACGTTGAAGATGCCGGGGAAGTGACCGATCGCGACATGCTCGAGGGCGTGGACCACATCATCCTCGTGCACGAACTGAGTCCGCGGATCAAAGCCCAGCACCATCGGCGTCAGCGGCAGCTCAAACATCCGCGTGTAGGAGGTCCGCACGCCGGGACCGAGCACGTTGGAGCAGCGCAGGACCGTGACGGTCGTGTTCGGGTGCTTGGCGGCGTGTTCGGCGACGGCAGCCTCGGCCTCGACGATGTCTCGCTCGATCATGGTTCTCGGTGGGTGCGGCCGCCGCATCTGCTCTGTAAAGAAGGCGGGATCATCTTGCTCGCAGCCGTAGTAATGGGCCGAGGACTTGAAGACGAATCGGCGCACCGGTGAGTCCGGCCCCGTGCAGGCGGCGAGGATGTTCATCGTCCCGATCACGTTGTTCTCGTGCGCCTCCCGCGGCGAGGTCACAACAGAATCGACGACGAGTCGGGTGTCGATCACAGTGTCGATCCGGGCCGCGGTCACGATTCGCTCGATCAGGGAGTGCTGGTTGGAGACCTTGACGAATTCCGTGCGTCGCAGTTCCCGCGTTGGCTCCCGCGAGTCGACGCCGACGATCGCCTCGATGGCGGGGTCAGCCTCGAGCGCCTCGGCGAGTCGGCCACCCCAATGGGTGGCGAGCCCAGTGATCAGGATGCGGCGGCCTGCGCCGCGAACTTCTGGGACGCCGCCCGCATCGGATCTGTGATCGGCCATCGGCCGGATCATCGCAGCCGCCCGACGAAACCGTGGCCGGGGACCCTTACCATTGACGCGTGGATCCCGATCAGACCTCCGGCTCCTCTGCGGCCGCCGACGGCCCTGTGGGCGCCGCCGCCATCGAACGGGGATCGCGCGCCGTTACCTACCCGTACAAGCGGATCGCGCGCCCGCAGCCCTCGCCCGTCGATGGTCCCGACCCCTACGGCAACCCGGACCCCGAGTGGCTCGGAATCGACTGGAGCCAATACCAGCGGTGGATCGAACTCGACGGGGCGCGGGTCAACTACGTCGAGATCGGCGAGGGCCCGCCGATCGTCTTTGTCCATGGACTCGGCGGCTGCTGGCAGAACTGGCTCGAGAACCTCCCCCATTTCGCGGCCGCCGGCTACCGCGCGATCGCGATGGACCTGCCCGGCTTCGGCTACAGCCCGATGCCTACCTGGGAGATCAGCATTCCCGCCTATGGACGCCTGGTCGATGAACTCTGCGT
Organism: Acidobacteriota bacterium; assembly: GCA_032122625.1. Classification (GTDB taxonomy): domain Bacteria; phylum Actinomycetota; class Thermoleophilia; order Solirubrobacterales; family 70-9; genus CAXMST01. The sequence continues at coordinate 10,399 of JAQBGG010000009.1, forward strand.
CCGGCGTGACCTCGAGGGCGCAACGCTGGTCGGGAACTCGATGGGCGGCTTCATCGCCGCCGAGGCCGCGATCGCGATGCCGAGCTGGATCGACCGGCTCGTGCTCGTCTCCGCCGCCGGGATCAGCCACGCGAGGATGCGCCGCGAGCCGGTGCTGGCAACGGCACGGATGCTGAACCTGCTGAACCCTCTTCTGGCCCGGGTCAACACCAGGGGTCTGAATCGCCCCGGGGTGCGGCAGATCTCCTTTCAGGGCGTCTTCCGCCACCCACAGCGGATCCGGCGGGAGTTGCTCTACGAGTTCTCGGCCAACGCGATCGGCGCCCCCGGATTCCTCCCGGCGCTCGCGACGTTGATCGGCTACGACTTTCTTGACCGGCTGCCCCGGATCGCGATGCCGACACTGCTGGTCTGGGGCCGGGACGACCTCGTGGTTCCGGCCTCCGACGCGCCCGGCTACCACGAGCGGATCAAGGATTCGGAGCTACATATCTTCGACGACTGCGGCCACGTTCCGATGGCCGAGCGTCCGCTGCGCTTCAACCGGCTCCTGCAGGGCTTCCTCGAGAAGCCCTGAGTTCAGCCCTGCCGGCCGGATCCCGGCTTCACGAGCCGGTCACGGCACCAACTGAAGCGCTGGAGACCGTCGCCGCGTACTTCGCCATCACGCCCGTGCGGTAGGCCGGCTCAGGTGACTCGTAGGCGGCCACCCGCTTGGCGATCTCCTCGCCGGAGAGCGCCACGTCGAGGCTGCGGGCGTCAACGTCGATAGTGATCTGATCGCCCTCTTGGACCGCCGCGATCGGCCCGCCCCGCAGCGCCTCGGGAGCGACGTGACCGATCATCATGCCGCGCGTGGCACCCGAGAAGCGGCCGTCGGTGATCAAGGCCACGTCCTCGCCGTGCCCTCCGCCGACGATCGCCGCCGTGACCTGAAGCATCTCCCGCATTCCCGGGCCACCGGCGGGCCCCTCGTTGCGGATCACGATCACGTCGCCGGCTTTGATCAGCTGGGCCTTGACCGCGGCGAAACACTGCTCTTCGGACTCGAACACGCGGGCCGGGCCGGTATGTCCCTTGCGCTCGGTGCCGGCGAGCTTGACGACGGCCCCCTCGGGGGCGAGGTTGCCGCGCAGAATTGCCAATCCACCCCCGGTCTTGAGCGGCTTCGCAGCGGGCAGGACGACCTCCTGACCCGGGGCCTCCTCGGCACGCTGGGCCTCCTCACCGATCGTTCGACCCGAGACGGTGATCTCGTCCCGGTGCAGCAGGCCGAGCTCATCGAGTCGGTTGAGCAGCAGGGGAACGCCACCGGCGCGATAGAGGTCGGTGGCAACGAAGCGTCCACCCGGCTTCAGGTCGGCGAGCAGCGGCGTCGCCCTCGAGATCCGCTCGAAATCATCGATCTCGAGATCGACCCCCGCCTCGCGGGCGACCGCGAGCAGGTGCAGGACGCCGTTGGTCGATCCACCCGAGGCACAGACCATGGCGATCGCGTTCTCGAGCGAGTTGCGGGTGATCACCCGGCTCGGCCGAATGTCGTCGGCGAGCACCTGCATGATCAACTCGCCGACTTTCTCGGCGACGGTGGACTTCTCGTCGCCGACGGCCGGGACCATCGCCGAGCCGCCGGGTGAGATCCCGAGAGCCTCGAAGGCGCAGGCCATCGTGTTGGCAGTGAACTGGGCGCCGCAGGCGCCGGGCCCGGGGCTGGCGACGTCCTCGAGCTCGCCCAGTTCCTCTTCGGTCATCGTCCCGGCGGCGAGGGCGCCGATCCCCTCAAAGACATCGAGGATTGTCACGTCCTTGCCGCGGAACCGCCCCGGCGCGATCGAGCCTCCATAGAGCATCAACGAGGGGATGTCGAGCCGGGCCAGGGCCATTACGCATCCGGGAATCGTCTTGTCGCAGGCCGAGAGCGCGATCACGGCGTCGAACTGGTAACCGCGCGCCGTCAGCTCAATCGAGTCGGCGATCACCTCGCGACTGACGAGCGACGTCTTCATCCCCTTCGTCCCCATCGTGATCCCATCGGAGATCGCGATCGTGTTGAACTCCATCGGCGTACCACCCGCTGCCCGAACGCCCTCCTTGACGTGCGCGGCCAGCCCGCGTAGGTGGAAGTTGCACGGCATCGCCTCGATCCAGGTGTTGGCGATCCCGATCGTTGGTCGCTTGAGGTCCTCCTCGTCGAAGCCGATGCCCTTCATGTAGGCGCGCGCGGCGGCGCGGTCGGGGCCGTCGAAAACGGCGGCGGAGCGGGGGCGCGGTGCGGCGATGCCGGTTGTCGGGGTGCTCATCTGCGGCAGCCTACTGGGCGGTGGCGAGGCCATCGGAGGGGCTCGCATCGGAGGGGCTGGTCGCCCACTCCCCCAGCCTGATGACGTCTCGGCGGGCCTGATCGGGGTCGATCTGACGGCCGGGCGGATCGATGTTGGCCTCGGCCAGCAGGGCCAACTCGTCGCCGCGGATCGCCATCCACTTGGCCAGCACATCGTCGGCGTCGGGCAGGCGGCCGTCGGCATCACGGTCGCCGCGGTCGGGGAAGCTCACGCAGAGTTCGTTCAGAAGGCGGCCCGAGCGGGCGTCGAAGCTGACGATCGGTCGATGCGGGTAGATCAGGTAGCCGTAGCCCGGACAGCCATCGGCCTCCGGGTCGGCGAAGACGTGCAGGAAGCCGAGCGCCCGATACTGCTCGAGCCCCTCATCCCCGACCACCGAGGCCATCAGCGCCTCAGCCCGCTGCTCAGCTGCCAGCTCCTGCTCGGTCAGACGCCGGCCGAAGCGCAGGGAAGAGCGTCGAGCCCGGAGGCCACGGATCGTCCGCAGCAGCGTCGGACCAAAGGCCACGAGACAGAGCGCCAGCGCGATCAGGGCAAGAGACGCGCCCAAGAGAGCCTGCACCTCAGCCACCCGCTGCCGGTGGGAAGAAGATGACCCGCTCGGCATCGCGGGGCACCTCGGCGAAGTCGCGGACGAGCACCGCCTCGTGGCGGCCCGCATCGAGCGTCGGGACCGCTGCCCACATGCCGCGGTCGAGCTGGCGCCGAAACGCATCGATCAACGCCTGCTCCTCCTCAGCGACCTCCGGGTCACCCTCGGCCAGGAGCTGGTCGCCATGACCGGGCTTCATCCTCACCAGCTTCACGACATCGATTATGGCAGTGCACCCCCGACGGTCATCGGAGCTGATCCGCGCAGCCGGCCGAAACGGACTATCCGCCGATGCTTTCGAGGCCGAATACATCGACCGGACCGGGACCGCTGCCGAGATCCTCGAGCCCGGAGGCGACAGCCCGCGCGGCCACCCGGCGGGCAGCAACGGCGGCGACCCGCAGGTCGGCGCCGCGGGCCAGATACGCCGCCAGGGTCGAGGAATGGGTGCAGCCGGAGCCGTGCGCGGCGCCGTCGGCGTGCACGGGACCGTCGATCATCAGTGGCTCCCCCGATCCGTCATCGAGCAGATCGATGCCCTCAGCGCTATGCCCCCCGGTGACGATCACGGCCCCGGGGCCGAGGGCCCGGACCGCTGCTGCCAGATCGGCCCCCGAAGCGGCCGGACCCAGGCCACTCAGCTCCCGCGCCTCGGCGAGATTCGGCGTCGCGACAAGGACCCTGGGCAGGAGGTCATCGATCAAGCTCGAGCGGGCTCCAGGGTCGAGCAGCGTGGCGCCGCTCTCGGAAACCATCACGGGATCGAGCACGATCGGGACCGCTGCCCCGACCTCGTCGAGCGCCGTGCAAACAGCCGCGATCGTCGCCTCATCGCCGAGCATCCCGATCTTGATTGCGTCGATGCCGATGTCGGCGGCGACGGCGCGGACCTGGGCGATGATGATCTCGGGGGGAACCGGATGAATCGCGTCAACCCCGACAGTGTTCTGGGCCGTCAGTGCGGTGACCGCGGTCATCCCGTGGACACCCGCAGCGGCGAAGGCTTTGAGGTCGGCCTGGATGCCGGCCCCTCCACCGGAGTCCGATCCTGCGATCGAGAGTACGGTTGCGGTCTGGCGTTCGCTCATTGAGGGGATCGTAGTTGCAGAAGGGCCTGATCCCCGCCGTTCGGCGCCGGCTGAGCGGTACGGCGGCATCGCCCGGTGAAGTCGACGGCGAGGTAGCCGTCGAGCTCGAGTCGCGCGATGGCCGCATCCACCGTGTCAGGGTCGAGACCGGTAGCGGCAGAGATCGGATCGGGCAGGCCTGCCCCCGCCTCGACCGCGTCGAGCACGACGGACTCAGCCTCTGAGGGTCGTGGACCTGGGGCCTTCGCGGTCTGAGCCCCGACGCCGAGCAGGTGGTCGAGCACATCCTGGGAGCCCCGGACCACCGATGCGCCGTCAGCGAGCAGCATGTTCGCCCCCGAGGAGCGCCAGGAGTTGACCGGCCCGGGTACGGCACCGACCAGGCGCCCGCAGTCAGCTGCCATCTCAGCGGTGATCAGCGACCCAGACCGCTCCGCCGCCTCGACGACGATCGTCATCTCGGCCAGTGCGGCCATGAGCCGGTTCCGAGCGGGAAACATCCAGCGGAAGGTGCTCGTCGAGGGCGGCAGCTCGCTGAGAATCAACCCCGAGCCCGCGATCTCCCGATGCAGCGCAGCCCGTGCCCGCGGATAGGCGCGTTCGGGACCGGATGCGAGCACCGCCGCCGTCAAGCCGCCGCCGTCAAGGGCGCCGCGGTGGGCGGCGCTGTCGACGCCGAGGGCCATGCCGCTGACCACCGGCAGACCCGCAGCCGCGAGCTCCCTTGCCAACGCGGTTGCAACCTCGAGCCCATAGGGGCCGGCCCGGCGGGCGCCGATCACGGTGACCAGAGGCCCGCGCCCGAGGGAGCCGAGTAGCTCACGTTTGCCACGGCCAAATAGTGCCCTGGGCGCCGATTCTCCGAGCCGGCGAAAGCAGTCAGGCCAATCGGGATCGTGGCGACAGGCCGACCACGACTCCAGGCATTTGAGCTCCTCCTCGAGCTCGGCCTCGGCGCCTGCCGGGCGCTGCCGGCTCAGCTCCGCATCGAGATCGGTGCCCGCGGCCCTGCAGAGGCCCTGATCATCGAGGGCGAGCAGGTCCCGCGCCCGTGAGCCCCGGCCGCGATCGACGATTCGATCGAGACGAGCGGCAAGGCCTCGGAGCAAGACGCCGCGCTGGAGGCAGTCGGCGCACCCCATCAGCCGTCGGCCCTGCCGCCGCGCATCGAGAGCGCACCGAGCAGGTGGCGCTCCTCGACGGTGGCTGAGTCATCGAGATCCGCAGTCGTTCGGGCGACCCGCAGGGCCCGCGCCCAGCCTCGGCCGCTGAGCGAGTAGCGCTCCTGGGCAAGCCGCAGCGCCGCCTCCGCTTCAGGTACGAGTGCAACGGAACGTCGTAGCTCGTCGTCACTGCAGTCCGCGTTGGTGCGGCCCTCTCCAAACCGACCGGCTTGATGATCGCGTGCCATGCAGACGCGCTCGCGCACCGCCTCGGAGCTCTCCGGTTGATCGCCGGCCAGGGCCTCCGCATTCGGCTGGGAGACGGCCAGAGTGATGTCGATCCGGTCGGCGAGGGCGCCGCTGATCCGGTTCGCGTAGCGACGGACCTGCTCGGCGCTACAGGTGCATCGCGGGTCCAGCTCACCGCGGCCGCAAGGGCAGGGGTTCGCGGCGGCGATCAACTGGAAGCGGGCGGGGAAGCGCAACGCCCCGTGTGCCCGCGCGATCGTCACCTCTCCCGACTCGAGCGGCTGCCTCAGCGACTCCAGTGAGCCGCGGGAGAACTCGGCGATCTCGTCGAGGAAGAGGACTCCCCGGTGAGCGAGGCTGATCTCCCCCGGTCTCAGGGGCGTTCCACCCCCGACGAGGCCGGCGGGCGAGATTGTGTGGTGGGGGGCGCGGAACGGCCGCCGCGTACACGCGCCGGGCGCCGGCCCGACGCCGGCCACCCCCGCGACCCGCGTGACCTCGATCGATTCGCTGCTGGAGAGCGGCGGCAGGATCGATGGCAGCCGCCGCGCGCCGAGCGACTTCCCCGACCCCGGCGGGCCGACGACGAGAAGGCTGTGGCCACCGGCAGCGGCGATCTCGAGCCCCCGGCGGAGCCCGGGCTGACCGCGCAGGTCGGCGAGGTCGGGGTAGTCCGGGCAACCGCCGCCGGGCGCAGTGACGGCCGCCGGGGGTGGCTCGGCCGTTTCTCCGCGGCCGAGTTCGATCAGCCCCAGCAGGCGCTCGAGCGGTGCAACCGAAAGCCCTTCGACCAACGCTGCCTCGCGATAGTTGTCGGCCGGCACGACGATGCCGGCCGCGCCCGCACGGCGTGCCGCATCACTCATAGCCAGGGCTCCACGAACTGCACGGATGCCGCCGTCGAGTGCCAACTCGCCGGCGAACGTCCAGTCCTCGAGAAGGGACACCGGCTGCTGGCCGGAGGCGACCAGTATCCCCGCGGCGATCGCCAGGTCGAACCCGGGGCCGGCCTTGCGCAGATCGGAGGGCGCGAGGCTGACCGTGATCCGCTTCAGCGGGAACTCGAATCCCGAGTTGACGATCGCCGCACGGACCCGTTCCCGGGACTCGCGGACGGCGGCGTCCGGCAGGCCGACCACCGAGAAGGCGGGCAGACCACGCTGGATATCGACCTCGGCGTCGACCACGAGAGCATCGACGCCGACGATCGCGAACGTTCTTGCGACTGCGAGCACCCGCTCAACGTAGGAGCGGGCCCCTCACGGTTGGGAAACGCTGCGTGACGATTGACGGGCAACCAGGCAGCGAAAGGCCCCGTAGATTCACCGGTCACGTAATCCTGACGCCACCGTGATCGAAGCTTGCGAGTGCGTCACCCACCGGAGCGGGCACGGAGGCGAGACTGACGCGATGAAGCAGCCCACGCGTCGAGACCCCGTATCTCCCGACCCCCGGCGGGCGCTCGGGTCGGTCGGAGAGGATGCGGCGGCGAGCCACCTGCTCAGCCGGGGATGGAAGCTGATCGAGCGTAACGCGAGGACCCGTTACGGCGAGATCGACATCGTCGGCCGCGATGCCGCGGCGCTGGTCTTCGTCGAGGTCAAGGCCCGCCGTGGCGCCGGGCCTGCAGCCGCCGAGATGGCGCTGGAGTCAGTCCGGGCCCGAAAGCAGATCCAGATCAGACGCCTCGCTCGTGCCTGGCTGGCCGAGCGCCGGGACCAGCCGGGATTCGCCGAGATCCGCTTCGACGTGATCGGCATCAGCGTCGACGGCGCCGGCACCGCGAACTGCGTCCACCACATCCGGGCGGCCTTCTGAGCCAGGCCCCGGGCGTGCAGCCCGTCAGGCGCCGAGCTCGAGCTGGCTGTAGGCGGTCGAGGCAAACGAGCGCCGATGGAGCTCGTTGATCCCATTGCGCGAGATCGCGGCCCGATGCTCAGGGGTGCTGTAGCCAACGTTTCCCTCGAAGTCCCATCCCGGATAGCGAACCGCTGCCCGCTCCATGTAACGGTCCCGCGTCACCTTTGCGACGACGGAGGCGGCGGCGATCGCTGCGCTCCTGGAATCGCCCCCGACGACCGGCTCATGCGGCACCGCGCACCGGGAGCCGAGCGAGAAGCCGTCGCTCAAGCACTTCGCTCCCGGAACCGAGACGCGCGCCAGACAGTCTGCCAGCGCCTGCAGGTTGGTTACGTGGAGGCCCCGGGAATCGATCCCCGGGGCGCAACGAGCGGTTACAGCGACCCGTTCGGCCGCGGCCAACACCGCCGGGTAGAGCGCCTCCCGCTCCTCGGGCGTCTTCCGCTTCGAGTCATCGAGGCCGGCCAACGCCTTGCGCTCAGGGGCGCCAAGCCGCTGATAGTCGATCAACACCGCAGCGGCGACCAACGGGCCGGCGAGGCAGCCACGACCCGCCTCGTCAGCTCCGGCTACGTAGCGATGCTCGAAGGCCTGATCGAAGCGAAACAACCAGGCCGTCCGCCGGCCGTCCGATCCCTTCCGGTGGCGCCCGCCTTTGCGAGCGCTGCCCTTAGAAGATGTTGACGCGATCTGGGGGCCAGTAGGTGGCAAAGGCCTTACCGATGATCCATTCCTTGGGGACCGGCCCCCAAAATCTGCTGTCGTCGCTTCTCCCACGGTTGTCGCCCATCATGAAGTAGTGATCGGGTGGAATCGTGATCTCAGCCGGCAGGTTGCAGCCTCCCCCGGGGCCGCGGCACGGATTGATGAAGTCCTCCTCGGCCTCGACTCCGTTGACGACCGGGTGTCCGTCGCGGATGCTGAGCGTGTCGCCCGGCTCGGCCACGATCCGCTTGATGAAGTTCGTGTCCGACTTGCTGTCGACCGGCTCCGGGCACGCCTCGCCGGGCTGCTTCGGCGCGCCACAGGTGGGGCCGGGTCCGTCGGCTCCAAGCGGCGGGTTGAAGACCACGATGTCCCCGGCCGAGGGATCTCCGAAGTGATAGCCCAGACGATTGACGAGGACTCGCTGATCGATCTCCAGAGTGGGGATCATCGATCCCGAGGGGATCTGGAACGGCTTCACGAGATAGGCCTGGATCAATAACGCCAGCCCGATCGCGAAAGCAACGATCGCGACGAGCTCGACCAGAGCGCCGAAGGTTGTCTTTGGGCGCGGAATCAGCCCGCCGGCCCTCAGTGGTCCTGCTCGGGCGCCTCGTCTTCGGCGGGATCCCCGCCAGACTCGCCCGCCTGCTGGCCAGCCTCCCCGGTCCCAGCTTCATCTCCAGCTTCGGCCTCGGCTTCATCTCCAGCTTCGGCCTCCGCCTCGGTCCCGTCCTGCTCGGGGTCGGTGGCGGGCGCATCGGCGGCAGCATCGGACTCGGCGGCCGCCTCCTCGTCCGGAGCCTCGACGTCACTGACCTCGGCCTCGGCCTCGACCTGACTCGCGCCTTCGGCGTCGATTGGGCCGACCTCCTCGGTATCGAGGACCTCGTCGGCGATACCCCAGCGGCGCTCAGCCACCCGGGCGGCCTTGCCGACGCGATCACGAAGGTAGTAGAGCTTGGCGCGGCGCACGTCTCCGCGGGCAGCAACCTCGAGCCGCTCGATCTTCGGCGAGTGCACCGGGAAGGTGCGCTCAACGCCGACGCCGAACGACTGCTTGCGGACGGTAAACGTCTCCCGGGCTCCGCTGCCCTGTCGCTTGAGGACAATTCCCTCGAACAACTGCGTCCGGGCCCGGGTGCCCTCGATCACCTGGAAGTGGACGCGAACCCGGTCACCGGCATCGAAGCGCGGGACCTTGCGCAGCTGGTCGCTCTCGATGCTCTGAATGATCGTGCTCATGAGGAAAGTCTCGGGGAAGCCGTGAGGGCCGAAAAAATGCGCGTGCCGGCTCGGCCCGCGCGGGACCGGGAATAGTAGCGAACGGTCAGCCCGATCCGGACTGGCGTTCGCGGCTGCGCTCGAGCCGCCAATCGCGAACGGCCCCATGGTCGCCGGAGAGGAGGATCTCGGGCACGCCCCAACCCCGGTAGGTCGGCGGTCGGGTGTAGTGCGGATACTCCGGCGCCCCTCCGAGAGCCTCTGAGAACGACTCCTCGAGGACGCTCTCGGAATGCCCGAGGGCGCCAGGCAGCTTGCGCAGCACCGCGTCGGCGATCACCATCGCCGCGAGCTCACCCCCGGCCAGCACATAACGGCCAATCGAGATCGCGTCGTCGGCGATGTGCTCACGCACCCGGTCGTCAATGCCCTCGTAACGGCCGCAGAGCAGAGCGAGATCGGGCTCGGCGGCAAGCTCGTTGGCGAGGCCGTCATCGAAAATCCGCCCCGAGGGCGTCAGCAACACGGTCCGCGGCCGGCTGCCGGACTGCCCATAGGCGCTATCGAGAGCGGCGTCGACGACGTCGACCCGCATCACCATGCCGGCGCCGCCGCCATAAGGCGAGTCGTCGACCTGCCCTGCCCGCAGAGGCGTCGTGTCGCGGTAGTTGAAGCAACGCACCTCCGAGCCGCCGGCAACGGCGTTACTCACATGGCGCTGCTCCGAGAACCACTCGAACCACTCGGGGAACAGGGTGAAAACATCGATCCGCATCGGCGGCGCCGGCGCTGGGCTTCTCAGTCGAGGATGTCGACGATGACGCGACGGTCGTCGCGGGTACCGACCGCGCGGGAGATGCTCCGGATCGCATTCGCGATGCGGCCTCCCCGGCCGATCACCCGGCCGAGATCGTCGTCTGCGACCGTCACCTCGAGTACCAGATCGCCGTCCTCCTCGAACTCCTCGACCTCGACCGCGTCCGGATCGTCAACGAGGCTGCGGACCAGGAACTCGACGAGCTCGCGCACCGGGATTCCTTAGCTGCCGGAGACCGCGACGCCCTCGGTGCGCAGGAGCCTGGCGACGGTCCGGGACGGCTGCGCCCCCTGATCGATCCAGTGCTTGGCACGCTCGGTGTCGATCGTGATCTGGGATGGCTCGGTTTGCGGGTTGTAGCTGCCGATCGTCTCGATCGAGCGGCCGTCCCGGGGGGAGCGCTGATCGGCGACAACGATGCGCCACACCGGGTTCTTATTCGAGCCCGCTCGTCTGAGTCTGATCCTTACTGCCATAAGCGGCGCCGGAGTATAGGGCTACGGCGCCATATCTCGCACGTCCTCCGCTTCGCGTCCGGGCGTGCGCGCCGTTGCACGCTGCGGGCTTTCGCGGCCGCTCTCGGCTAGCGGCGGCGTTTGGCGCTGAGCTGGCCCTGCATCAGGGCCTCCGGGCTGGGCATCTTTCCGGAGGCGACCTGCTTCATCACCTTGCGCATCTGATCGAACTGCTTGGTCAGCTGCTTGACCGCCTGCACGTTGGTCCCCGAGCCCATCGCGATCCGCCGCCGACGCGAGCCACGGATCACATCGGGGTTGCTGCGCTCCTCGGCGGTCATCGAGAGGATGATCGCCTCGAGCCGGTCGAGCTCACGGTCGTCGACGTTGGCGTTCTTGAGTTCCTTCATCGCCTTGCCCATCCCGGGCATCATTCCCAGCACGCTGGTCAGCGGGCCCATCTTTCGCACCTGCTTGAGCTGCTTGAGGAAGTCATCGAGGGTGAATTCGTTGCGGCGCAACTTGCGCTCGAGGTCCTCGGCGTCGGAGACGTCGATCTCCTTCTCCGCCTTCTCGATCAGCGAGAGGACATCCCCCATGCCGAGGATCCGCTGCGCCATCCGGTCGGGGTGGAAGCGCTCCAGCTCGTCGAGCTTCTCTCCGGTCGAGGCGTAGAGGATCGGCTTGCCGGTGACGGCCTTGACCGAGAGCGCCGCGCCACCGCGGGCGTCACCGTCGAGCTTGGTCATCAGGACGCCGTCGAACTCGGTCGCCGCGGCGAACTGCTCGGCGACGTTGACCGCGTCCTGGCCGGTCATCGCATCGACGGCCAACAGCACGTTGTGGGGCTTGGTCCGCTTCTTGATCTCGACCAGCTGGTCCATCAGATCCTGATCGACGTGGAGCCGGCCGGCCGTATCGATGATCAGGGCGTCGGTGCCCGCCAACTTGGCCTGGCCCAGCGCCCATTCGGCGATGTCCACCGGGTCACGCTCGGTCCCCTGCTGGTAGACCGTCACCCCAGCCTGCTGGCCGAGGCGCTGCAGCTGCTCGACCGCGGCGGGCCGCTGGGTGTCACAGGCGGCGACGGCAACCGACTTCGACTCCCCCTTGAGATGCTTGGCGAGCTTCGCCGTGGCTGTCGTCTTGCCGGAGCCCTGCAGGCCTGCCATCAGGATCACGGTGGGGCCCTTGGAGGCGAAGGCGAGGTCGCGGCCCGAGCCGCCCATCAACTCGGTCAGCTGCTCGTTGACGACCTTGACGACCATCTGGCCGGGATCGAGGCTGTCGAGGACGCCGGCGCCGATCGCCTTCTCGCGCACCCCGGCGACGAACTTCTTCGTCACCTTGAAGTTGACGTCCGCCTCGAGCAGGGCGAGGCGAATCTCGCGCATCGCTTTGTCGACATCGTCCTCGCTCAGCTTGCCGCGTGAGCGCAGGTCCGACATCGTCCCCTGCAGGCGCTCTGAGAGCTGGTCGAACATCGCCTGGGAGCTTAGGCCCTCGGGTCCTACTCGCCGAGCAGCGCCGTCGCGAACTCGGTCGGGTCGAATGGGCGCAGGTCGTCGATTCCTTCGCCGACGCCGATCAACTTCACCGGGATTCCCAACTCGCCTGCGATCGCGAGGGCGATCCCGCCCTTGGCCGTGCCGTCGAGCTTGGTCAGGACGACGCCGTCAACGGCGACCGCCTCGCCGAAGATCTTCGCCTGACGGAGGCCGTTCTGGCCGGTGGTGGCATCCACCACTATCAGGGTCTCCGCCGGTCCCTCGCCGAGCTTCTTGTGGATCACCCGGTTCACCTTCGCGAGCTCCTCCATGAGGTCGCTGCGGGTGTGAAGGCGTCCGGCGGTGTCGGCCAAGACGACGTCGACCCCACTGGACTGAGCCTTCTCGATCGCGTCGAAGATCACGGCGCCGGCGTCCTGGCCCGTCTCCGCCTTGACGATCTCGCATCCCGCCCGCTCCGCCCAGGTCGTCAGCTGCTCGACGGCCGCCGCCCGGTATGTGTCTCCGGCGGCGAGCAGGACCGAGAGGCCCATCTCCGAGAGTCGGCCGGCAAGCTTGCCGATCGTCGTTGTCTTGCCGGCGCCGTTGACCCCGACGACGAGGATCAGGGCGGGGCGCTTGCGAAGGTCGATCGTCCCCTCCCCCACTTCAGCCAGCTCGGCCAGAAGCTCGATCAGGCGCGCCCGGGCGGCGTCGGCGCCCTCGACCTTGCCGGACTCGACCTCAGCCTCGAGCCTGCCCACCACCTCAGCCGTCGTCCGGGCGCCGACGTCGGCCATGATCAGAGCCTCCTCGAGTCGCTCCCAGGTCTCGGAATCGAGCGTCTCGAAGAGAGAGGAGGTGAGCTCGGCGCTGAGCGCCTGCCGGCTCGTCGCAAGGCTCTCGCGCAGGCGCCGCAGGACTCCTCGCCTCGGTTGCACCTGATCATCGGCGCCGGCGCCCTCGTCGGGGGCGGCATCGCTCGGGGCGGCACCGAGCTCGATCAACTCTGTCCAACTCGTCGGCATCGGTCGCGCAGGCTACCGGCAGGCGGGGCCCGCGACCGCGAGGCCAGGCAGCCGGACTACGCCGCTGCCTGCTCTTCCTCGGAATCATCGCTCCCGACAGGGTCCTCGCCGCCCTCACCGGTGACGAGCCGGCTCTCTCGCGGCAGCCTGCGGGAAATCACCTTGGTGGCGCCGTCCTCCATGCTGACCCCGTAAAGGACATCGGCCGCGTCCATCGTTCGCTTCTGGTGGGTGACGATGACGAACTGGGCGCGGTCGCTGAAGCGACGGACCAGCTGCAGGAAGCGATCGATGTTGGCGTCGTCGAGCGCTGCTTCGACCTCATCGAGGATGTAGAAAGGGGAGGGCCGGGCGAGGAACACGCTGAAGACGAAGGCCAGCGCGACGAGCGACTTCTCACCTCCGGAGAGCAGGGACAGGCGCCTGGTCGCCTTGCCCGCCGGCGTCACCTCGATCTCAACGCCGCGGTCGTCGTCGGCCTCATTCTCGTCCTCTTCCTCGGGCTCCGCCGCTGGGCTCTCTGCCTCGGGCGGCTGCTCGCCGTCCCCCTGCTGCTCGGCCCCGCCGAGTACCCGCTTGGGTCGCAGCGGCTCGACGATCCGCAGGCGGCCGCGGCCGCCTGGGAACATGTGCTCGATCAGCTCCTCGAAGTTCCTCGAGGCGGCGTTGAATGTCTCCTCGAAGGCGGCGCCGATCTCGCGATCGGTCTGGCGGATCAGCTTCGCGAGCTCCCCCAGGGCCTTCTCCAGGTCCTCGCGCTGCTCCTCGAGGTCGTCGACATGGATCTTCGCTTCCTCGTACTCGCGCTCGGCGAGCGGGTTGACCGGTCCGAGTTGCTCGCGGCGGCGGATCAGGCGCTCGATCCGCTGCTCGGTATCGGCGCAGTCGGCGTCGCTGAGCCGCTCTGGGCTGGGAACCTCCTCGAGCCCGAGGCGAACCGCGACGCGGTCTCGCTCGGAGACCGCCTCCTCGCGACGGTCACGAATCTGGGCCGCCCGGACCTCAGCCTCGGTAACCCGCTCGGCGATCCCGCGGAGCTTCGCCTGCTTCTCGGCCTCCGCGCGCGAGCAGCGGCGCAGCTCGCCGGTGAGATCGTCACCCGGGCTCTGGCCGATCACCTTTTCTTCGAGGCTCGCGGCACGGACCCCGACGGCGTCCCGCGCATCGCCGAGCGAGGCGCAAAGGGCAGTCAGCGTCGTCGCCAGATCGGCCTCCGCCTCGACCCGGCGCTCGAGTGAGTCCTGGCGGCGGTGCCCGAGTAGATCCTCTGCTCGCCGGGCGGAGCGCCCGGCCCGTTCCGCCGCGCCCCGCAGCCGGGCGAGCGCGTTCAATCGGACCTCGACGCTGCTCTCGGTCCGGGCGGCATCGATCGCCGAGCCCGCCTCGGCCAGCGCCTCGGCCGCCGACGCGAGTTCGCCCGCGAGAGCGCCCTCGGCATCCCTGTGTGTCGCCCTCAGCTCCTCCGCCAAGGCTCCGAGCGCCTCACGGCGCCTGCTGATCGCCGCTCGCAACTCGGCCTCCCGGGCGGCGATCCCTTCAGTCCGCGCGCCGAGCCGCTCGTGAGCGGCTCGTAGGGCGCTGAGCTCACCCCAGACCGCGGTGCGCTCGCGGTCGCGGGAGGCCAGCGCCTCCTCGATCTCCGAGCGGCGCTCGTTCATCTTCTTCAGCTCAGCCTCGACGCCCTCGCGGTCCCCACGCGCGGCCTTCGCCTCCGCCTCGGCCTTGCGGAGGTCGCCACCGCCCATCGCCAGGCGGTTGCAGAGCAATCGCAGCTGCAACTCCATCGTCTGCTTCTCGAGCCGCGAATGGGTCTCTGCGGCGTTGGCCTGCCTCCGCAGCGGACGCAGTCGCGAGCGGGCCTCGCGCTCGACGTCGAGCGCGCGATCGAGGTTGGTCCGGGTGCGTTCGAGCTTCAGTTGCGCCCGACGCCGGCGCTTGCGGTGCTTGCCGAGGCCGGCGGCCTCTTCGATCAGCAGGCGCCGCTCCCTCGGCTTCGAGAGCACGATCTCCTCGACCTTGCCCTGACCGATCACCGAATGCATCTCCCGCCCGAGGCTGGCGTCGGAGAGGGCATCGGTGACGTCGGCGAGGCGACAGTTGGCGCCGTTGAGCCGGTATCCACCGTCGCCGTCGCGGCCGAGGCGTCTGAGCACGGAGATCTCCGAGAACTCCGAGCCGGCGGCGCCGTCGGAGTTGTCGATCACGACCTCGACCTCGGCGGCGCCGCGCGCCGGCCGCTCGCGCCCGCCGGCAAAGATGACGTCCTGCATCGAGCGGCCACGAACCGCGGTGGGGCTCTGCTCGCCGAGGGCCCAAAGCACGCCGTCAGTGATGTTCGACTTGCCGCAGCCGTTCGGTCCGACGACCACGCTGACGCCTGGAGAGAACTCCAGCTTGGTGCGTTCGGGGAAGGACTTGAAGCCCTTGAGAGTTATCGATTTGAGATGCATTCCGCCCTCTGTTCACGTAAGCGTCGTCAATGAGTCGGACGGGATCGCGGAGACTGCGTGTCAGGCCTGCTCGGCGTCGAGGGCGGACGATGCGGCGGCCTGTTCTGCGAACTTCTTGCTCGGGCCCGAACCGGAGCCGATCGTCCGAGTACCGACCTTCGCCTCGACCGAGAACTTCCGGTCGTGAGGAGGGCCCGCCTCGTCGGTGACGATGTAGGTTACGAGCTCGCCTCGGCGAGCGAGAAACTCCTGCAAGGCCGACTTGAAATCGATCAGAGTCTCGCACGCGAGCTCGATCTCGGAAGCGAATGCGGCGAGGATCGCCGGCGCCGTCCGCTCCATCCCGAGCTCGAGGTAGGCGGCGCCGATCCAGGCCTCGGTGATCGAGGCCAGGGCCCGTTCGCTGGCCACCAGCTCGTCGACCGAGATCCCGCCCTCGACCGAGTTGGGATAGGCCTCGGCAAGCATCTCGGGAACGCCGAGACGGCGGGCGACCTGGGCGCAGGCGCGGCCGCTGACCGCCTGCCCGTGGATCTTGGTCAGCCGGCCGATGTCGGAGCGTGGGAAGCGCGTATAGAGGTCCTCGGCAATCACGAGCCCGAGCACGCTGTCGCCGAGGAACGCGGGCCGACCCCAGGAGCGGACCCGGCGATCGGTCCACGAGCTGTGCGTGACCGCCTGCTCGCGTGCTTCGGCCGAGAGCTCTCTGAGGAGCGCGGCTAGTGGAGCGACCGCTTCCCGCTTCCCTCGATCCCGATCATCGGGCGTCCCCACCGCTCAGGCCCCGGGAAGCCTCGTGAAGACGAAGTCGACGGCGTCGGCGACGGTCTCGATCTTGGCGGCCTGCTCCTCGCTCATGCTGATCCCGTAGGCGTCCTCGAGCTCCATCACGAGCTCGTAGAGGTCGAGCGAGTCGGCGTCGAGGTCCTCGCGGAAGCGGACCTCGTCCTCAATCTCGGCGGGCTCGATCTCGAGCTCGGTCGAGAGGTGCGTCCGCACCATCTCGAGGATCTGGTCACGGCTTGTCGCGGCTGCTTCGGTCATCTTCTGGCCCCCTTCCCATCGACGGCCGTTGATGGGAAGGCCCTGTGGTCTATCACGCCTCGTCCTCGGCGTCCACAGCGCCGGCCCCCTCCCGGCGCAGCGCCGAGCGTCCGGCACCGCCGGCGGAGAGCAGGGCATCGATCCGCGCGACGGCTTCCTGTTCGACGGATCTGGCCGCGAGCCGAATCTGGTTTGCGATCCCCTCCGGGCCCGCCGACCCGTGTCCGACGACGGCCACGCCGCGGAGACCGAGCAGGATCGCTCCGCCGGTCTGATCGGGGTCGAGGCTGCTCCGCAGTCCGCCGAGGGCGCCGCGCAGCAGCCGGCCGCCGAGCGCCGCTTTCGGCCCCGAGCGAGCCGCGGTTCGGACCCCGCCGGCGACGGCCTTAGCCGTGCCCTCGATCGTCTTCAGAGCCACGTTGCCGGTGAAGCCGTCGGTGACGATCACATCGGCGGCGCCGCTGAGCACATCGCGGCCCTCGATGTTGCCGGTGAACTCGATCCCCGAGCCCTCCGCCAGGGCCCGGTGGGCCTCGATGACGAGCTGCGATCCCTTCTTGGCCTCCTCGCCGACGGAGAGCAGCGCGACGCGGGGGGACTCGAGCCCCAGCACAGCCTCCGCGAAGGCCGAGCCCAGGTAGGCGAACTGGACCAGATGAGAGGGGCGCGCGTCGGCGTTGGCCCCGACGTCGAGCATCAGCACGGGACGCTCGACGCCCGGCGCTGGAAGCTGGACGGCGAGCGCCGGGCGCTGTACGGACTTGAGGCGCTTCATCGCGAACAGCGCGGCGGCCATCGTTGCCCCGGTCGAGCCGGGGCTGGCGAGCGCGTCGGAGCGTCCCTCCGCGACGTCGGCCGCTGCGAGCACGATCGAGGCGTCGGGGTGGGAGCGCACGGCGGCGACGGGCTCAGCGTCGTTGGCGATCAGATCGCCGGCCTCGACCACGTCGACGCCGGCCAGCGAGCCGAGATCGGAGAGGTCCGCGACGCGGCCGAAGGCCCGGACGGAGATTCCGTCCGCGACCGCTCGGCCGATGCCCTCGACGACGACCTCTGGGCCGCCCTCCGCGCCAAGCGCGTCGAAGGCGACGACCGGAGCGCCGGTAATCGCCCTCCCCGCGCCTTCCGGCGCGGCTGGATCGGGCATTACTCGGCCTCGGAAGGCGGCGGAGCGTCAAGTGACGGCTCCGCGAACTCGATCACGTCACGACCCCTATAGGTGCCACAGGTCGGACACACCCTGTGCGGCAACCGCGGGCTGTGACACTGCGGGCACTCGTTCAGCCGGGGCGCTGCAATTGAGTCGTGGCTGCGACGGCGGTCCCGGCGGGAACTCGACTGGCGTTTCTTCGGTACGGCCATAGGAGCGGGCATGGTAGCGGGAAGCCCCCGTTCAGTCCTCGAGCTCCCGTAACTTCGCAAAGCGGGGGTCCGGGGCCGGCTCGTGGCGATGCCCCTCAGGGCCGACGTCGTTGAGGTTGATCCCGCAATCCGGGCAGATTCCGGCACAGTCCGAACGACAGAGAAGTTGCTCGGGGAGCCCCAGCGTGATCGCGTCGTGGAGCCACCCTCCAAGGTCGAGAAGGCCGTCGTCCACATAGGGGCTCTTGAGCTCCGAATCACTAGCGCCGGGATGGTCGACCTCCCTGCTCTCGATCGGGATCCGCAGGGTCGCCGGCTCCAGACACCGCATGCAGGACCCGGCGATCGTCACCTCGGCGAGCAGCCTCAGCGCGAACCCGGAACTGGTACGGGAAACCTCCACACGGGCCTCGACCCCATCGTCCTCGAGCCCCAGTTCGATGCCGCCAACGACGGGCGCCGCCGGCTCTACCCGTGCGCTGACCACCTCCCCCTGTCCGCTGCGCAGGCCGAGCAGATCGAGATCGATCGTTCCGCTTTCCATATCCTCCGAGGTTAGATGGCCGGCCATTTCCATTGGGACCCGGGGACGTACCTGGAAACCATCCGGGGCGAGGTCCCCCGCTTCGACGAGCTGCAGGCCGCGGCCGTCGGCGCCGTCTCCTCGCCGCCCGAGCGGGTCCTCGACCTCGGCATCGGAACCGGGGAGACGTCGCGTCGCCTGCTTGCCGCCTACCCCGAGGCGATGATCACGGGCCTCGACTCCTCCCCCGAGATGGTCTTCAGGGCGAGGCAGCTCGGCATCGACGTACGGCTGGCGCGGATGGAGGACCCGCTTCCAGACGGTCCCTGGGATCTGGTGATCGCCGTGCTCAGTGTGCACCACCTTCGGTCGGAGGGCAAACGGGACCTCTTCCGCCGTGTCCGCGAGCAGTCGCGGGCCCTGGTCCTCGGCGATCTCGTCCTCTCCGATCACGGGAACACGCCAATCGAGGAGGAGTTCGACTTTCCCGAGCCGGTTGAGCGGCTGGCCGAGTGGTGCGGCGGTGAACTGCGCTGGCAGGCCGATGACCTGGCGGTGATCGCCGCCGACTACGACTGAGAGTCTGAGGGAGAACAGTGGAGAACGAGAGCGACGAGCAGCCACAGCGGCCACGCCGGGCCCTGGTCACGGGCGCGGCTCGCGGGATCGGCGCGGCGATCGCGGTTCGGCTCCGCGGCGCCGGCCTGGAGGTCCTGACACTCGACCGTGTGGCGGGGTGCGACTTCACGGTCGACCTGCGAACCGGTCAGTTGCCTGACCTCTCCGGAATCGACGTCTGCGTCTCCAACGCCGCGATCACCGACACGATCGCCGCCGCCGACCGGATCGAGCCAGAGGCCTGGGCGCGCGACATCGACGTCAACCTGACCGGCGCCTTCCGGGTCGTTCAGGCATGCCTCGGCGGCATGCGCGAGCGCCGCTGGGGCCGGATCGTCGTGATCTCCAGCGGCGCTGCCCGCGACGGGCTTCCCGGTCAGGTGGCCTACACCGCCTCTAAAGCCGGGCTGCTCGGGATGGTGAAGACGATCGCCGCCGAGAACGTGCGCCGCGGGATCACCGCCAACGCGGTGCTGCCCGGCATGGTCTCGACGGAGAAGGTCCGTGAGATGCCGCCCGAGATCCTCGAGGCGCTCGACGATCTCCTGCCGATGCAACGCATGGCCCGCCCCGAGGAGGTCGCGGCACTGGCCACCTTCCTCTGCTCGGAGATCGCCGGCTACATCACCGGCGAGGCGATCGGGATCGACGGCGGCGCCTCACTGAACACGATGTCGCTGACCCGGGCGCTGCGCGACCGCGGCGGCTGGGGCTGAGACCTCGAGGGCGGCGTACCTGCCCGCCCGCAGGGCCGGGCCCTACTCGGCATAACCCGGGCGGGCGATCTCGAGCTTGCGCCGCACGTGTTCGGTAAGCGCCGCCATCGTCCCCTCGAGCCTGCTGTCGAGCGCTCCCTCCCGGATCAAGCCCGCGAGCTCGGCGGCGGCCCGGCGGGCCTCGGCCGGGGCACGCTCAGGCGAGGACCCCGGCTCCTCGGCGCCGCTCAAGTGCCGAAAGAGGCGGAGGTCCTCAATGCTCGGCTCCACCCCGGCCCGAAGCTCGCGGGCGACGACGGTGCAGAGGTTGGCGGCGACGAGGACGCGGAATCTTTCTTCTCTGGGCACCGACTCGCGGAGCTCGCCGAACAGGTAGGCGGCGACCGCATCGAGGAGCTCGGGTGCGGACGGCGAGTCCTGCATCAGCCCGCACCGATGACCTGGAGTAGATCCCACTCCGGCTCGCAGATCCGCCTGCCCAGGGAGGCGAGCTCGTGGCTGGGCCGCACACCGTCGAGATGGTCCCTGGCCTGGCGAGCGCAGATCACGGCCCACTTGACATTCGCCATCGCCTCCCACCAGCGCAGACTTTGCGGGTTGGGGCGACTTCCGCCCGCCTCCTCATAGGCCTCGAGGAAGGACTCCAGCGTCCCCACACCGGCGACCGGCAGATCGTCGTTGCCGAATCGCCAGGCGCGGATCATCAGCCAGCCGATGTCCTCCACCGGGTCGCCCCCGTGGGCCAGCTCCCAGTCGATCACGGCCGCCAGTCCGTCGGCGTCGACAATGAAGTTGCCGAGCCGGAAGTCGCCGTGAACCAGGGCCCGACGCGCGGACCGCGGTGGCGGATTCAGCCGCAGCCAGCGCAGGCCCGCCTCGACGGCCGGCAGGGGCTCGCCGATGCGATCGAGCTCAGCCTCCCAGAGCTCGCAGGCGGCGAGACCCGCCTCCCCATGGGGGACCTCGAGCCCCGAAACGGTCCCGGGATCGATCGAGTGGATCCCGGCCAGAGCCGTTGCAAGCTGAGTTCCGAGCCGCTGGCGGGCAGCCGCGTACTCCTCCCTCCGCAGCAGACGCGGCGCAAGCGAATCACCGGCGATGTGCTCCATCAGAAAGCCGGGGCTGCCGAAGGCGCCGCCCTGAGGCTCGAAGCGCAGTGGTCGCGGCACCGGCACACGGGCATCGGCGGCAACACCGAGTAGCCGGTGCTCGAGCTCCAGCGGGGCGAACGACTGGGCGCCCGGCGGGTCACGGCGCAGGACCCAGCGGTCGGTGTCCCCCTCGACCAGGTAGACCTCCCGTGAGGCGCCGCCGGGGATCGGGGCCAGCCGCAACGGCCCGGGATCATCGCCTCCCTCGGCCAGCACCGAGCGGACGGCCTCGGAATCCGGCGGTTCAGGCATCGGCCTCCGCCGCGCCCTCGGCTCCAGTGTGCCGGGCGAAATGGCGCTGCGGGATGTCGGCGGGATCCTTGTACCAGTACCAGGTGCATGGATCGCTGTGGAAATCGGTCGGCGGATCGGAGGGGTAGACCGGATAGCCGATCCAACGGATCGGCAGCGCCTCGTTCATGAACGCGCAGTGGGTGCAGTAGAGGGGGAAGTCCTTGCGCCCATATGTCCACGAGTGGGCGCCGTCGGTGGTTCCGAAACCGCCCTCGCCGTAGCGGCCGAGCTGCACGAGCCGCTGACCTGAACCGCACGGGTTCATTGTGAAGGTCAGCTTCTCCTCATCTTCGGCAATCTCGAAGGCGCCCGGCTTTGGCCCGACGCCGCTCGTTGAATGGGCCCGCCAGGTCGCCGCCAGCGCCTGAGCGATGAAGCGGCGGTCGTTGCGGTCGATCGCCTCGACGGTCGGCTTCCAGCCACGCTCCAGCGAGTACTCCCAAGCCTCCTCGACGCCCTCGTCGCCGAGCTTGTGCTTGACGTAGGAGATCAGCCCGGCGATGCCGTCGACGAGCATGTCGTGCATGAACTGGCCCTCGTACTTCATCTCCTCGCAGAGCCGCCGGGCCGCCTCCAGGTCGCCGCGATCAATCGCTTCGACAACCCTGTCCATCGTCGGCCGCGACATCGCCGCCAACTCCTCGTCGCTGAACCACCGCTCGCCCATCTGAACCACTCCTCCGACGTTCGCCTGACCACGGCGACATCAGCCTATGCCCAGATCACCCATCCAAGCGCGTCGGTGGGAACGGTGAGCGTGGCGGGCGGCTCGGAGACCGCCCGGCTCAGGCCTCTTCGGACTCGAGCTCGTCGTCGCGCCCGGCGAGGCGGTCGCGGCCTCGCTGCACGGCGGCGAGGAACTTCTGAAGGTTGACCTCGAGGGTCGAGAGGATCTCGTCGGCGTAGTCCTCGGCGCCGAGGCGGATCTGACGCTCGGTGTCGCGGGCATCCTCGAGGATCTCCTCGGCGCCACGCTCGGCCTGCTTGTAGACCTCTTCCTCGCTGATCAGGCGTGCCTGCTGGTCGCGGGCCTCCTTGACGACGCGCTCAGCCTCGCGCTTCGCCTCGGCGAGCATCTCCTGGCGCTCCTTGACGATCCAGCGAGCCTGCTTGATCTCCTCGGGGATCGTTGCCCGCATCTGGTCGAGCAGGTCGTAGATCTCCTCCCGGTCCACCCGCACCTGGTCGGTCAGGGGGACCGGCCGGGCGTTGTGGATCAGGTCGTCGAGCTTGTCGATCAGTACGAGTACGTCCATCAGTGCGCGTAAAGATTAGGGGTAAGCAGGGAAATCCCTCGCGTGGGCATCATTTCGGCGCGGGTTTGCAAGCTCCTGCCCATCTCCGCCACCGCTCGCCGCCGCTCACGGGCGCTGGATGCGCTTCGCCAGTTGGTCGGCCACCATGGTCGGGACCAGGTCACTCACGTCGCCCCCGAAAGTGGCCAGCTCTTTGACGCCCGTCGAGGAGAGGAAGCTGTACTCGGGCGAGGCCATCACGTAGACGCTCTCGATGTCCGGCGCCAGTTTGCGGTTCAACTGATTCATCTCGAACTCGTACTCGAAGTCCGAGATCGCCCTTAGACCCTTGACGATCGCCGTCGCCCCATGATCCCGAGCGAAGTCGACGAGCAGGGTCGAGAACGTTTCGACCTCGACGTGCTCGAGTCCGAGCCCTTCGATGGCATCGTCGAGGAAGGCCTTGCGCTCATCGGCGCTGAACAGGGTCTTGCCCTTCCGCAGGGGCTGGTCGACGACGGCGACGATCACATGCTCGAAGACGGTTGCCGTGCGGGTGATGATGTCCAGGTGACCGTTGGTCACCGGGTCGTAGCTTCCCGGGCAGATCGCTGTGTGGTGCTCGCTCATCGCGGCTCTTCCGCCGCCGCGGAGTAGATCCGGATCAGGGCGGCGCCGTAGCGGCGCTCGCGATGCAGGGGCAGACTCAGCTCAAGCGGCCGGGCGGGCGAGCACTCCACGACTACCCGCGCTCCGGTTCGGAGTCGGTCCGCCAGCAGCTTGTCGAGCTCAGAGCCAAGACGGTGGGCGAGTCTATAGGGCGGGTCGCAAAGCACGAGGTCAAAGCGCTCCTCAGTTGTGCGCAGAAAGGCGAGCGAGTCCTTCTCGAACAGCTCGCAGCGCTCGCCCACGCCGAGCAGATCGACGTTCTCGGCGGCGGTGGCGATGGTCGTATCGACGAGGCTGAGTCCGCCGGCACCGCGGCTCAGCGCCTCGAGACCGAGAGATCCGCTTCCGCAGTAGAGATCGAGCACCGCTTCACCCTGCAGCGGACCGAGCATCGAAAAGATTGCCTCGCGGGTGCGCTCGGCGCTTGGCCGGATCGCATCACCGCGCGGGCTGACCAGGCGCCTGCCGCCGAACTCACCGGCGACGATCCGCAGTCGCGGGCCGGGCGGACGCGCCATCAGGCCGCGATCGGCTCCGCCCGCTCGTCCCCGAAACGGCGGCGGACGACGGTCATCAGTGGACCCAGCGCCGGGGAGAAGAGGTCCCCGTGTAGATCGAGCAGCTCGATCAGATCGGCTCGAGCCTGAGCCAGCAGGGGCGCGTCCTCGGGCAGGCTGGCGACGCGGAAGCGCGGCAGGCCCGACTGGCGGGTTCCAAGCACCTCGCCCTCGCCACGCAGGTTGAGATCGATCTCCGCCAGCTCGAAGCCGTCTGCTGAGGCGGCAATCGCCTGCAGGCGCGCCGCCGCCCGTTCGGTTTCCGCATCGGCGAAGAGGATGCAGAATGAGCTGTGCTCACCCCGCCCGATCCTGCCTCGCAGCTGATGCAACTGGCTGAGTCCGTAGCGATCGGCGTCCTCGATCAGCATCACCGCGGCGTTCGGAACGTCGATGCCAACCTCGATCACACTGGTCGCGACCAGCACGTCCAGTTCGCCGGCGGCGAAACGCTCCATCGCCTCCGCCTTCGAGGCGGAGGGCATCTGCCCGTGCAGGACGGCGACCCGATGTTCGGCAAACTCGCCTGCCGCGAGCCGCTCCGCCTCCGCCACGGCCGCCTTCGCCTGAAGCGACTCCGACTCCCGGACCAGCGGGCAGACGACGAACGCCTGCCGGCCCTCTGCGATCCGCTCGCGGATGAAGCGATAGGCACCCGAGCGACGGTCCTCGCCGACGACCCAGGTCTTGACCGGCCGCCGGCCGGCCGGTAGCTCCCGCAGGGTGGTCGTGTCGAGGTCGCCGTAGGCGGTCAGCGAGAGCGTGCGGGGGATCGGCGTCGCCGTCATGTGCAGGGCATGCGGCGCCTTCCCTTCTGGTCCCTTGCGATCCAGCTCACGTCGCTGCCGCACGCCGAAGCGATGTTGCTCGTCGACCACGACGACGGCGAGTCGGGCGAACCCGACCCGGGGCTCGATCAGCGCGTGGGTGCCAACGAGCAGCCCCAGCTCCCCGGTTGCCAGAACCTCCAGGGTCCGACGCCTGCCGGCGGCCGGGGTCGAACCGGTGAGCAATGCCGCCGGCAGGGGGATCCCGGTCAGGAGCCGCTCGAGGGTCGCGAAATGCTGGGCCGCGAGCGTCTCCGTCGGCGCCATCAGCGCAGCTTGGCCGCCGGACTCCACGGCCCTCAGCATCGCGTACAGGGCGACAACGGTCTTACCCGCACCGACCTCGCCCATCAGCAGTCGCTGCATCGGCCGTCCCGCCGCCAGGTCCGCGTCGACGTCGGCAAACGCCAGGCGCTGTTCCGCGGTCGGCTCGAACGGGAGCGAGCCGAGCCAGCTGCCGACGAGTTCCCCCGGCGGCTCGAGCGGCAGCGCCGGGCGCTCGGCGTCACGCTCACCGCGGCGCGAGACGAGAGCGGCCTGGTGCAGGAACAGCTCCTCGTAGGCAAGCCGATGGCGGGCGGCGTCGACCTCACCCTCGTTGGCCGGAAAGTGGGCGGCCAGGCGGGCGTCGGCGGCGCCGGCGAGCCCGCGGCGAGCCCGGAGGATGGCGGGCAGCGGCTCGTCAACGTGACGCGCGTAGCGAAGTGCCGCCCAGACCCACTCACGGAGCTTCTGCGGGCGCACTCCTTCGCCGGCGGGATGGACGGGGACCATCCCGATTGTGTGGATGCCGCTCGGAATCCGCTCATCGCAACGCAACGGATCCGGCCGCTCCTGATCGTCGATCGCGCCGCCGCCGAGGAACTCGTAGTTCTCGACCCGTAGACCGCTGCGGTCGAGCCGGCCGTTGAGCAGCAAGCGGGCTCCGGGGCGGAGCCTCTCGGCAAGCCAGGCTTGGTTGAACCAGACCGCCTTGATCGCACCACTCTCATCCGCGACCGTCGCCTCGACGATCGTCAGGCCTCGGCGGCGCGTGGGACGCAGGCGGGCGGCGCGAACCTCGGCGAGGACTGTGCCCTCCTGTCCGATCTTCAGCTCCGAGATCGCCACTGCGTCGGCGCGGTCGCGGTAGGAATGGGGAACGTGCTCGATCAGGTCGCCGAGCGTGCGTAGGCCAAGCCCCTCACAGGCCTCGGCGACCTTCGGCCCGATCCCGCGGAGCGAGTCGATCGGCGAATCGAGCAGGGAGTAAACGCGGGCTGAGCGCAGGCTCACGGCCGCGAGATCGCCCAGCGCCGCCGCCTCGCTTTCGGCGAGCGAGGGCGGAGGAGCACTCTCCGGGTCGCTGATCGCAGCGGGTTGCGCGCTCATGGGCGGAGGCTACGCCAGCCCTCCGCCGGAACGTTGGTGCGCCCGGGACCGCCCCCGCGGCAATAGGCTGTCGATATGGGACGAATCGAGACACGCCTCGCCGAGCTTGGGATCGAGCTGCCTGAGCCGCTCGAGGCCCCACCCGGAATCGAGTTCAGCTTCGAGTTGGTGACCGTCAGCGGCAACCAGGCGTTCATCTCCGGGCACGGGCCCATCGATGGGAGCGAGGTGCTGGTCGCCGGCAAGGTCGGCGCCGACGTGAGCATCGAGCAGGGGTACGAGGCGGCGCGACTCACGGGCCTCTCGATCCTCGCCTCGCTGAAGCAGGAGCTCGGAGAGCTCGACCGGGTCGGACGCTGGGTCAAGGCACTCGGTTTGGTCAACTGTGCCCCCGGGTTCAACCTCACTCCATCTGTGATCAACGGCTTCAGTGACCTGATCAACGAGGTCTGGGGGGAGAGCGGCCGCCACTCGCGCTCGGCGATCGGCGCCGCCGAGTTGCCGTTCGACATGGCCGTCGAGGTGGAGGCGATCGTCGAACTCGTCGATGGCTGACCGCGCTGAGGCACCGTTCGGCAGCCTCCCGCGCCCGACTCCCGAGCCCGCCGAGGGACTGGCTGACAATGGCCTGCCGCGGGAGTCGGTCTGGTCCTACCCCCGCCCTCCGGAGATCCGGCCCGAGCCGCGCCCGGTATCGGTCTTGCTCGCCGGCGAGCGGATCGCGTCCAGCGAGCGCGCGCTGCGCGTCTGCGAGACAGCGGGCGCGCCGGTCGTCTACCTCCCCCCCGAGGACATCGAAGCCGGCGTTCTCCTCCCCGCTTCGGGCAAGACCCTCTGCGAATTCAAGGGTACGGCCTCCTATTACGACGTCGTCGTCGGCGGTCGGAAGCTCGAGCGAGCAGCCTTCACCTACCGCCGGCCCACCGCGCCCTACGTGGAGCTGACGGGCTTTGTCTCGTTCTACCCTGCGCTGCTCGAATGCCGGCTCGACGGCGAGCGCGTTCAGCCCCAGCCGGGACGCTTCTACGGCGGCTGGGTGACGGCCGAGATCAGCGGCCCGATCAAGGGCGAGCCCGGCTCGGAGGCCTGGTAGCCGGAACAGGCCTCTACGCCAGGATCTCCGCCGACGGAGGCCGGTGGCGAGCGTAGATGCCGCCGATCCAGGCGACGGCCGGGTGGGCACGGAGTTGCTCGAGCCGCTGCGAGTGAGGGAAGGCCGGCAGCTCGTAGGGGAACTCTGGCGGCCAGGCCAGGGGCCAGAGCAGTGCGGAGGCGGTGAGATCGGCGACCGTGAACGTCTCGCCGACGAGGTAGGGACCACCGTCGCGCTCGGTCTCGATCAGATCGAGCGCCGCCTCGATCTCCCCCCAGGCAGCATCAGCCGTGTCCTGAGCGAACGCATAGCGATGGCGGACGTACATCCAGCCGACCGGGAAGGTGGCCTTCATCAGGGCCCGTAGCGGAGCCGGCTGCCCCTGCGTGATGAAATCGACCATGTAGGAGCGGTCGTCGCGGACCTCCCAGAACAGGGCGCGGCGCATCGCGTGGCCGGTCTCTTCGTCTAAATGGTCCTCCAGCGCCAGCGCTCGCTCGCGCAGCTCGGGGTCCTGCGGATATAGCGGCGGATCGGGTTGGATCCGCTCCAGTGCGGCGATGATCTCCGTCGAGTCGCCGTAGCGCTGTCCCTCGATGTCGAGGATCGGCAGCGTCCCGCGAGCGCTGAACAGGAAGGCCCGCGGCTCGCCCGGCATCAGCGTGCGCCGCCGATGCGGGATCCCCTTTACGTCCAGCGCCCAGCGCGCTTTCTCGTTGTAGTTGGAGAAGTTGTATTGCCAGAGGCGAGGAGTCTTCGAGATCACGCGAACTCGACCGAGACCTCGAGCAATTCGAGCCAGACGATGGTCGGAAACGGCCGCGAACGGAGGTTGCGGCGCCTCGGCAGGACCCGCCGGCGGGTCGGGAAGAGCAGGCCGTCGAAACTGCGATGCTCGGCGCAGTAGTGGGCTGCATGCGCGGCGGAAGCCACGACCTGAGCCGTATAGTCGTGGCGAACCTGGCGCCCGGCATCGTCGAAGAAGAACGACTGCTCGGGGCTGTGGGTTGCGAGCTCGCCCGTGAAGCGAACGTCGAGTCGCCGCCAGCGTTCCCCCTCTCCGCTCCAGGGCTGCCCCTCGGTGACCTCGATGTCGGGCCGGGTCAGAAGCAGCGGCATCGTCAGGTAGTTCCACATCGAGTAGCCGGCGAAGTAGGTCGAGTCGAGCGCGTCCCAGCGCAGGTTCCGTCGTAGCCCCGAGAGCCCGAAGAACTCGGCCCGCGGGTTATCGCGGCTGGAGACGACCTCGCCGCCGTCGGTCTCGATCCGCACCTGGCCGTCATCGAGCACACCGCGGAGGCCCTGCTTGGGATAGGGGTCGAGGGTCGCGTGCTGGCGTCCAGTTTCGATCGTCAGGGTGTAGTCGGCAAAGCGGTTGCCGGCAGCTCGGGTGCGGGGTAGTAGGCCGCCGCTGCGCACGTGGGCTGAGATCCGCTCGGCGGCGCCCCAGCGCTCCTCGCCCCCGGCTGCCTCGAGCGCCTCAGCGAGCAGCGCCGGAGTCGCCGTCATCAGCTCAGCACCGGCTCGACCCCACGGGCCGCGCACCAATCCTCATAGCTCGGCACCTCTTCGCGGACAACGTAGAGGAAGTAGAAACAGCCGAAATCACCGAGGAACACCAAACGCTTGCGGAGATCCTTGACCGTGGCTTCGAAATCGTCGTGTGAACGGAGGTAGCTGCGGAAGTCGCCGAACTCGTCCTCAGCGGCAACCAACTCGCGAGCGTTGTGGATCGTGGCCTCGATCTTGCGACGGTTTCGGATAATTGATGCGTCGGCCGCGAGTCGCTCGACGTCGGAGCCGGCGAAGGCCGCCACCGCCTCCGGCTCGAACCCGCAGAAAGCCTCTCGGAAGCCGTCCCACTTGTTGTAGACGATCGCCCAGCTCATCCCAGACTGAAACACGGCTTTGCTGATCACCTCGAGGTAATCGGCGCCGCTCGAGGCAACGATCTGCTCCGGTGGCTCCACTGCTTCTCCTCTCGCTCTCTTCCGGTATGGAGTGTAGTAAGCGAGGGCTTACGGGTGCCCAGCCGCCCGAGCGGCCTTATTGGGCGGAGAGCAGCCACCAGTGAGTCTGCTGTCCACCCTCCAGAACAGCGGCCTCGAGTCCGCCGGGAACGAGGGCCTTGACCTCCTCCGAAGCGAGTGGCGCCGCGACTCCACAGAAGACCGTCAGCACTTCGGCGCCGTCGGCAATCGCGGCGATCGCCCCGTCAAGCGCCTCCGCGGGAGTACCCCAGGCGACGACCTCGTCGCCGACCAGACCGATCCCATCGCCGATCCTGAAACGGCCGCCCTGGTCATCCCGGGCGGCCTCCGCCACCGAGGCCGTACGGATCTCCGCCAGCGATTCAGCTGCCTCGGCCGCCAGATCGTCGGCCCGCTGTCCGGTATCGACCATCGAGAGCAGTTCGACCGCGGCCTGTGGCGAGTGGCAGGGTAGGACGACGACGTGCTTACCGCTGGCCCGCCCGGCCTCTTCGGCCGCGAGGACCACGTTCGGCGAGTTCGGCAGCACGACGGCCTCGCTCCCCGGTCCTTCTTCGATCGCGGCGAGAATCTCCTCCGTCGAGGGGTTCAGCTTCACCCCGCCGGCGACGACACGGACTCCGATCCCCTCAAACAGCTGCTCGAAGCCGCCGCCGTCGCAGACCGCGATCAGCGTGGCTCCGGTTTCGTTCGCGGAGGCCCGGGCCCGGGCGCGGCGGGCGCGGATCTGATCGGGCATGTAGTCACAGCTGTCGACATGGACCTCGCCAAGGGCGCCGAAGATCGCCTCGACCCTCTCGCGCTCGTCGGTGTGGATGTGGACGCGGAGCATGCCCGCGTCGCCGACGACCTCGATCGAGTCTCCAAGCTCGGCGACGGCCGGCGGCGGCTCGGGCGCGAGGTCGGTGTCGCGACGGCGGACGATCAGGTTGAGGCAGAAGTCGTAGCGCGAGTCCTGATGGGCCGCCGGGTCGATTCGAGCTGCCGGGTAATGGGGCAGCGGCGGCAGACCCTCGTCATTTCCGAGCAGGCCCGCGATCATGCCCCTGACAAGGACCACCAGAGCGTAGGCCCCAGCGTCCACGGTCTCCGCATCGGCCAGCACCTGGAGCTGCTCCGGCGTGCGACGGACCGCCTCCTCGCCCGCCTCGAGCACGACGGCGAGCATCTCCGCGAGCAGCGCGTTCTGCTCGAGGTCGCTGGGCTCGCCGCTCGACGTTCCCTGCCGGCCCGCGAGGCGCTCGGCCGCGGCCCGGGCCATCTCGTCGATCGCGGTGAGGATCGTGCCCTCGGCTGGTTCGGAGACCGCGCTGCGAGCGGCGCTGGCGGCGCTCCGCAAGGACTCGACGACCAGGCCGGGATCGACGAGACGGCCGGTCGGCGTCGCCAGCACCTCGGCGGCGCCGCGGACGATCTGGCTGGTGATCACGCCGGAGTTGCCCCGGGCGCCAAGCAGAGCGGCTTCGGCGACGGTCCTGACTATCTGCTCCCGTGGGGCGTCCTCTCCCGCGTCTCGCTCGAGCCGGTCCAGGGCCTGGCGCACCGCCTCCATGGTTCGCGCCATGTTGTCGCCGGTGTCGCCATCGGCCACCGGAAAGACGTTGAGATCGTTGATCTCCTCGCGCCGTGACTCGAGATGACGCAGGGCGACTTCGACGACGCGGCGAAAGCGCTGGAGTGAAGGGTCGGGCACGGCGGGTCAACCTACCGGCGCGACGGCCCGCGGTGCGGTGCGGTCAGGCGGCCTTGGCGACCTTGTTCGCCTTCAGGCAGCGGGTGCAGACGTAGACTCGGCGCGGGCTCCCGCCCTCGGTGATGCGAACCTTCTGCAGGTTCGGGTTGAAGCGGCGGCGGGTTGCGACCATTGAGTGGCTGCGCGAGTTCCCGACCGCGGGCTTCTTACCGCAGCTGTGACAGACCTTTGCCATCGGACGCGGCATGGTAGAGGAAACGGCTGAGGGAGAATTGATCCGGAGGTGATCTGGTCCCTGTTAGCGTGCCGACATCGCTCGGATCGTCGGCATCGCGGGAAGCCTCAGGCAATTGTCCTACAACGCGGCTCTGCTGAGGACCGCCGCCGAGCTCGTGCCCGAGGGCTCCGAGCTCGTGATCGAGTCGCTGCGCGGAATCCCCGTCTACGACGGCGACCTCGAGGATCAGGAGGGGCTGCCGGGGCGGGTGAGCGAGCTGCAGAGCGCCCTCGCCGGGGCCGACGGCGTGCTGCTCGTGACACCGGAGTACAACGCCGGCGTGCCGGGCGCGGCCAAGAACGCGATCGACTGGATCTCGCGCGGTGAGAACGGCAAGGTGCTGAAGGGCAAGCCGCTGGCTCTGATCGGGACCGGCGGTGGCGGTGGGACGCGATACTCGCAGTCGGCCTGGCTTCCGACGATGCGAATGCTCGGCGCCCGCCTTTACAGCGAGCACTCCCTGTTCGCCGCCCGGGCCTGGACTCTGTTCAACGAGGAGCGAGCGCTCACCGACGAAGCCACCGCGGAGCAGCTGCAGAAGCTGATCGACGGCTTCGTCGCCTTCTGCGACGAGCACTAGCCGCTCGCCCGGGCAGCCTCCGAGGCTTGGACGGCTTCTTAGGCTCCGAGCCGCTGCGCGAGGGCGCTCATGCTCGCCACGGCGACCGCTGCATTGCGGCCTTGGTCGCGTTTGCCGCCCCCTGCCCGGGCCTCAGCCTGCTCGCGCGTGTCGCAGGTGATCAGCCCAAAAGCCGCCGGGACCCCGCTCCGCAGCGCGACATCCTGGATTCCCCGCGCCGCCTCGCCGCAGACGAAATCGTAGTGGTCGGTCTCGCCGCGGATAACGACCCCCAGGCAGGCGACACCGCTGTAGCGGCCGCTGTCGGCGCAGAGCTTCGCGGCGAGAGGCAGCTCAAAGGCGCCGGGCACCTCGTGGACATCTACCGCCGAGGCGTCGATCCCGGCCTCGGCGAATCCCTCGTGGGCGCCGGCGATCAGCCGATCGGCCAGATCCGGGTAGAAGGTCGCGACGCAGATTGCCCAACGCCGGCGGCCGAGCAGCTCGCGATCCTCGTCGCTGAACTGCGGCTCAGCTGCCGTGCCCATCGTCCGCCTCACCGGTCTCCGCGGTCTCGTCTGTCTGATCGGTTCCCGCACGCCCCGCGTCGCGCTCGTGCTCGGAATGGAGCATCTCCTCGTCCAAGCCGAGTGTCTGATGATGCACCGTGTGACCCATCCTCTCCCGCTTGGTACGCAGGTAGCCCTCGTTATGGAGATTGGGCTCGGAGTGGATCGGGACCTGTTCGCTGACCGAGAGCCCGTAACCCTCCATGCCGATGATCTTCTTCGGGTTGTTGGTCAGGATCCGGATGCTCGAGAGCCCGAGGTCCTTGAGGATCTGGGCGCCGATCCCATAGTCGCGTAGGTCGGCGGGCAGCCCGAGCTTGAGGTTGGCATCGACGGTGTCAAGACCCTCCTCCTGCAGCTTGTAGGCCCTGAGCTTGTTCAGCAGGCCGATTCCCCGGCCTTCCTGACTCAGGTAGAGGAGGACGCCGCGACCCTCGGCCTCGATCTGCGCCAGCGCTGCCTCCAATTGCTCACCACAGTCGCAACGCAGGCTGTGGAAGACGTCGCCGGTGAGGCACTCGCTGTGGACCCGGACGAGCACGTCCTCGGCCCCGGCGACCTCGCCCTTGACCATCGCCACGTGGTGCTTCTCGTCGACCAGGGAGCGGTAGCCGACTGCCGTGAAGTCACCCATCTTCGTCGGCAGCTTGGTCGAGACGATGCGCTCGACGAGCTTCTCGGTCTTGCGCCGGTGGGCGATCAGATCGGCGACGGTGACCATCAGTAACTCGTGATCACGGCAATAGGACTCGAGGTCGGGGACCCTGGCCATCGTTCCGTCCTCGTTCATGATCTCGCAGATCACCCCGGCCGGAATCAGGCCCGCGAGCCGGGCCAGATCTATGCTGGCCTCCGTGTGGCCGGTGCGCTCGAGAACGCCGCCGCTCTTCGCCTTCAATGGAAAGATGTGCCCGGGCTGAACAAGGTCGGAGGGCTCGGAGTGTGGGTCGATCGCGACCTGCACCGTGCGGGCGCGATCGTGGGCGCTGATCCCCGTGGTGACTCCCTCGGCGGCCTCGATCGTGATCGTGAAGGCGGTCTGCAGAGGCGCCTCGTTCTTCGCTGTCATCAGGTTCAGGCCGAGCTCTTCGCAACGCTCGGGGGTCAGGGTCAGACAGATCAGTCCGCGGCCATGGGTGGCCATGAAGTTGACGGCTTCCGGCGTCGCGAACTGCGCCGCCATCACCAGGTCACCCTCGTTCTCGCGGTCATCGCCATCACAGACGACGACCATCCGGCCACGGCGAATTTCCTCGACCGCCTCCTCGATCGTCGAGAACGGCGCGATACGGCCGTCGGCTGTTTGCTCTCGCTGGGTCTGATCAGGCATCTTCTGCTCGCTTCCTTCCTACAGAGCCTTGCAGGAGTCGCTCGGTGTAGCGGGCCAGCGGGTCGACCTCGATGTTGAGGACCTGGCCGGCCCCAGCCTCGCCGAGCGTGGTCCGCGCGAGCGTCTCGGGGATCAGTGAGACCTCCGCTGCGCCGGCACCGATCCGCGCGACGGTGAGGCTGACCCCGTCCAGCGCGATCGAGCCGTGCTCGACCACGTAGCGCTCGAGGCCCGCAGGCAGAGCGACCTCGACCCACCTCGCGAATCCGTCCTCGGTTACCCCGAGGACCTCTCCGACGCCGTCGACGTGGCCCTGGACGAGGTGGCCGCCGAGGCGGTCCGAGAGGCGCAGCGCCGGCTCGAGATTGACCCGGCTGCCGACCTCGAGGCGCGCGAGTGAGGTGACGCTCAGCGTCTGGTTCATGACGTCGGCCTCGAAGCCACCGTCCGAGAGCGACGCCACGGTCAGGCAGACGCCGTTCACGGCCACCGAGTCGCCGCCCGAGAGCCGGTCAGCGAGCGCCGTTCGCACCTGCAGGCGGGCGCCTCCCTCGGAGGAATCGACCCCGCTGAGGGTGCCTACGTCGGCAATCAGGCCCGTGAACATCTCACCGCTCCCGTCTCACTCATCGGTCACCACTCCCGCATTCTGGCCCGGATCAGCAGGTCGTCGCCGACCGCCTCCCACGCCATTGAGAGAGCGGACTCGGCATCGGACAGACGCGAGGCACCCGCCCCGCCGAGCAGTGGTCTGGCCCCAGCTCCGCCGAGCAGCTTCGGCGCGACGAACAACCGCAGCTCGTCGATCGCGCCGGCGTCGAGGAATGCTCCTGCGAGCGTTGCGCCGCCTTCGAGCAGAAGGCTGCTCACGTCGCGACGCCCAAGCTCCTCGAGCGCGGCGCTGATCCGCTCGGCTCCGTCTCCCGGGCAGATGATCACTTCGATCCCCGCGTTCGTAAGGCTGTCGACCCGCGACGCCGGCGCGCCCGGGCCCGCTATCAAGATCACCGGGGCTTCGGCCGCGGTGATCACCAGCCGACTGTCATGCGGCAGCCTCGCCTCCGAGTCGAAGACGACCCGCCGCGGCTGGCGTTCGGCGCCGACCCCTCGGGCAGTCAGCAGCGCGTCATCGGCAACCGCGGTGCCGATGCCGACGGCGACTGCGTCGACAGAGGCCCGCCAGCGATGCACCAGCTCGCGGCTCGCGTCGCCTGAGATCCATTTCGAATCCCCGGTCTCGGTCGCTGTCCGGCCATCGAGGGTGACCGCCGATTTGAGGATCACGAGCGGCCGGCCGGTGCGGGAGTGCTTGCGGAAGGGCTGAATCAGCAGGCGCGCCGCCGCTGCCTCGGAGCCGTCGATGAAGGCGACGTCGATCCCCTCGTCGCGCAGCATTCCGGGGCCGCGGCCACTCGCCTTCTCCGTCGGATCATCGGTTCCGATCAAGACGCGAGCGATCCCGGCGGCAACGATCGCTTCGGCACACGGCGGCTGGCGCCCCTGGTGAGCGCAGGGCTCGAGGGTCACGTAGATCGTCGAGCCGCCGAGATCGGCTCCGCGCTCTTGGGCGTTGAGGATCGCCGCGGCCTCGGCATGGGGACCGCCGAGGTGATCGTGCCAACCCTCACCGAGCACCCCGCCGGGGCCAACGATCACCGCGCCGACCAGTGGATTCGGACTGACGCTGCCACGACCGCGCTCGGCGAGTTCGAGCGCGCGCCGCATGTGCTTTCGATCGGTGTGAGTGGCGACCATCGCCTGCATCCTGCGTGACCTCCGAAGCCATCCGACCGCGGCCGGATGGCAACTGATTGACTGGTCAGTCAGTCAGATTCTACCGCCGTGCCCGCGCTTCGCGAGCGCGAGTGCGCATCGAGCGGGACCGCGGCTCATATGCTCCGCGACAATGCGGCGGATGCGGCGATCTGCGATCAACCCTCGGGAGCCCGGCAATGACCGATGCTGAGCTGATCCTCGTCGGAGGGCTGCTGCTGGCCGCGGGGATCGGCGCCGCGATGGTCGCCGACCGTGTTCGGGTGCCCGGCCTCGTGCTCTTCCTCGGGCTCGGCATGCTGATCGGGGGCGAGGGACTCGGCGGAGTTGAGTTCAGCGACGTCGAGCTGACCCGCACCCTGGGAACCATCGGTCTGGTCCTGATTCTCTTTGAGGGTGGCTTGACCTCGGGTTGGAAGGAGATCCGGCCGGTGATCGGGCCAGCCCTCTCGCTGGCCCTGCTGGGAACGCTGATCACAGCTCTGATCGCGGGCTTCGCGGCAAAGTGGCTTTTCGATCTCGGCACCCTCGAGGCCCTGATCATCGGTTCGGCCGTTGCCGCCACCGACAGCGCCGCGATCTTCGCCGTGCTCCGCGGCTCGACGCTGCGCAAGCGCCTCGCCCGCTCGCTCGAGGGAGAGTCCGGGATGAACGACCCCGTGGCGCTGCTCCTGGTCGTCGGCTTCATCGCCTGGATCCAGGAGCCGGGCTATGGACTGCTGGACATGGTCGGCGAGTTCGTCCTCCAGCTCAGCGTCGGCGCCGCGGTCGGCATTGCGATCGGCTTCGCCGTGCGGTCCGCGTTCCGCCGCCTCTCTTACCCGACCGCCGGCCTTTACCCTGTCGCGTCGATCGCGTCGATCGGCCTTTCCTACGGCATCGCCGACGTCGCGCACGGCTCCGGCTTCCTCGCCGTATATCTCACCGGCCTCGTGCTTGGCACAGGCATTCTGCCCGCGCGGGGGACGATCACGGCGTTCCATCAGGGTGTCAGCTGGGTGGCCCAGATCTCGCTCTTCTTCCTGCTCGGACTTCTCGTCGTGCCCAGCGAGCTCGGCAACGTCGCGCTCGAGGGAATCGCCCTGGCCCTCGTCGTGATGTTCGTCGCCCGGCCCGCTGCGACGCTGATTGCGACCCAGGTAGCTCCCTTCCGGTTCCGCGAGCGACTGATGCTGAGCTGGGCCGGGATGCGGGGCGCGATCCCAATCTGGCTCGCGACGTTCCCGGTGATCGCCGGGATCAACGACAGCGCCTTCGTCTTCGACGTCGTCTTCTTCGTCGTCGTGCTCTCAACCCTGGTGCAGGGCATCACGTTCGAGTCGCTGGCCGATCGCCTCGGGCTGACCACGAGTGAACCCGCGCTCCCCCGGCCGCTGGTTGAGACCGGGATCATCCAGGAGCTCGGCGGCGACGTCTTCGCCTACCGACTCGAGGCGTCCGACGCCGCCGTCGGCCGCATGGTCAAAGAGCTCGGCCTGCCCCGCGACGCCCTCGTCAACGTGATCGTCCGTGAGAGAGAGGCGTTACCGCCCCGCGGCTCCACGGTCCTCTTCGCCGGCGACGAGCTGCACGTGCTGATCCGCCGTGAGTCGCGCCGCCAGATGGCCGCGCTGACCGAGCGCTGGCGGCAGGGCCCGCTCGGGGACCCGCCGCTCTCGGAGCTCGGCGTGCGCGGGGCGCCGTCGGTCTTCTCGGTCCGGCCCACGAGTCCCGAGGACGGCGACACCGGTGCCCCGACCCGCCTCGCCGAGGTCGACGTCGCCCGGATCCTGCGGACCAGGAGCGACAGGGCGGCGGCCGTCGTCGTCCTGCAGGACGGTCGCTTCGCTCTCACCGCTCCCGATCTGATCGCGCTCGGCGGCCGTCGCTCGGTCGCTCGCTGGTGTGTCGATCGAGCGGAGCGCATGGAGATCAGCCCCCAAGAGCGCTCCTGGCTCCAGGAGGCCGTCGGCGTACTCAACGCCCCAGCGCTGCGCTAGAGCGGCCTCGTCGCGGCCTCGATCTGCCGATCGTCCTATTCGGCGCCGGCGGCCGCGGCGATCGCGGCGTAGGCTGCGGCCGGGTCGGGTTTGGAGAAGATCGCCGAACCGGCGACGAAGAGATCGGTGCCGGCTTCGGCGGCGGCCGGCGCGGTCGACGGGTCGATGCCGCCGTCGATCTCGATTCTCGGATCCTCACTCAGGTCCCGCAACCGCTGGATCTTTGCCGGCGAGGCCTCGATGAAGCTCTGCCCACCCCAGCCGGGGTTGACGCTCATGCAGAGCAGGATGTCGGCCAGGTGGGCGACGTCGCCGGCCGCCGCGGCGGGCGTACCGGGGTTGAGCGCGAGACCCGCCAGGCAGCCCGCCTCGCGGACCGCCCCGAGCAGGCGGTGGGGGTGTGGAGTCGCCTCGACGTGGAAGGTGATCGAGTCGGCGCCGGCGGAGGCGAAGGCCGGGATCTGGGCGCCGGGATCCTCGATCATCAGGTGGCAGTCGAGCACCCCTCCGGCAGCGTGGACCTGATCGGCCAGGGCGGCGACGATCAGGGGCCCGATCGTGATCGGTGGGACGAACTGCCCATCCATCACGTCGACGTGAATGACGCGAGCGCCGGCGTCCATCACCTCCGCGACCTGCGATCCGAGCCGGACGAAGTCGGCGGAGAGAATCGATGGGGCTATGCGGCGGCCCTCGAAGGCGCTGCGGTTGGCGGAGCTCATACCGGCCTCAGCATCGATTCAGCGCAGGACTGACACTTGAGGTCGCTGTCGGTATTCATCCGGGCGATCGTCTGATGGACGCCGCAGCCAGGGCACTGGCTGACGAGTTCAAAGCGCGTCATGCAGCTGACGCAGCGAAACCGTCCCGGAAGTTGCGTCGGGCGCAGCCAGGGCTCGCCACAGCCGGGGCAGCAGGGGCGCTGCAGAAGAGTGCTGTCGGGCTGGCTCACGCGGCTCGCTCCAAGGCGGCTATGAAGAACCCGTCGGTCCGATCGCGATCGCCCAGCAGTTGCAGGGACCGCGGCTGTCGATCATCTGCCAGCTCCGGACGCTCCGCGCCAAGGTCGACCTGGTGGAGTCGGGGGTCGCGCCCGAGTTCTTCGCTGACCACGGCCTCGCCCTCCGCGTGGCTGATCGTGCAGACGGAATAGATCGCCCGGCCGCCCGGGCGCAGCGCGGCCGTCCCGGCAGCCAGCAGGCGGGACTGGAGCTCGGCCAGCGGCGCGATCCCCGCCGCAGCTTGGCGCCAGCGCAGGTCAGGGCGCGAGGCCAGGGTTCCGAGTCCGGAGCAGGGAGCGTCCACCAGCACGCGATCGTATCCCGATCCGAGCTCGAGCTCAGTCCCGTCGCCGACGAGGACCTCCACGTTGCCGACGCCGACGCGCTCGCAGAGGCGCCGCAGCTCGGCGGCGCGCGGCGGGTCGCGCTCGACGGCCACGACCTCGCCGTCGGCTCCGGCGCCCGCTGCGAGCTGGGTCGTCTTGATCCCGGGAGCCGCGCAGAGGTCGAGGACCCGCTCACCCGGCTGCACCTCGAGCAGCCCTGCGGCCAAGGCTGAGCCCAGCGACTGTGGGACCAGAGACCCCGCGCGGACCAGATCCTCGACCGCGACCCAGCCGCCGCTGTCAATTGCCAGCAGTTCCAGCCCGGCAGGCAGTCCGCCATTGACCCTCTCGTAGTCGACGCCGGCGTCGCTGAGCCGTCCAGCGAGCTCCGGCCCGCTCCCGGCGCCAGCGACCCGGTAGTGACGGCGAGGGGGTTCGTTCGCGGCCCGCAGGAGCCCCACGGCGCGCTCTGGCCCGCGCTCTCGCCACCAGAGCTCGACGATCCATTCGGGAACCGAGAACTCGAGGGCGGCGGCGGAGGCGGTCTCGTGATCGAAGCCGGCGAGGATCTCAGTGCGCTCACGGGCGGCGCGGCGAAGTACGGCGTTGACCAAGCCGGCGCCCTTGTGGCGCCTGCCGCCGTCGCGTCCCCCCTTGGCCAGCTCGACGGCCTGATCGACGGTCGCATAGGGAGCGGCGGCATCGTCGAAGAGAAGCTCGAACAGCCCCAGCCGCAGCGCCGCCAGCAACGGCGCCTCGATCAGCTCGGCCGGGCGGTCACAGAGCGTGGCGATCACGTGGTCGGTCGTCCCTCGCCGTTGCACCGAGCCGTAGGCGAGTCGCTGGGCCAAGGCTCGCTCGCGGGCATCGAGATCGACCCGCTCGGTGGCTGAGCGCAGCGCCCGATCTGCGTAGGCTCCGTGCTCGAATACCCGGCGCAGCACCTCATAGGCGACCCGGCGGGCCGGCGTCGGGCCGCTCAACTGAGTGGGATCCGTTGTGGCGCCGGGTGACCCCGCCACCAGTCGGCGCTGGGCATCGGGCGTTTGCCGGGCGGCTGCAGTTCGCTGACCACGAGTGCGCCGGGGGAGCAGCCGACGATCAGCCGCCCGAGTTCGTCAACCGAGACGCTGCCGGGAGCGAGGTCCGTGCCGGCGACTGCCTCGGCCGCCCGGACGCCGAGGCGACCACCGCCCTCGAGCTCCAGGTGGGCGCCGATGTGGGGCGTCAGGGCGCGGACTGCGTCGGCCACCTCAGTAGCGCTCCGGGTCGGATCGAGCCGCCTGTCGGCGGGGCCGATCTTCTCGGCGTAGGTGACGCCCTGCTCGGGCTGCTCGGCCCATTCGAGCGCGTCCTTGGCGTGCAAGTCGAGTGCCCGGACCAAGAGCTCGCCGCCGCAGCGTGCCAGCCGCGTCGCGAGATCGCCGTAGCTCTCCCCCGCCCCGATCGCAACGACCTCGGTGAGGGCCACGGGACCGGAGTCGAGGCCCTCGGTGAGGCGCATCACGGCGACCCCGGTGCTCTCATCCCCAGCCATCATCGCCCGCTCGATCGGGGCCGCCCCCCGCCACCGCGGCAGGAGCGAGGGATGGACGTTGAGCATCGGCAACTCCGAGAGCAACGGCTCCTTGATCAACTGCCCGAAGGCGCAGACGATGCCGAGCTCGGCTCCGCAAGCCCGCAGCAGCGCGGCGGACCCGGGCTCGTTGACGCTCGCCGTTTGATGGGTGTCGATCCCAAGTTCGCGAGCGAGGTCTGCGACGGGTGGCGAGCTGAGCTTGCGCCCACGGCCCTTTGGCCGATCCGGCGGCGTGACGACGAGTAACGGGCGGTGTGCCGAACGCGCCAGGACCCCAAGCACCTCGACCGCGAACTCGGAGGTACCCATATAGACGTTGGCGACGGAGCTCACCGCTCGATTGGCCGCGCCGAAGGCTCCTGATCCTCGTCCTCGGCCTGATCATCAGGCGGCCGGTAGTCGGGATCGAGCATCTCGGGGCTGAAGCTCTCCCCGGCGCGCAGGGCGCCCATCGCCGCTCGGCGTTGCTCGCGGAGCGTACGGTCAAGGATCAGCGCCCCGTCGAGATGATCGATCTCGTGCTGGAGCACCCGCGCCTCGAGGCCCGAGGCCTCGATCAGCAGCGGTTCGCCCGCGGTGTCGAGCGCGGCGACGCGGGCGTGCAAGGGCCGCTCGACATCGACGACGATGCCGGGCAGGGAGAGGCAGCCCTCCTCCGCTGTCACCGCGTCCTCAGAGCTCCACTCGACCGTCGGATTGACAATTCCGCGCGGATCCGAGTCGGGCCCCGCCTGAAAGACCAGCATTCGCCGCATCACGCCGAGTTGCGTCGCGGCCAGGCCGATGCCCAGCGCGTCGTGCATCACCGCGATCATCCGCTCGGCCTCGGCGCCAAGCTCAGGGCCGAACTCAGTGACCTCCGACGCACGGGACTTGAGCACCGGGTCACCGAACTTGCGGACCAGCGCAAGCGCCTGGCGGCGGCGCTCGTGCAGCTCCTCCTCCGCCTCAAGCGTGGGGCCGGGGGCCGGGGCGGTCGCCGATTCGTGTTCTGTGTCGCTCACGTCCCGAAGTCTAGATGGACGATTCCCCGGCATTCGTGGTGGATCCCGGAGCATCCGAGCCCGCTACTGCGGGTCGACGTCAACGGCGAGCGCCAGTCCCTTGAGCGAGCGACGAGCGGAGAGGTCCTCGACGATCTCGGCCACCGCCGCCGCCACCGATCGCGGATCGGACGTCTTGATCAGTAGCCGCCGCCTGAACTTCCCGCGCCGGCGAAAGCGCGGCGCCGGACCGAGCAGCTCGGTGCCCGGGGGTATCGCTTCCCCGACGGCCGATGCCACCTGCTCGGCGATCGTGACCAACCTCTGCTCGTCGGCGCCGGCCAGCTCGATCGCGATCAGCGATGAGAACGGCGGGTACCCGAACTGCTCTCGCCGTCGCAGCTCACCGCCGAGAAAGCCAGGCGCATCATGCGCGGCGGCCGCGGCAATCGGCTCGGCCGTGGGGGCCATCGTCTGAACCATCACCCGGCCGCCGAGCTCGCCGCGCCCGCTGCGCCCGGCGAGCTGGGAGACCAGGGCGAAGGTCCGCTCCTCGGCGCGGAAGTCGGGATACCTGAGCGTTGAGTCGGCGTCGATCAGGACGCTAAGCACAACGTCGGCGAAGTCGTGGCCTTTGGCGACCATCTGGGTGCCGACGAGGACGCCGGAGTCGGCAGCCCCGAAGCCGGCGAGCAGTTTGCCGTGGGCGCCCTTCCCGGAGGCCGTGTCCGCGTCGAGCCGGAAGACGGCGGCCGGCGCGATCAACTCCTCGACCAGGGCCTCTATCCGCTCGGTCCCGGCTCCGAAGCGGGCGAGGGCGACTGAGCCGCATTCCGGGCAGGCGCTTGGCGGCGGCTCCGAGTGCCCACAGTGGTGGCAGCTGATGCGGCCACCGGCGCGGTGCAGGACCAATGAGACGTCGCAATGGGGGCAGCCAACCGAATGCCCACAGGACGCGCAGGACAGGTGCGGGGAGAACCCGCGCCGGTTGAGCATCACGATCGCCTTCTCGCCCGCCCCCAGTGAGGCCAGCGCGGTCCGCACCTCGGGGTGCAGCGGACCCGATCGGGGCGAGACCTCGCGCATGTCGAGGACGCTGACCCGGGGCATCGGCCGAGCGTCGATCCGCTCGGGCAGCTCCAGGCGGGTCAGCTCCGCCCAGCTCTCCGGCCGCGGCGTCGCACTGCCCGCCAGATAGACGGCCCCCGCCATCTCAGCTCGGCGGCGGGCGACCGCCCGGGCGTCGTAGCGCGGGTCTCCCTCCTGCTTGTAGGAGGAATCGTGCTCCTCGTCGACGACCACGATCCCCAACCGCTCGAGGGGAGCGAAGATCGCCGAGCGCGGCCCCACGCAGACTCGTGCCTCGCCGGAGCGCAGGCGCCGCCACTCGTCGTAGCGCTCGCCCTCCGAGAGGCCCGAGTGGAGGACCGCCACCTCATCTCCGAGCCGCGCCGCCACCCGCCCCACCGTCTGTGGCGTCAGACCGATCTCGGGAACCAGCAGGATCGCGGTGCGACCGGCGGCGAGCGTCGCCTCGATGGCGTCCAGGTAGACCTCAGTCTTCCCGGAAGCGGTGACTCCATAGAGCAGCAGCTCGCGGGCTCCTCGCCCCGCCAGCGCCGACCGGATGCGCTCGGCGGCGCCCAACTGCGCGTCCGACAAACGCGGCGGATCACTGCTTTCACCGACGGCGTGGAGCTCGGGTCGCCGTCGGACCTGGACACGCCGGGAAGCGAGCAGGCCACGCTGATCGAGCCGCCTGACGACGGCCGCGGTCGCGCCGCTGATCGCGGCCAACTCAGGGTTGGAGCGTTCGGCGCCGTCGCAGAGCGCCTCGAGCACGGCCCGCTGACGCTCGCCCAGTCGCTCCCCGCCGTCGTTGAGGGCAGCGACGCCCTTGGCGGTCAGACGGGACCGGATCTCTGTGCGGGGTTTCGCCGTCCGGGGGCGCCGCCCCGCACCGGCACCCGGGGGAAGCGCCAGCGCGATTCCCCGCGAACGGGTTGAGCAATAGCGGGCCGCGATCCAGTCTCCCAGAGCAATCAGCTCCGGCGTGGTTCCCACCCCGAGGACCTCGAGCGGCTCCGCCAACCGATCCTCCGAGAGCTCACTCTCGCTCGCCAACTCGACGACGACACCGAGCAACTCGCGCCGGGCAAAGGGCACGATCAGCAGCGATCCAACCGAGATGTCCGGACCCTCCTCCGGCATCCGGTAGTCGAAAGGTCCGCGAAGAGCGCGGGCGGTTGTGATCGGTTCGACCTTGACGATCCTCATTCGAGCGGCCAACGTACGGCCAAGCGCGGACGGCGGGCGCCGGGCCGAGGCCATATATTGCCCGCATGTCGTTCAACCTCGGACCCGGAGAGCAGTTTGTTTTCGAGGGACATCCCTCGTGGCGCTCGATTCTCGACTTCTACGCAAAGGGCGCCCTCGCGACCGGCGTGCTCGCCGCGCTGGTCGCGCTCTGGGGCAAGGTGATCGGTGACGGCGTCAACGAGGGACTGGTGACCGTCGTGATTCTCGTCGGGGCCGCGATCGTCGCCCTCGCCGGCCTGCTGAAGCGCGTCGCCACCCGCTACAGCATCACCAACAAACGCCTTCACATCAAGCGTGGGATCGTCTCCCGCGTCGTCCAGGAGACACGCCTCAGCCGAGTCCAGGACGTCAGCTACTCGCAGTCGCTGCTGCAGCGCTTGCTGCAGATCGGCGACGTCGACTTCGATACCGCCTCGAACGACTCGAACACTTTCGTCTTCACGGGCGTCGCCGACCCCGGCGAGATCGTCGAGGCGGTCCACACCGCGACGGGGCCTGACCGCGAAACCGCTCTCGGGGACGAGCCGGAAGCCCCGCGGCCGGCCTAGCCGGCCCCAAGGCGGGAGCCGATCAGCCCGCGCCCGGCGACGCCCCCGAGGGCTCAGGCCTCGGCGGGTGCGACGGTGCCGACGGCCTCGCGCAGGGCATCGGTGCGGTCGGTCCGCTCCCAGCTGAGGTCGAGATCGTCGCGACCGAAGTGGCCGTAGGCCGCCGTCTGGCGGTAGATCGGACGGTGCAGGTCGAGGTACTTGCGGAAGGCGCCGGGACGTAGATCGAAGACCTCGTTGACCGCCCTGGTCAGCGCGTGGTCGGAGATCTTGCCGGTGCCGAAGCTCTCGACCATGACCGAGACCGGGTGAGCAACCCCGATCGCGTAGGCGAGCTGAATCTCACAGCGATCGGCGAGCTCGGCGGCGACGACGTTCTTGGCGACATACCGCGCGGCGTAGGCCGCCGAGCGATCGACCTTCGAGGGGTCCTTGCCGCTGAAAGCGCCGCCACCGTGACGGGCCGCGCCGCCGTAGGTATCGACGATGATCTTGCGGCCGGTCAGACCGGCGTCCCCGACGGGGCCGCCGATCACGAACTTGCCGGTCGGATTGACGAGGAACTCCTCGCGCAGGGCCACAGCGTCGTAGAGGTCGGGGTACTCGGAGTCGAGCACGGGCAGGACGACGTGCTCCCAGAGATCGGGCCTGATCGTCGTCTCACCCTGGAC
This sequence comes from Acidobacteriota bacterium, assembly GCA_032122625.1. Classification (GTDB taxonomy): domain Bacteria; phylum Actinomycetota; class Thermoleophilia; order Solirubrobacterales; family 70-9; genus CAXMST01. Next base: position 54,917 of record JAQBGG010000009.1, read on the forward strand.
CTCCGGGCCGTGCTGGGTGGAGATCAGGATCTTGGCCACCTCCACCGGGCGGTCATCCTCGTAGCGGATCGTCACCTGGGTCTTGGCATCCGGCCGCAGGTACGGGAGGGTGCCGTCCTTGCGCACCGCAGCGATCCTCCGGGCGAGTGTGTGCGCGATCTGGATCGGCATCGGCATCAGTGCCTTGGTCTCCCGCGTGGCGTAGCCGAACATCATTCCCTGATCTCCGGCTCCGTCCCGATCGAGCTCATCCTCATCGCTGGGGTCGGTCCGGGTCTCATAGGCCTGATCGACGCCCTGAGCGATATCCGCCGACTGCTCGTCGATCGCAGTCAGGACGGCGCAGGAGTCGCCGTCGAAGCCCATCCGACCGTCGTTGTAGCCGATCTCGTTGATCGTCCTACGTACGATGGCGGGGATGTCGACGTAGGTCTCGGTCGAGATCTCGCCGGTGACCACGACCAGGCCCGTGTTGACCAGGGTCTCGCAGGCGACGCGACCGTTGGGGTCGTCCTCGAGCACGGCGTCAAGGACTCCGTCGGAGATCTGATCGCACATCTTGTCCGGGTGGCCCTCGCTCACGGACTCGGACGTAAACAGGTGCTCGTTATCGGCCAACTCGATCGTCTTGCCCATGGTCTGGTTTCAGTCTTTCTGTTCTCAGGTGGACCGTGAACGGGGGACCTTACCCGCCGAGGCCCACGTCCGCAGGCGGTTCGAGCTCCGGATCCGGAGCCTCGCCTTCCCCGACGAGCACACGGGCGTCCGTGGAGAGCTGTGAGGGCGAATAGGTCACAGCCAGCGCCGCGGCTCCCAGGGTCCGCAGATCGAGGGCGTAGCGGGCGTAGGACGGGTCCTCGGCAAGAAACAGTCGCTCCCCGAGACTGAGCAGATCGGGTAAGTCCAGGTAGACGAGCATTGAGACTTGATCGTCGAAGGACTCGGTGGCGGCGCGAAACCCGTCGCTGTCGGCGAGCGGCTGCTCGTCGGAGGCGAGCCGCTCGATCGCAGCCGGGCTTGTGGCGACGATCAGCTGGTCATCGGCCCCCGCATAGGTCAGATCGACGACTCGCGAGAGCCTCAGGCTCTGGGCCTCCAGACCACCGATCTCGCGCGTCTCGAAGACCGGGGACTGCCCAGCGCTGATGTCGATTGCGTCGGCTATCGGCCCTTGCAGCTCGGCGAGGTCCGCGAGGGCTTCCGGCACGTCGACGCCCTTTGCAAGCAGGGCGAGGTACGGCACGCCGGTGGCCTCGACGACCCCGGGCACGCCCTCCGGCTGCTCACCGCCGTCGTCCCCGGGGGCCTTCTCGGGCTCGACCGTCAGGGCCGCCTCGCCCTCGAGCAGGGGCACCAGATCCCGCTCGACGTTGATCTTGTCCTGGCGCCTGAGTCGCCGGTTGAACTGCTCCAGGCCCCCGAACAGGTCAGGGGCCGTGGACGCCGCCCGGCCAACCAGCGTCGCGGCGCTGGCGCCCGGATCGCCAACACCCAGATAGACGAGGGCATCGCCCTGGACATCCGCCGTCAGCGTCGGCTCGAATGCCGGCAGCGCCGCAAAGAACCCCGGATTGGCCTCGCTCCGGTCGGGGTCGAGGATGCTTCTGACTGCCAGCTCCAGCCCGTCCTCCTCGATCACCAGCGCCGCAGCAGCCCCCTCCGAGGCCTCCGCGTCGACAAAGGTGTCAAGGCCGGCCAGCGCGCCGCTCGCCACCGCCGCTCCTGTGAACGCCGGTGAGATGTAGGCCTCGAGAAGCCGCTCGGAAGGCAGCTGCTCGAGCGCCTGCTGAGCGACCTGGTTGACGGCCAGTGAATCGGCCCTCGAGAGCTCGATCGACTCGCGCACCTGTGCCTCCGGGCCGAGCAGCAGAAATCCAGCCCTGACCGCGGCTGCGAGACCGTCGGCGTTGCGCCGCATGGTGATCCCGTTGACGTCGGAAATCTTCGTTCCACGGCCGAGCACCGCCTCGGCGAACGTCCCGGCGGCCTCGCCATCATTGGCCTCGAACATCAGCATGCGGCCGACCTCAGTCCCGTTCAGCGCGATGACCAAGGCGAGCTCCCCGCCGCTCCAAGGGCGGATGTCGCGCTCGTAGTCGATCCGCAGGTCGGCCGTGGTCGAGAGCAAGGAGGTGAACGCACCGGCCAGCTCCGGGAGTCGCTCGGCCAAGCTCCGGGCGTTCTCATACTGGTCGGTGTCGGTGCCGACGTTGAGGTGCACGTAGGCGCCCGCGTCGGTGGGAACCAGAGCGATCGCGTCGTCGCTCGGCGGGCAGCGATCGCCGCCCGGCACCGAGCAGGGGGCGGCCGGGATAAGGACGAAGACGATCACGGCGATCGTTGCCAGCAGCACACCCCCGGCCGTAAGACGCTGGCGGACCGCCAGCGGGATCGCAAACCACGTTCCACTGATCGCGTCGCCAACCGACCGGGCCGTCTTCCCGGCGCCCGCTCCGGCGCGATCGAGACCGGCTCGGGCCCGGGCCAGGGCCGAGGCAAGGCCCGCAGACGCGCTCCCGCGCACGGGCCCGGGCTCATCGCCCCCCCGCGAGGCACCCCGGCGAGCGCGCGCGCGACGTTCGCGGATCCGATTGAGTCTGCTCTGC
>JAQBGG010000010.1:0-30285 GCA_032122625.1 Acidobacteriota bacterium
GCTCCTCAGGACGCAGGTTTCCACCGATCGCCTCAGCGAGCACATCGCCGGCGAGCCGGCGTTCGGTGTCGCGCACGGCGCGCTCGCGCATCATCTCCAGGGCGACGACCATCGCCGCCTGGCGGCCGAGCAGCCGCTCGAGATCGCCGACCTGACCCTCGCGGCGAGCGGCGACCAGCCAATGGCCGCGAGGGCCATCGCCGCCAACGGGGACCGGCACCGCCACGGCGCGGCCCGCGAGCGGCCCCTCCTCGGGGACGAAGAGCGATTGGCGCGAGCCGGCCGCCCGCTCGGCGATCTCGGCTTTGATCAAGGCGACCGCGTCGGCCGCGAGCCCCCGCTCCTGCGGATGACGGCTGAGCTCGGTGCCGCGGTCATCAAGTAGCAGGGCGGCGCCGTGCACGGATTCCGCGATCGCCCGCATGACCTCACCGAGGCCGCGCTCGGCGAGCACCAGGCCCTCGAGCTTGGCGTGAACCTCGATGCCGCGCTCGAGCACGTCGTACTGCTCGTTGACGAGCTTCGTGAAGGCGCGCTCAGTGATCGCGATGAACGGTGTCTCGTAGGGGATCTCGAACAACGGCAGCCCCAAGCTCTCGCACTCGCTGATCAGGCTCGGCGGCAGTCCGTCGTGATCGAAGCCGGTGCCGAAGCCAAGCGCAGCCAACTCGTGCTTGGCCAGTCGCTTGGCGTAGCGACGCTGCGTCGCGCTGTCGGCGAGGTTGATCCCAGTCGTCAGCAGCAGCTCGCCTCCAGAGAGGAACGGCGTCGGATCCTCGAGCTCGGATATGTGAACCCAGCGGATCGGCCTCGGCTCCTCGCCGAGCCCGTGCGCCGGTTCGAGACCGAGATCGCCGAGGAGGCTCTGGACGGTAAGCATCCTGCCCCCTCGGGATCAGCTTCGGCCTTCGAGAATGTGGTTGGCCTCCTCGAGGACCGGCCGCAAGGCGCCGATGATCTCCTCGAACTGCTCGGTGTCGCTGACCAGAGGCGGCGCCAGCTGGATCACGGGGTCGCCACGATCGTCGGCCCGACAGATCAGGCCGTTCTTGAAGACTTCACCGGAGAGGAAGTCACGCAGCAGCCACTCGGACTCCTCGTCGTCGAAGGCCGCTTTGGTCTCGCGATCCTTGACCAACTCGATCGCGTGGAAGAAGCCGGCCCCGCGGACATCGCCGACGATCGGGATGTCCCGCAGGTCCTCCAGCATGCCGCGGAACTCGCCCTCCTTGCGGAGCACGTGCCCGCAGAGGTCCTCCTCCTCGAAGACCTCGAGGTTGCGCAGCGCGACCGCCGCCGCGACGGGATGGCCACCGAAAGTCGAGCCGTGAGTAAAGCTCACGTGCCCCGTCCCGAACGGCTCAAACACCTCGTCGGTAACGATCAGCGCACCCATCGGAATGTAGGCGCCGGTCAGCGCCTTTGCGGTCGTGATCATGTCCGGCTGGTAGCCGTACCGCTGGCAACCAAAATAGTGGCCGAGCCGACCCCAGGAGCAGATCACCTCGTCGCTGATCAGCAACACGCCGAACTCATCACAGATCTCGCGAACCCGTTGGAAGTAGCCCTCCTGGGGTGGAATGCAGCCGCCGGCGTTCTGCAGCGGCTCGAGGATGACGGCGGCGACCGTGTCGGGACCCTCGAAGATGATCTTCTCGCGGATCGCCTCGGCCGCCCAGAGCGGGTCACGGCCGTCGGGCCAGTGGTACTCGTTCGTGTTCGGCACGTGGACGCCACCCGGCATCTCGGGCTCGAACGGGACCTTGAGGTCGGTCAGGCCGGTCGCCGCGAGCGCCCCCATTGTGGTCCCGTGGTAGGCGACCTCGCGGGCGATCACCTTGTGTCGCTGACCGCGGCCATGAGCGCGATGCCAGTTGCGGGCGACCTTGATCGCCGACTCGACGGCCTCGGAGCCGGAGTTGACGAAGAAGACGCGGTTGAGATCGCCCGGCGCGAGCTCGGCGAGCTTCGCGGCAAGCTCAATTGCACGCGGATGGGCATAGCTCCAGTTCGTGTAGAAATCGAGCTCGCGGATCTGGGCGGCGGCTACGTCGCCGAAGTCACCGCGGCCGTGGCCGGCGTTGCAGCAGAAGAGGGCGCTGAGCCCGTCGAGGAATTGCTTGCCGTGCTCGTCGTAGACGTAAGGACCCTCGCCACGAGCGATAATCGGGATCTCGTGTGAGGAGTCGTAGCCACCCATGCGGGAAAAGTGCATCCACAGGTGCCGGCGGCCCATCTCTTGGAGCGGGCTCTGTTCCATCGTTGCGGCGGGGTTGACGCTTGCAGTCTCCATCGCGTATCCCTCTCCTTCTCGTAGTCCTCGTTGGTAACTCGACGGTTTGCACAACGGTAGACATTGGCCTTGGGTGACACAATCGGAGAATCGTTCAAGCCGACTTTACTCTCTTAGACAGTTCGTATAATGGCTGCCCGAGACTTTGGGGCATCCGCGGATTGCAAAGTCCGCCGGATAGGACATAGTTCGGCCTAGCAGGAGGCCACCTGGTCCCAAGGGCCAAGGTGGAAACGGAGGAGGAGACCACGGAGAACCAGCCGACAACCGCGTCCGCCGATGCTGACGGGACCCCGAACCCGGGGCAGGCACCGAGCGTGACAGCCCGCTCGGTGGTGAAGCGCTTTGGCGACTTCACAGCGGTCAATGACATCAACCTCGAGATCGCCCAGGGTGAATTCTTCACGATGCTCGGCCCGAGCGGCTGCGGCAAGACGACGACGCTGCGAATGATCGCCGGCTTCGAGGAGCCGACGGAGGGCACGATCAAGATCGACGGCGAGGATGTCTCCAGCCTTCCGGCCCACAAGCGACCGACGAACACCGTCTTTCAGAGCTACGCGCTCTTTCCCCACCTCTCGGTCAAGGACAACGTCGCCTACGGCCTCAAGCGCAAGAAAGTCGACAAGGCCGAGGCCGAGAAGCGGGTCCAGGGCGAGCTCGAGCGGGTCGGACTCTGGGGCGAGGCGAATCGCAGGCCCAATCAGCTTTCCGGCGGCCAGCAGCAGCGTGTCGCACTGGCGCGGGCCGTCGTCAACCTGCCCAAGGTCCTGCTCCTCGACGAGCCGCTCGGCGCCCTCGACCTGAAGCTCCGCAAGGGCCTGCAGATCGAGCTCAAGCGGATCCAGCGCGAGGTTGGGATCACCTTCGTCTACGTCACCCATGACCAGGAGGAGGCGCTGACGATGTCCGACCGGATCGCGGTCATGAACGAGGGCTTCGTCGAGCAGATCGCCGACCCCGAGGAGGTCTACGAGCGGCCCGCCACGACCTTCGTCGCCGGGTTCATCGGCGTCTCGAACCTGATGCCGGGCACCGTGGCCGCCGCGAATGGCGCCGGCTGCACCGTCAAGCTCGATGCCGGGGTCGAAGTCACCGCTCCCGGTGATGGCTTGGCAGCCGGAGATCACTGCCACGCCGTCGTCCGGCCCGAGAAGCTCGAGATCCACGACGCGGACGCCCCGGCGCCCGACCGCCCCAACGTCGAGGGCGTTGTCGAGAGTTCCGTCTACCTCGGAACCTCAACGCAGATTGTCATCCGGCTTCAGGGAGACGCGCGGATGACGGTGCTCGTCCCCAACGCCGACGAAGCCGAGCGGCAGCGACTTCCGGGTGGCGGTGCCAAGGTGCGCCTCGCCTGGGCCCCTCAGCATGTCCACCTCGTACGCGAATCGGTAGCGGCCGCGAAAGCGAAGGCCGCCGCCGCCGCGGGATGACCTTTGACGGAGAGCAAACGCCAAGGAGGCGACAACTGATGCAGACGAAGATGAGTAGGACGACACGGGGGCTGCTGATCGCAACGCTCGCGCTCAGCGCCTCGGTGCTGCTCGCGGCGTGCGGGAGTGATCTCGGCGGCGGCGGCAATGACGGCGATGTGACCACGGCCGAGGCGACGGGAACCGTCGGCGGCGAGCTCGTGATCTCGCAGTGGCCGTTCTACATCGACCGCAAGACGGTCCCCGAGTTCGAGCAGGATGCCGGCGTCGAGGTCAACTACATCGAGGACGTCAACGACAACAACGAGATTTTTGCGAAGCTGCGTCCGGATCTGCAGAACGGGGAGTCCGCTGATCGCTCGATCATCGTCGTCACCGACTGGATGGCGAAGAAGATGTACGACCTCGGCTACCTCCAGAACCTCGACAAGGACGCAATTCCGGCCGTCGACGAGAACCTCGTCGATTCGCTGGCGAGTCCCTCGATCGACCCGGATCGCTCCTACACGGTGCCCTGGCAGAGCGGCATGACCGGACTGGTGGTCAACACCGCCGAGGCGCCGGACGTGACCTCGATCAACGACATCTTCGACCCCAAGTACAAGGGCAAGGTGACGGTCCTGACCGAGCTGCGCGACACCGTGCCGCTGGTCATGAAGGCCGACGGCGTCGATCCCACCAAGGCGACGACCCAAGAGTGGCTCGACGCGATCAACAAGCTCAACGACGCGGTCAAGTCCGGACAGATTCGCAAGCTGACCGGTAACGACTACACCGACGATCTCGCCCGCGGTGACGCGGTCGTGACGATCGGCTGGTCCGGCGACGCGATCCAGTTGCAGGCCGACAACTCCGACATCAACTTCGTGATGCCGGACACGGGCTGCATTCTCTGGTCGGACAACATGGTGATCCCGGTCGGAGCGCCGAACCCGGACGCGGCCTACGCGTTCATGGACTACGTCTACGACCCGGCGAACCAGTCGCAGATCGCTCAGTACAACAGCTACATCACGCCGGTGAAGGGAGTCCAGGACATCTTCCAGAAGGACGCCCCGGATCTCGCCGAGAGCGAGCTGATCTTCCCCACTGACGAGTTCACCGGGGACTGCACGACCCAGACCGACCCGCCCGCCGATGGCGAGCAAGAGGTCGAGGACGCCTGGCAGCAGCTGATCAGCGGCGGCTGATCGAATAGCGAAGCGAGGGAGAGCTGAGTTGAAGCGGCGGCGCGTAGGAATCGGACACGGAACCCGATGAAGCGCCGCCGCTTTACTCCCTATGCCCTGATGAGCCCGGGGCTGCTCTGGCTCCTCGTCTTCTTTGCGGTGCCGATGTTCTTCATGGCGATCGTCGCCCTCGAGGAGGGCAACATCGACACGGGGTTCACGCTCACCTACCAGTGGTCGAACTTCAGCGACGCGCTGAGCAGCTTCGACACCCAGTTCCTGCGCTCGTTCAGGTTCTCGATCATCGCCACGTTGCTCTGCCTGCTGATCGCCTACCCGCTGGCCTATGCGATCGCCTTCAAGGCGGGACGCTGGAAGAACCTGATGCTGTTCGCGGTGGTGGCGCCGTTCTTCACGACCTACCTGATCCGCACCTTGGCCTGGCAGACGATCCTCACCGACGACGGCCAGATCGCCGACGTCGCCCGCTTCTTCGGCTTCATCCCCGAGGGGGGCAAGCTTCTGGACACGGACTTCTCGGTGATCATGGGGATCACCTACAACTTCCTCCCGTTCATGGTGCTGCCGATCTACGCCAGCCTCGAGCAGCTCGACGGTCGCCTGATCGAGGCGGCCAAGGATCTCTACTCGAGCTCGCGCTCCGCCTTCCTCAAGGTGACGCTGCCGCTGACGGCGCCGGGGATCATCGCCGGCACCCTGCTGACCTTCATCCCGGCCTTCGGCGACTACGTCAACGCGACCTTCCTCGGCGGGCCGAACCAGGCGATGATCGGCAACGTGATCCAGGACCAGTTCCTGCGAACCCAGAACTACCCGACCGCCTCGGCGCTCTCCTTCATGGTCATGGCGGTGATTCTCGTGATCGTGATGATCTACATCAAGTTCGCCGGCTCCGAATCGCTGATGGGTGAGGAGGTGGCTCCGTGAGCGGCGCCTGGCGCTGGGTGCGCGAACACGCCGTGATGGGCTTCGGCATCGTCGCCGTCGCCTACACGCTGATCCCGATCCTCGTGATCGCGATCTTTTCCTTCAACGACCCGAAGGGCAAGTTCAACTTCACCTGGGAGGGCTTCACCCTCGATCACTGGGAGAACGCCTTCGGGATCCCTGAGCTGACCGAGGCGCTGGGGCTCAGTCTCCAACTGGCGGCGCTCTCGACGATCGTCGCGACCTCGATCGGCACGCTCCTCGCGATTGGCCTGGTTCGGTATCAGTTCAAGGGCCGGCGGCTCGCCAATCTGCTGATCGTGATCCCGATGGCGACGCCGGAGGTAGTGCTCGGCGCCTCGCTGCTCTCGATGTTCGTCTTCATCGGCGTCGACCGCGGCTTCAACACGCTCTGGGTGGCGCACATCATGTTCTCGATCAGCTTCGTCGTGGTCGTCGTCCGCTCACGATTGATCGGCTTCGACCGCTCGCTCGAGGAGGCCGCCCGCGACCTGGGCGCAACCGCCTGGACGACATTCCGCACAATCACGCTGCCCCTGCTCGCCCCGGGCCTCGCCGCGGCGGCGATGCTCGCCTTCGCTCTCTCACTCGATGACTTCGTGATCTCGAACTTCAACTCCGGCACCACGGTCACCTTCCCCCTGTTCATCTTCGGCGCCTCGCAGCGAGGGATCCCGGTCGAGGTCAATGTGCTGGCGACGATGCTCTTCATCGTCACCGCGATCGCGATGGGCTTTACGGTCTGGCAGCAGGCGCGTGCCGAGAAGCTCGCGGCAACCCGCCCCGATGACGACGACGTCGACACCGGCCTCTCGGCACTGGTCTCCGGCCAGCGCCCAGTGGCCGGCGAACCCTCGTGAGCCTGCTGAGCTGTCAGCAGCCCAGAGGCGGCGGACGACCGCAGCGATCGGCCCGCGAGGCGTTGAACGCCCCGGGGGCGGGCGTGCGGTCCAACTCGAGAACTGAAAAGCTGAAGCGAAACATGGAGGAGAAGCCAAGATGAGCACGATCGCACCCCCCAAGGACCTGGCCGAATACGACGTCAGCAACCTCGATCTCTGGCGGGACGGCCCCCCTCACGAACTCTTCACCCGGCTCCGCGAGCAGAAGGGTCTGCACTGGAGCCCGATGGGCGACTTCCCGAACGAGAGTGGCTTCTGGTCGATCGTCCGTTACGACGACATCCGCACCGTCGGCCGCGACCACGAGACCTTCTCCTCCGACCGCAGCATCCTCATCGTCGACCACCTGGCAGCCCCCGGCGAGCCCGATCCGATCGACCTCAGCGCCAACATGCTGATCGCCCAGGACCCGCCGCGCCACGACCGGCTGAAGGCGCTGGTCCAGCGAGCCTTCACGCCGAAGCGGGCACTCGAGCACACGGAGCGGATGCGGGAGATCATCAACCTGGTCTGGGACCGGGCGCTGGAGCGCCATCCCGACGGACGCGTCGACCTGGTCCAGGATGTCGGCATCTACGTACCCGCGATGGTTACGGGTGAGATGCTCGGAGCCCCGCGCGAGGACGCCGCCAAGCTCGTCGACTGGACGAACCGCACGGTCGCCTTCGAGGATCCTCGCCTGGTGCCCGACCTGGGCGAAATCTGGCGGGCGCTGGAGGAGTTCATCCCCTACGTCAACGAAATGGTTGAAGAGCGGGAGAAGGAGCCGACCGAGGACCTGACGACGGCGATCATCCAGGCCGAGGTCGATGGCGAGCGCCTCTCCCACGACGAAGTGGTGATGTTCTTCTTCCTCCTGATGGTCGCCGGCAATGACTCGACCCGTGCCGTGTTCACCTCGGGGATGAAGAGCCTGCTCGACGATCCTGAGCAGATTGAACTGGTCCGCTCGGGCACGGTGCCGCTGGAGCAGGTGGTCGAGGAGTGCGTCCGCTGCCACCCCGCGTTCGCCTACATGCGGCGCACGGCGACGAAGGACACCGAGCTCTCCGGGACCGAGATCAGGGCCGGCGACAAGCTCGCGCTCTGGTACGTCTCCGGCAACCGCGACGAGACGGCCTTTGATGACCCGCAGCGCTTTGACGTGCGGCGCGATCCGAACAATCACCAGGGCTTCGGTGGTGGCGGCCGGCACTTCTGCCTGGGAGCGGGTCTCGCCCGCCTGGAGCTGAAGCTCTGGTTCGAGGAGACGCTACGGCGCTTCGAGGAGATCAGCTTCGACGGTGAACCGGAGCGGGTCAGCTCGACCTTCCTCAATCAGTACCGGAGCATCCCGGTTCGGCTCGGCTGATCGAGAGCCGGGCCGGGCCTCCAGCCGGCCGATGGGGACGCTGTGCCGGCTAGGTCGCTCTACTAGAGTCCGCAAGGAGAGGGAGCGACCAAGCCGAGGAGGCGAGCCAATATGGACACGGTACGGGGCGGGAGTAGAGCAAGAGGGCTGATCACTGTCCTGACCGCGCTGGCGGCCGCACTGCTGTTGGCGGCATGCGGGAGCGACCTTGGCGGCGGCGGTAATGAGGGCGAGGTGACCACCGCCGAGGCGACGGGCACCGTCGGCGGCGAACTTGTGATCTCGCAGTGGCCGTTCTACATCGACCGCAATACGATCCCCGAGTTCGAGAAGCAGGACGGCGTCAAGGTCGACTACATCGAGGACGTAAACGACAACAACGAGATCTTTGCGAAGCTGCGCCCGGACCTGCAGAACGGTGAGTCAGCGGACCGCTCGATCATCGTCGTCAGCGACTGGATGGCGCGCAAGATGTACGACCTCGGCTACCTCCAGAACCTCGACAAGGACGCGATTCCGACGGTCAACGAGAACATGCTCGACAGCCTCAAGAGCACCTCGATCGACCCCGACCGCTCCTACACGGTGCCTTGGCAGAGCGGCCTGACCGGGCTCGTGGTCAACACCGAGGAAGCGCCGGACGTGACCTCGATCAATGACATCTTCGACCCCAAGTACAAGGGCAAGGTGACGGTGCTGACCGAGCTCCGGGACACGGTGCCGATGATCCTCCAGGGCAACGGGATCGAGCCCGAGGACGCCACAACCCAGGATTGGATCGACGCTATCGACCAGCTTGACGAAGCCGTCAAGTCGGGGCAGATCCGCAAGCTGACCGGCAACGACTACACCGACGATATCGCCCGCGGCGACGCCGTGATCGCAGTCGGCTGGTCCGGGGACGCGGTCCAGCTGCAGGCCGACAACGCCGACATCGAGTTCGTCAAGCCCGAGGACGGCTGCCTGCTGTGGTCGGACAACATGGTGATCCCGATCGGAGCGCCGAATCCCGATGCCGCCTACGCGTTCATGAATTACGTCTACGACCCGGCCAACCAGACACAGATCGCGGAGTACAACAGCTATATCACCCCGGTGAAGGGCGTCCAGGAGATCTTTCGGAAGGAGACTCCCGAGCTGGCAGAGAGCGAGCTGATTTTCCCGACCGAGGAGTACACGGCCGACTGCTCGACCATCGACAACCCGCCCGCCGAGGGCGTCCAGGAGGTCGAGGATCGCTGGCAGCAACTGATCAGCGGCGGCTGATCCTTTAGTGCTCCGACGATGAGGCAGCTGACCAGCCTCGACGCACAGTTCCTTGCGTTGGAGGATGGCCGCGCGCTGGGGCACGTCGGCGGACTGGCGCTCTACGAGCCAGAGACCGCCGACGGCGACCCGCTCGACGTCGAGCGGGTCCGGGCTCTCCTGTCCGAGCGGCTGCACATGCTGCCGCCGTTTCGCTGGCGGCTGGTCGAGGTGCCGTTCGGGCTCGACCACCCCTACTGGATCGAGGACGACGAGTTCGATCTCGAGTTCCACGTCCGCGAACTTGCCCTGCCGGCGCCGGGTAACACCCTGCAGCTGGCCGAGCAGACATCGAGGATCTTCTCCCGGCAACTCGACCGCGCCCATCCGCTCTGGGAGCTGTACGTGATCAGCGGCCTCGAGGACGGCAGCGTCGCAATGCTGACGAAGATCCATCACGCTGCCGTCGACGGTGTCTCCGGCGCCGAGATCCTTGCGGTGCTGCTCGATTTCGATCCAGCGGGTCGCGAGATCCCCGAGCCCGAGGAGCGGGAGACCGAGCAGCAGCCGGGCGAGCTCGAGATGCTCAGCCGCGGCCTGACGGGGATGTGGAAGCAGCCGGTCCGCGCGATCCGCGCCGCGCCGCGCGTCTTGCCGAACCTCGATTCGGTGCCGACGATGCGGACGATGCCGGGTGTGAAGACGATCGCCGGCGCCTCACGCCGGGTGGCCCGACTGATGCCGCAGCAGCGCCCGCGCACCGTGCTCGAGGGCCGCAGCCTGAGCGCCCCCCACACCCGCTTTCAAGAGCGGATCTCCGCCCATCGCCGCTTCGCATTCGGCTCGCTCTCGCTGAGCGAGGTGAAGGAGATCAAGAACGAGTTCGGCTGCACGGTCAACGACGTCGTGATGGCGATCTGCACCTCGGCTCTGCGCTCCTGGCTGCTCGAGCGCGACGAGTTGCCCGCCGATCCGCTGATCTCGATGGTGCCGGTCTCCGTTCGAACCCCTGAGCAGATCGGCACCTACGGCAACCGCGTCTCGGTGATGATCGTGCCACTGCCCAGCAACGTGGCTGACCCGCTCGAGCGCCTGCGCCAGATGAACCGGACGATGAGTTCGGCCAAAGAGCGGCACCAGGCGCTGCCGGCCTCGCTGCTGGGCGATGCGAACCACTTCATCCCGCCGGCGCTGTTCGCGCAGGCGGCCCGCGTGACCTCGCGCGTCTCGCTCTTGCGAGGGGTCGAGGCCCCGGTCAACGTCACGATCTCAAACGTGCCCGGATCGCCGGCGCCGCTCTACTGCGCGGGGGCCCAGCAGCGGGGCACCTACCCGATCTCAGCGATCATCGACGGGGTCGGGCTCAACATCACGGTGTTCAGCTACCAGGACTCGCTCGATTTCGGCATCGTCGCCGACCGCGAGCAGATGGACGATCCCTGGCCACTGCTGGGGGCTATTCGGGAGGGCCTGGCGGAGCTGAGAGTCCTGGCGACCGCCGGAGTGCCCGCCCCCGATTAGAGTTCGCCGTCGCAGCTGGACCAGAGGGAAGAGGGAGTCACGATGACCGCACGCACAGAGCTACTGATCGGCGGGCGATCGGTCGCGGGCGCCGGCGGCCCTCTCACGGTCGAGAACCCCTACACCGAGGAGACAATAGCCACGGTCGGCGGCGCCTCGGTCGAGCAGACCGATGCCGCAATCTCCGCCGCCCGGGAGGCTTGGAGGTCGTGGGGAACGATGCCCGCCGGCGAGCGCTGCGAGCTGCTGCACGAGGTGGCGCGGCGGCTGCGCGAGCAACGGGACGAGCTGGCGGCACTGATGACCGCCGAGGTCGGCAAGCCGCTGATCGAGAACTCGGACGAGATCGACTGGTGCGCGGCTGCCTTCGACTACTACGCGGAGATCGGTCGCGACTCCGCCGGCCGGGTGATTCCGCCGATCGAGTCGAGCCAGCTGGCGCTGGTGGTCAAGGACCCACTCGGAGTAGTCGGCTGCATCGTGCCCTGGAACTACCCCCTGCTGCTGCTCACCTGGAAGGTGGCGCCGGCACTGGCGGCCGGCAACACGGTGGTCTGCAAGCCGTCGGAGCTGACGCCGCTCTCAACCCTGGCCCTGGCCCCCCTCTTCGACCACCTGCCAGCCGGCGTGGTCAACCTGCTCGCCGGCGCCGCCGAGACCGGCGCGGCCCTGACCGCCGACGAGCGGGTCGACTGCATCGCCTTTACCGGATCGGTGGCGACCGGCAAGCGGGTCGCGATCGCCTGCGCCGAGCGGGTCGCGCGGGTCAACCTCGAGATGGGCGGCAAGGACCCGTTCATCGTCTGCTCCGACGTCGCCTCCGCCGACGACCTCGAGATCGCCGCCCGTGGAGGCGCCTGGGCCGCCTATCTCAACGCAGGTCAGGTCTGCACGTCGGCCGAGCGCTTCTACGTGATGGATGACATCTACGACGACTACGTCAACGCCTTCGTCGACCACACCCGCACCCTCGTGCTGGGCGACCCCACCGAGTCCGGCACCGACCTCGGGCCGATGATCTCGGCCGCCCAGCGTGAGAAGGTCGTCGTCCAGGTCGAAGCCGCCGTCGCCGCGGGAGCCGAGCTGCTCGTCGGTGGCGACAACGGTGGCCAGGAACAGGGCCACTTCTACGCCCCCGCCGTGGTCACCGGCGCGCCCGCCGAGACCGCCCTGCTGCGCGAGGAAACCTTCGGCCCGGTGGCGCCGATCGTCCCCGTCAAGAGCCTCGATCAGGCGATCGAGCTGGCCAACGGAACCGAGTTCGGCCTCGGGGCCAACGTTTACACCCGCGATCTCGCCAACGCCGTCAAGTGCATGCGCGAGCTACGCGCCGGCACCGTCTGGATCAACGATCCGCTGACCGACAACGACGCCGGCCCATTCGGCGGCTTCAAGCAGTCGGGCCTCGGCCGCGAGCTCGGCCGCGAGGGACTCGAAGCCTTCCAGGAGACCAAGCACGTTCACATGGAGACGAAGATCGAGCGCAAGGAGTGGTGGTACCCCTACTCCGAGTACGCCGCGGGAGGCTGAACAGCGATTCAGCCAGAGGCGACGCCGGCGATCAGATCGGCCGCCCGTTCGCTCCCGGAGGCGTTCTGTAAGCGGGCTGAGACCCGATCCAACCGTGTCCTGAGTGGCGCATCGCCGAGCAGCCCATCGACGGCCGCGAGCAGCTCGGCCGGCTCGTGCGCGTAAGTGTCGAGCCGGCGGCCGAACCCCGCCTCGTCGATCCGCTGGGCGTTGTCGTACTGATCCCAGAAGAGCGGCAGCAGGACCATCGGCTTGCCGAAGTGCAGCGACTCGGTGACGGTGTTGTTGCCACCGTGGGTGATCACGAGATCCACCTCCGGCAGGATCGAGGCCTGCGGCAAGAACTCCTCGCCGATCATGTTCGGAGCCAACTCCAACTCGGTGTGCTGGGGACCCATCGAGACGATCACCCGGTAGGGAGACTCGGCGAGCGAGTCGATCAGCCCGCGCATCAGCTCGACGTCGCCGGAGCCGAGCGAGCCGAGGCTCAGGTAGACGAGGGGCTCATCCGAGGAGGCGAGCCCCTCAAGGCCGGGCCAGGCAGGATCTGTGGCCCGGACGCTCGACTCGAGGTTCTGCCAGTGCTCGCCCAGCGGCTGAGCGCGGGCGTAGTCGACCTCGCGCGGGTAGAGCCAGAGATTGAGCGACTCGGAGGTGTGGATCATCTCCAGGTAGGGGAGCGGCGGCGCCCCGCGCTCCTCGCAATAGGCGCTGAAGCCCTCGTGCAGGGGCCCGATGACCCGGCGGTACTCGGCCCAGTACTCCTCCCAGCCAGACCGATCGGAAGCCGGGTAACCCGAGAACGGCGGCGGCAGATCGGGATCCTTGACCTCGGCGGGGTGGCAGGAGACGATCCGCACCCAGGGGTGCCGGCTCGCGAGGAGAGCCGGGAAGCTGACGACGTTGTCCTCGACGATCACATCGGGCTCGACCTCGGCAATGATCTCGGCAAGGCGCTCGTCGACGTAGCGTGCCCCATCGATCAACGCCTCGAAGGTCGGCCCGATGAAGCCCTCGAGCTGCTCGATCGTCGGTCGGCGGAAGACGGGCGCGGTTTCGCGGATGAAGTCCTTCCAGAACTGCCCCGGGTCCTCCTCCTGCTCGGGGGCCGGGCCGAGCCGCATCAACCGCTCCTCGAACCCGAACTCGGCGAGCTTCCCTTCGAACGACTCCTCGATGATGAACACGACCCGCCAGCCGCGGCGCCGCAGCACATCGCCGATGCCGACGCAGTTGTTCGTCGGCCCATAGGCGCTCTCGGGAAAGAAGACGGCCGTCGGCATCGGCGTAAGCCTAACCCGCTACCGGCTCCGCCAGGGCAGCAGCGCCCCGGTCGTGTCGCCCAGGCTCTATCTAGTCCTGGACGGGAGACTCCGCCGCCGGACGGCTGCTGAGAGCGCCCGACGCAACAGCTTCAGCAAAGGCGCCGTAGTCGGATTCCGCTTGATCGGCGTAGAGCTCGGCGAACCTGCCGATCGCCGCTGTGAAGGGGCCCCCCTTACCGAGGTAGGCGGCGATCGCCACGGGGTCGCCCGCACGGGCGTGGGCACGGGCCAGCGTCCAACCGCAGAGCCCGGCGTAATAGCCCAACCGGGCGCCGTCCATGGCCTCGATGTCGGCCGAACCCTTCATGTCCTTGAGCTGGCGGACGTAGAAGTCGCGACCTCCGACGGAACCATGTGCCCAGCCGAGGAAGTTGTCGCCAAAAGCCTGCATCAGTCGCTGTCCCTCGACCACGCGCTGGCCAGCGTTCGCGTAAGCCCCTGCGCCCAGTTCGGCCTCGAGTGCCGAGGGGCCGGCCTCCTTGACCTGTAGAAGCAGCGGGTCCTTCTCGTCCCGGCCGATCAAGAGGGCGACGAAGCAGCGGGTGCCGACGCTGCCGACGCCGACGACCTTGAGTGCCACGTCGACCATCTCAAAGCGCGAGAGCAAGACCTGCATCTCAGCGTTCAGCGTCTCCTCGTATTGATCAAATACCGCCCGCACGCGAGGCTCCAAATCCCCCCCGGTGAGCTCATCGGGGAGCTCGCGAAACGGGACCAGCAGGGGCGGGTCGGAGCGCAGTCGGGGCTTGCCGTCGACGAACTCGGCGAGCTTTGAAAAGGCGCGTAGCGACGTCCTCCGTCGCGTCTTCGACACCCACTTCTCGAAACGGGCCGTGTCGCCGCCTTTCGGCAGCCGGCCACGGATGTCGTCAAACGTAACCCTGTCGTACCAGAGCTCCAGCGTGCCCATCTTCGAGAACTCCCTGACCGCCTCCCGGTAGTGATCGACGGCGAGGGCGGACACCTGCGCCGCGGCGGCAGCGTCGAGCCCGATCGAGCGAGCTGCCAGCACGAGGCTCGCCGCGAGCCGCTTGACGTCCCACTCCCAGGGACCGACGAGGGTCTCGTCGAAGTCGTTGACGTCAAACAGTAGGGCTCGCTCGGGCGAGGCGAAGGCGCCGAAGTTCGAGAGGTGCGCATCGCCGCAGATCTGGGTGTTGAGGCCGCTCACCGGCCCGCCGGCGAGATCGCCGGCCATGATCGCCGCCGTACCGCGGTAGAAGGTAAACGCGGACTCGCCCATCCGCAGGTGCCGGATCGGCACCAGGAAGTCGAGTCGGTCCGCATCCTGGGCGGCGAGCATCGCCACGGGGTCGGCGCGATCAGGCGCGGGGACCCACTCGGCGTGCGAGGAGCGGGGCGCCGACTTCCGCAGCGAGCGGCCGAGCTCCTTGCGGTCGGCGATCGAGAGCCTGGACCCCGTCTGCTGATCCCCCGGCTCGAGGCTCATTGTCTTCTGCCCAGTCCGGCGCTCACGGCCGGTACCTAGAGCAGCTTCCCGATCTGGCGGATCTGGAAGGCGCGGACGAAGTCGGTGACCCCGCGCAGCAGTGCCCAGATCCCGGCGAAGACCAACAACAGGTAGGCCTTGTCGATGAAGAACTGGCCAGCAGTCCAGAAGGCGAGGATCAGCATCAGCACGGCGGCGATCAACCCGATCCACCAGAGCTCGTTGACCTCGCGCCAGATGAACGCCTCGATCATCCAGGAGATGGCGACGATCAGGAAGAGGAAACCCATGATGTCGGCGAGCGCGGCAAAGGTGTTCTCGGGGCTGATCAAGGCGACCACCCCGGCGATAACAAAGAGAACGCCGAACAGCCCGTAGACCCAGCCGTGGCGCTCGGCCACCGCGGCGCCGACCATGCTCTGCAGGCCGGCGAAGAAGAACATTAGACCGATGAGGATCCCGACCGTGGTCACCGATGCCTGATCGAACTGCAGGATCGTCACCGCGATCAGCGTCCAGACGGCCCCGAAAACCAGCCACAACCACCAGAGCCGAGACACGTCCTTGGCGGCGCTCACGACCGGATCTGCCCCGGTCTCCATCGATCTCTCCACGTTCACGCTTCCTCGGTAATGGTTACGCCATCCGCTGGACCTACCAGTCTGGCCTTCTCAGCCTCGAACTCGGCGTCTGAGAGCACCCCGGACTCGCGCAGGCGCCCGATTCGCTCGAGCGCGTCGATCCGCGAGATCGCGACCTCACTCTCCTTCCGGTCCGTGCGGGTGCTGGTCCGCCGGGCTATGGACTCGCGGGTCTGGGAAGCCATCGTCTGAGCCATCCCGGCGGCCGAGAACGTGCCGACGCGATCTGGGAACTCCGCGATCGTCCTCCGTCGCAGCATCTCAGTGCCGAGGACGAGGAAGCCGATCAGGATCAGAGAGGGGACGAACCGCTCTGTGGCCGGCGTCGGTGACCACCAGAAGAGCAGGACCAGAAGCACGGCCAAGCCGCCGTAGGCGAGGCGAGGCTGGCGCAGGTAGGGAGCGACCCCGCCACGGAAGCGGGTGGCGATCGAGGTCGGACCGGCAAGCCAGGCGCCGAAGATGATTGCGACGCCATAGAGAATCGTCGCGCTCGCAGCCGTCGAGAGCAGCGACGTGCTGACGTCCCAGGTGGCCGAGACCGCCGGCTCATCGGCCGTGCTCTCGGTCAGCGAAGTGACCAGCGCGTCGCCGGCTGCGTTGCGGGCAATGATCACGATCAGGCCGATGACAACGAAGCCGTAGCCAACCGCACGCAGGGTCTCGCGTCGCCGCTCTCCGGCGAGGAAGATGGCCAACCCGTAGAGGGCAAACGTGAGCACCACGAAGACCACGACCAGCGTCTGGAAGAGGTCGACGCCGTCCTGGACGGCACCAAGCTCATCGGAGCGGATGATCTCGAGGTTGGCCGCCTCGGGGGGTAGCTTCGAGGCGAGATCGCCCGGCAGTCCGAGTCCGCTCCCGATGTCGCTGAGAATCGCGGAGAGGTCGAGTGTGACGTCCCCGCTCTCAGTTGATACGTTCGGTCCGCCGCCCTCGACGATCTGCACGAACACCTCGTGCGCCCCCCGGTTCGCGTCGGCCCACAGCGCTTGCACGCGGGCGTCCTCGAGCGCCTTGTTTGCCGCCTGGTCGGCGACCTGGCGCAAGCCGCCGGCGGCCGGGCCGGCCAGAGGTGCGACCTCCTTGGGCAGCAGAGAGGCGATCTCGGCCTCGACGTCAACGTTGGCGTAGAGCTCGTCGACTAGATAGCCGGCCAGCGCCTCGCGGATCTCAGCTCGGTCGAGTAGCTCGACGCTCGTGTCGACCCAACTGTCCGTCTCCAGCAACTGCCGCTTGGCCCAGACAGAGAAGACCGCGAGCAAGCCGACCAGCGAAGCGACGACGACGAGGGTCAGCGGCAACCAGCGGCGCGAGGTGCCGGCGGATTCTGCAGCCGGGGGCTGCGATGGGGGGAGTTGGGCTGTCTCGGGTTCTGCCATGGGACGCACCCGCCCGACCGGCGGGTAGAGGATCGGTTCACGATTGCCGTGGCACATCCTTTCATCAAAGGGCCCTGCCTATCCTTCCGCCTCCGACGCGCGGCCCGAGAGCGCCCGGCCCACGTTCGGAGTCGGGCATCTGAAAGGATCCGGCCGATGAGCGACCTCGGTCTTCTCGCGGCGGTCCTGTTCGGTTACAGCCTGCTCTCACGACGCCTCGAGCGCCAGAACATCAGCGCCCCGATGTTCTTCGTCCTCGCGGGGATCCTGCTCGGGCCCGACGTCGCCGGACTGACGGATTTGGAGCTGACCAGCGAGACGGGCCTGCTGCTCGCCGAAGTCGCCCTCGTCGTCGTCCTCTTCGCCGACGCCTCCCGGATTGACCTGCGGGGACTGCGCACGAACAGGGGGCTACCGGAGCGGCTGCTCGGGATCGGCATGCCGCTGACGATCGCCCTCGGCACCGCTGCCGGGGCCCTGCTGTTGACCGATATCGAGTTCTGGGAGGCGGCGATGATCGCCGCCGTGCTCGCCCCCACCGACGCGGCCCTCGGTCAGGCCGTCGTCTCCAGCAAGCGGGTCCCGACCCGGATCCGGCAGGCGCTGAACGTCGAGAGCGGCCTCAACGACGGCCTCTCGATCCCGTTCCTGTTCCTCTTCACCGGACTCGCCGTCGCCGAGACCAACGTCGATGCCACCGGCTGGCTGAGATTCGCGCTCGAGCAGATCGGCTTCGGGGCCCTGATCGGCGCCGCGGTCGGGCTCGCCGGCGCCTGGCTCGTCGAGCAGGCCGCGCGGCGCTCATGGATGACCGGCACCTTCCAGCAGCTCTCGATGATCGGGCTGGCGCTCTCGGCCTGGGCCCTGGCCGAGCAACTCGGCGGCAACGGCTTCATCGCCGCCTTCGTCGCCGGGCTTACCGCCGGCCGCGTGACAGAGTTCTGCAGCGAGAAGATCCTCGACTTCACCGAGGACGAGGGGCAGCTACTCAATCTCTCGGTCTTCTTCGTCTTCGGTGTCAGCGCGATCGGATTTCTCGACGGCGCCGGCTGGGAGGTGTTCGTCTACGGCCTCCTCAGCCTGACCGTCGTCCGCATGCTGCCGGTCGCCCTCGCCCTCACCGGTACCGGGCTGCGGCGCAGCTCGATCGCCTTCATCGCCTGGTTCGGGCCGCGCGGCCTCGCATCGATCATCCTCGCCCTCGTCGTGATCGAAGAGGAGCCGGAGCTACCCGGGGTTCCGACACTGTTCGCTGCGATGACGATCACGGTGCTCGCCAGCATCTTCGCCCACGGCATAACCGCACGACCGCTAACCAAGCTCTACGCACGATCGATCTCAGACGCCGATCAGGAGGAAGAGGAGATGCGACCGGTGGACGAACTGCCGGTCCGGGGCAAGATCGCCGAGCAGGTCGAGTGAGCTTCCGTCCCTCGGGCGGTAGGCTTCCGCCCGGGTGAGCGAAGCGCACGAAAAGTGGGCCCTGCGGGAGCGGCTCGAACTCTGGTCAGCGCTGTTGCTTGCCGCGGCCACGGTCGCGACCGCCTACAGCGCCTATCAGTCGACCCGCTGGAGCGGTGAGCAGTCGACGCAGTTCACGGAGGCCGGCGCAACTCGGACCGAGTCGGCAAAGGCCCGCTCCGACGCCGCCTCCTTCGTGACGATCGACGCCGGCCTGTTCACCGAGTTCGCGATCGCCTTCAGCCAGGGCAACAAGAAGGGTCAGGATCTCATCGAGCGCTTCTTCCGGGCCGAGTTCCGCCCGGCCTTCGAGGAGTGGGTCGCGTTGAAGCCACTGAAGAATCCCGACGCCCCCGCGACCCCGTTCGGCCTCAGGTCCTACAAGCCCAAGCGCCTGGTCGAGTCGCAGAAGCTCGAGAGGCAGGCGACGGCACGTTTCGAGGCCGGCCGCGAGGCCAACCAGACGGGAGATAACTACGTGCTGGCGACGATCTTCTTCGCCGCGGTGCTCTTCTTCTCCGGGATCGCGAGCAAGTTCACCTCCGACCGGATCGTCGTCTTCACCCTCGGTGTGGGCACGTTCGTGTTCATCCTCGGCCTGGTGCGCTTGGCGACCCTTCCCTTCCTCTGATCGGCGATGACTGAGGAGAGCTCGACCGGACCGCGAGACCGGCAGGCGCTAGCGGCCGACGTGGATCCCGACCCGTTCGGGGATTCCGCAGACGGCGCGAGTCAGCGGCCCCGGGCGCCGACCCTGCTCCTCGAGGCGCTCCTTGCGGAGCATCGCCTTGCGGATCAGGCTGCCGCCGACGTAGCGGAAGGGCTCGGGGGGAACCAACGACGCCGGCGGGTCGACGAGCGCCGGGGCGGCGTACTCGTCTGAGCTGTCGAGTGCCAGCGAGGCCAGCGTGCGGCCGATCATCTGCGAGGGGCCGACGCCGTTGCCGGTGTAGCCGAAGCCGGCGTGGACTCGGTCACCGAGCGAGCGAATCACCGGCAGGTGGGTGGGTGAGACGTCGATCGGCCCGCCCCAGGCGTGGACCACGGCGCGGTCCTCCAGTTGCGGGAAGAAGCTGCGCAGATGCGCCTCGACCTGGCGCACCATCGCCGGGTCGACCTCAGCCTTGCCGTTGGCGCGAGAGCCATAGATGACCCCCCCGCCGCCCCAGCCGAAGGCAATGCGATCGTCAGAGGTCGTGCGGAAATAGTGGATCATCGCCCGCGAGTCGGTGATGCACTCGCCGCCGGTCCAGCCGATCTCTTCGAGCACGTCGGGGACGGGCTCGGTGACGACCATGTGGGAGGAGGTGGCGGTGAGAGCATGGCGCAGGCCGCGGACCGCGAGCAGGGCCGGACCCGTCGCGAGCACCACCTGGCCGGCCCGCACGGAGCCTCCCTCGAGTTCGACGACCGGGTCGCCCCCTTTCTGTCGCAGGCGCCGCATCGGCGTCCGCTCGAATAGTTCGACGCCGGATTCGATCAGCCGCGCGCGGAGGCCGGCGGCAAGCCGCGCCGGATCGACGGTTGCCGCTGCCGGGTAACGCGCGGCGGCACGAAAGCGCGGCGAGGCGCAACGCTGGGCGAGCTGCTCGAGGTTGAGCTCAATTCCGAGCTCAGCGACACCGAGGCGGGCCATCTCCCGGTGGACGGGCTCCCAGGTCCCGTCCTGCGCCTCGCAAGTCGATACCTGCAGGTATCCCCCGTGCCGGAAGCGGGCGTCGACGCCCTGCTCCTGGCACCACTCACCGATCGTCCACACCGAGCTCTCAGCCGCGCGACAGACCTCGAGGGCGGCGGCATCACCGACGCGCCCGACGAGCGTCGGCAGGCTGAACCACATCGAGTTGCAGAAGCCACCGTTGCGCCCGCTCGGGCCGAGGCCGCAAACGTCGGCCTCAACCAGCACGACCTCGGAATCGGGGGCTCTCTGCTTCAACCACCAGGCAGCCCACATCCCCGTGTAACCACCGCCGACGACAACTGCGTCGGCCCGGCGCTCGCCGGACAGCGCCGGCCGCGGCTCGGGCGGGTCGAGCTGCGAGATCCAAAAACCGTGTGCGTCGTGGCGCATCGGCCGTGCAGTATGCCGACCCGATCGACTCGGCTCTCGCCGACCCCGGCTCCGGCGGGGATCTAAAGCGTCGCCACCTCGGCCGCGCGGGCCTCGTAGCGAGCGATCAAGTGCTGCTGAACCTCCAGCCTGGCCTCGCCTCCGGGGTCCTCGCGGGGCGTCCATCCGCCGGCGGCGTCGAGATCCCAGGCGCCGACGTTCGCGGCGAGGCTGAGGTCGAGGATGTCGAGCATCTCGGCCCGGATCGCGTCGTCCTCAACTGGGATCACCAACTCGACGCGGTTGTAGAGGTTGCGGGGCATCAGGTCGGCGGAGCCCGTGTAGACCGGCTGTTCATCGGCGCGCTCGAAGGCGTAGATCCGCGAGTGCTCGAGGAAGCGGCCAAGCACCGAGACGACGGTGATCCTCTCGCTGACCCCCGGCACACCCGGACGCAGCGCACAGATGCCACGAACGTTGAGCTCGACCTCGACGCCGGCGCAGGAAGCCCTGTAGAGCGCGGCGATCATCGGCGGGTCGAGCAGCGAGTTCATCTTCATCCGGATCCGGGCCGGGGTCGCGGCGCTGTGCGATTCGATCGTCCGCTCGATCTCGGCGAGCAACCCCTCAGCGAGGTTGTGGGGCGCAATCAACGCCTTTCGGTAACGACGCGGACGTGCGTAGCCGGTCAGGTAGTTGAACATCTCGGCGATGTCGGAGCAGAGGTCGGGATCGGTGGTGAAGATCCCCATGTCGGTGTAGAGCTTCGCCGTCTTCGCGTTGTAGTTGCCGGTGCCGATGTGGGCGTAATGGCGGACGCCGTCACCCTCGCGCCGGGCAACCAGCGCGCACTTGGCGTGGGTCTTGAGCGCGGGGATCCCGTAGACGACGTGGACGCCAGACTTCTCCAGTTGTTTCGCCCAGGTGATGTTGGCCTGCTCATCGAAACGGGCCTTCAGCTCCACCATGCAGACCGCCTGCTTGCCACGCTCGGCGGCGTCGATCAACGAGCTGATCACTGGCGAATCGACGCTGGTCCGGTAGACGGTCTGCTTGATCGCAAGCACGTCAGGGTCGTTGTTCGCCTGCTTGATGAAGGCCTCGACCGAGGTCGAGAAAGCGTCGTAGGGATGGTGGACGAAGATGTCGCCCTCGCGCATCGCGGCGAGGATGTCGCCCTGCTCGCCGTCCTCCCCCTGCAGCTTTGCCTGAGTCACCCCCGAGAACGGCGGGTCGCGCAACTTGGGGAAGCCGGAGACGGCAACGATATCCCAGAGATCGTCCATGCCGAGCATGCCGCTGACCTCGTAAACCTGCCGGTCCTCGATCTTCAGTGAGCTGACCAGGCGCTCACGAAGGCGCGGATCGAGGCCGCTGACGATCTCCAGCCGCACGACCTCACCGAAGCGGCGGCGGCGAATCTCGTCCTCGACCGCCTGGCGGACGTCGTCGGCCTCGTCGGAGACGTCGTAATCGTTGTCGCGGGTGACGCGGAAGAGCGCGTGGTCGACGATCTCCATGCCTGGGAACAACGCCCCGAGGTTGCGGGCGATGACCTCCTCCATGGCGACGAAGCTGATGCCGTCGGCAAGCGGGACGAAGCGGCGCAGCAGCTCCTTAGGCACCTTGACCCGGGCCAGAATCTCACCGTCGTGCTCGGGGTCGCGGAGCACCACGAGGAGGCTCAACGAGAGGTTGGAGATGTAGGGAAAGGGCCGGCCCATGCCGAGCACGAGCGGGGTCAGGGCGGGAAAAACCTGCTTGTTGAAGAGGTGATCGAGCTCGCGTCTGTCTTCCTGCGATGCCTCCGCGTAGGAGATGATCCGGATCCCGTAATCGGCGAGAGCAGGGCGCAGATCGTCGTTGAAGCAGCGCTGCAGCCGAGCCCGCTGCCCAAGCACCTGCTCCCGCACAGCATCGATCTGTTCAGAGGCCGTCATCCCATCGGCGCCGCGACCATCGAGGGCGGCCTCGACCTGGTCGTGGAGGCCGGCGACGCGGACCATGAAGAACTCATCCAGGTTGCTCTCGTAGATCGCACAGAACTTGATCCGCTCCAGCAGCGGCAACTCCGGGTTCTCGACCAACTGCACGACCCTGTCGTTGAAGTCCATCCAGGAGACCTGGCGGTTGATATAGAGGGAGGGATCCCCGAGGTCGGCCGTCGTGACGGGCTCGGTCCTCGCGGCGGCGCCGTTGCCGCTCGTCGCGATCGTGACCGGGTCCGCCTCCGTCGCTGTCTCGCCTTTGGAGAACTCCACTGCCCTCAATGCTAGACGGCCGCCGCCCCTCACCTGAAGCCGATCGGCGACGTGCACAGACGACCGCGACGCCGCCTCCCCAAAGTGAGTGAACGGTTACCGACGCTCAGGCCCGCCGAACCGTGCCCCGACAGCGCCTGTCGACGCCCATCGGTGCTACTCATACGCGATGGTGATCAGTCCACCCGGTCTCCGCCCATCGGTGCTGTTCGTCTGCGTCCACAACGCCGGCCGCAGTCAGATGGCCGCGGCCCTGCTCACCGAGCTCGGCGCCGGGCGGGTCGAGGTCCGCTCCTGTGGCAGCGAGCCCGCCGATCGGATCAACCCGGCGGTAGTCGAGGCAATGGACGAGCGCGGCATCGATCTCGCGGGGGCGGTCCCGAAGCCGCTCAGCGGCGAGCCGCTCGAGGGAAACGACGTCGTGGTCACGATGGGCTGTGGGGACGCCTGCCCGATCTATCCCGGCCAGCGCTACGAGGACTGGCAACTGGACGATCCAGCCGGGCAGGGGATCGAGGCGGTGCGCGCGATCCGCGACGAGATCGAGGTCCGGGTCCGAGAACTCCTGCGTGAGCTGCTTGAAGACGGACGCTCCTGATCTCGCGCGGCGGGCCGCCGCCGAAGGAATCGCTGCCTTCGCACTGGTCTTCGCCGGCTGCGGCGCGATCGTCACCGACGCCGTCTACGGTGGACTCGGGGCGACGGGAATCGCACTCGTCTTCGGGCTCGTAATCGCCGTGATGATCTACGCCACCGGTCACCTCTCCGGCGCGCACATCAACCCAGCGGTGACGATCGCCTTCACCCTGACTCGCCACTTCCCCCGCCGTGACGCGGCCACCTACATCGGTGCTCAGCTGCTCGGTGCTCTGGCAGGTGCTCTGGCGCTGCTCGCGATCTGGCCCTCTCAGCCGGGTCGCCTCGGCGTGACGCTGCCATCGGTAGGGGTCGGCTCGGCGCTCGTCTACGAGGTGATCATGACCGCGTTTCTGATGTTCGTGATCATCGCGGTCGCCACCGACACCCGCGCCGTGGGCTCAGCCGCGGCCCTGGCAATCGGCGGCACCGTCGCGCTCGATGCAACCTTCGGGGGGCCGGTGACCGGGGCCTCGATGAACCCTGCCCGCTCGATCGGCCCGGCCCTGGCAACCGGGGACCTCAGCGACCTCTGGATCTACATAGCCGGACCCCTGATCGGCGCCGCCCTCGGCGCGATGGCCTATCAGCTGATCCGCGGGGAGCGGGCGGCT
This sequence comes from Acidobacteriota bacterium, assembly GCA_032122625.1. Taxonomy (GTDB): domain Bacteria; phylum Actinomycetota; class Thermoleophilia; order Solirubrobacterales; family 70-9; genus CAXMST01. The sequence goes on from JAQBGG010000010.1 coordinate 24,237, forward strand.
GCATCCGCAGAGACGCCCCTGCCCGGCCCCGACTGAGCCTCTACCCGCGGCTCCGGCGCTCAGCCTCGGCGAGCTCGGCGGCGGCCAGCTCCGCCCGCTCCGCCGCCTCGCGCCGGGTGGTCTCGGCCGCGTCCAGCTCGCGACGGGCCCGCTCCGCCCGCGCCGCAGCCTCGCGCCGGCGCGCCGCTTCCTCGAGGATGCGATCGGCGGATCGCTCGAGCGCGCTCCACACACCGCGCCTCTCCGATGACTGCCAAGCCTCCGTGAACCGCTCAAACAGGAACCGACGGCGCGCGATGAGATCAACCTCGAGCACCGCGATCCCCCGGTAGGAAGGTATATGTGGGGCGCGACCGGCGAGGGCGGGGTCGAGATCCCCGGCGTCGGCGGCCAAGATGCGGACGGCTGCCACGTCCTGCCCACGCATCTCGCGCCGGTGCTCGCGAAGCCGCGGCAACATCACGTCGGCGTCGTGCATCTCGCCCAATAGGCCCTGCAGGTCCTTGGTCCGCCTAAGGGCAATATCGGCCGAGCGGTCGAAGCAGAATCCGGTCGTCTCCAGCGTGTAGCGTAGGCGCTTGGCCGCGATCCGCATGTTGTGCTGAGCAGCCTTGGCCTCCGGCTTCAGCGCCCTGGGCGTGAAGCCGCGGAGCTCCTCGAGCCTGACCTTGACGATCTTTGCCGCGTTCTCGGCCAGCGGTCCGGCGGGGTCCGTGCGCTTGATCCGTTTCGCCTTCAATCGGTTTCGCCCCCCGGATCGGACGGTGAGATCGAGCTTCGTGCAGCAGCCGCAAGCGCCCGCGCCTCCGACTCAACGCGCGCGATCCGCTCGGGGGCCACGAACGGAACGAGGTCCCTGTTCGCCTCCAGTTGCTCAGCCCGGTAGCGCTCGATCAACGAGCGGATACCGGGGCGATCCGGACGCACGATCGCCTCCGTGAAGCCGGAAAGCATCTCGATCGCAACATCGCGATCGCGGCGCTCTCCGAGCGCATCGGCAATCGATTTGACCTCTTTCAGCAGCTGCTCGTGGGGGGCCTTTGGGAAACAGGGCGAGAAGACCTCAAGTGCCGCGCGCAGGCGGCGAGTGGCGACCCGCATGTCGTGGACGCCATCGATCGCCACGGTGTCGAGCACGCCGTCCGAGTGCTCCAGCAGCTCAGCCGCGCGCGCCTCAACCACCAGCGCCCCGGCCTCCGCGAACGTCATCTCCGAGGAGAGGCCCTCGATCTCCATCTGCCTGGCCATCGGCGCCCGAGTCTACGTCGCCGACGCAGTCTCAGTCCGGCTCAGGCTGCGAGCGAGTCGCCCTTGCCGCCGGCGTCGCCGTTCTCGTGCAGGCGCTCGAGGATGATCCCCTCTCGGAGGCCGCCCTTACCGATCTGAAGTGGTTGGCCAAGCTCCTGGGAGAGTTGCTCGAGGATCAGCACACCGGAGGCGAGGATCTCGACCCGGCGCGGGTCGAGCTCGAACCGCTTGGCGACGTCGGCCGCGGGGTCACCGGTGAGTACGCGGATCCCGCGCTCGAGAGTCTCGTACTCGAGCACTGCGCCGACCAGCCTGCGGAGAGAGGTGGCGCTCCCTCCGACAGCGACGGCCTGATCGGGGTGGGGAATCGTTACGTCCTCGAAGAAGTCGGAGATCCGGTCCCGAAGTGCCCGTACCTCGGCCGGTCCGGGGGGGTCGGACTTGAGGAACTCATCGGCCAACATTCCCGAGCCGATCTTGAAGGAGTGGACCTCACGCACGCCGTCGGCGATCGAGCCAAGGATCACCTCGCAGGAGCCGCCGCCGACATCGACCACGCCGATCTCCCCCTCGACCGGATGGCCGAGCGTCTTCGTCGCCCCGATGAAAGCAAGCCGCCCCTCCTCCTGATCGCTGAGCACCTCGACCGGCAACCCGGCGACGCGAGCGATCTCCTCCGCCACCTGCTCGCCGTTCACCGCCTCGCGGATCGCCGCCGTGGCGACGATCCGGATCGATTCGGCGCCAAGCTCATCCGCGAGGCGCACCTGCGTGGAGACGACCTCGGCCACCTCGGTCGTCTTCTGCTCGGAGATCGTGCCGTCCTTCTTCGCGTCCTTGCCGATCTGCGTGTAGGCACGCTGCTCCATCACCTTGCGGAGCTGACCCTCATCCGGCTCCGCGACGAGAACCCGGGTGGTATTGGAACCGATATCGATCGCCGCGCAGAGCATGTAGCCGCCGCGCATCTTGTCAGACCCCGCCTCCGCACCTCGGCGCTGGATCCGGCGCGCAGCAAGTTCGGATCGGCCCTGCCGGGCGATCGTCACCACCGTCAATCCTGTGCGCGCAGGCCGCTGATCAAGTCGAGCCGAAGTCTGCTCCACCGCACGGTCGGAAGCGGATACCGAGCCGTGAGCACAGGGGGACCGGTGCGGTTCCTCAGGCCCCGGTTTCCCCCACGGTCTCCGGATGAGAGGCGTCCTCGAACTCGCGGAACAGACCGGTGACGACGAACGCAACCTGCTCGCCGATGTCGACGGCGTTGTCACCCATCCGCTCCAGCGCCCTGGCCACCAGAAGCATTGTCGTCGCCCACTCGCGCACATCGTGGTCGTCGCCGATCTCGATCGCGCGGTGAAAGCACTCCTTGTTGAGGTTGTCGACGACATCGTCCTGGCGGACCAGGTCGCGGGCGAGGTCGACGTCGCGGGTGCCGAACGCGGTCTTCGCCTGGGCGATCAGCGAGCGCACCTGCCGACCCATCGTGACGATGTCGCGGAGGATGCGCTCGTCGTGCGGCGGCTCGTTGCCGGTCAGCGGGATCACCTTGGCGATGTTCACGCATTGGTCCCCCATGCGTTCCACCGACTTCATCAGGTGCAGGAGGGCGGCGATCAGCCGTAGGTCGGTCGCGACCGGCGCCTGGGTCGCGAGCAGCGTCAGGATCGACTGGTGCACCTCCAGGTAACGGCCGTCGATCCGGTCGTCGTCGGCGATCACCATCTCGGCAAGCTCACTGTCGGAATGCTCGACGGCCTCCAGCGTCCGGTTCAGCGTCTCGACCACGAGGTCGAGACCACCGAGAGCACGCCCCTCCAGAGCCTCGAGCTCCGCCTGGTATCGGAGCCGGGTGCTGTCCGCCATCAGCCGACCTTCCCGGAGACGTAGTCCTCGGTTCGTGGGTCGCTTGGATTCGTAAAGATCTTCTGCGTGTCGTCGTACTCGACGATCCGGCCCCAGCGACTCTGCTCATCAGCGTCGAGCTCGACCATCAGGAAAGCGGTGCGGTCGGAGACGCGTGCCGCCTGCTGCATGTTGTGTGTGACGATCACGATCGAGAACTCCTCCTTGAGCTCCATCATCAGGTCTTCGATCTTGCCGGTCGAGATCGGGTCGAGGGCCGAGCAGGGCTCATCCATGAGGATCACATCGGGTGCGACGGCAAGGCAGCGAGCGATGCAGAGCCGCTGCTGCTGGCCGCCGGACATCCCGAAGGCATTGTCGTCGAGACGATCCTTGACCTCGTCCCAGAGCGCCGCTCGGCGCAGCGCCCGCTCAACGATCTCGTCCATCTCGCCTTCCATCTTCAGCGTTTTCGGGCCAAAGGCAATGTTCTCGTAGACCGACTTCGGGAACGGGTTCGGCTTCTGGAAGACCATCCCGATCAGCTTGCGGACCTGGACCGGGTCGACCGTGGGCCCGTAGAGGTCCTCCCCGTGGTAGAGCAGCTCACCCGTGACGGAGGCGCTGGGAACGAGATCGTTCATCCGGTTGAGCGTGCGGATCAGGGTGCTCTTGCCACAGCCGGACGGCCCGATCAAGGCGGTCACCTCGTGCTTGTAGACGTCGATCGAAACGTCCTTGACGGCCGGATTGCCCCCGTAGGCGACCGAGATGTCCTTCAACTCGAAGACCTTCTCCTTCTCGGAGGCATCGCCTGCGCTTCCCGGCTGAAACTGGGTCTTGACCGCGATCGTGGGATGCTCGGCCCGCGGGCTCTCGCCTCCCACGGGTTCCGCCTCGGGCTTGGAATCATCCTGCGTCATCGCGTCAACCTCGCTCACTGTAAAGCCTCCTACCAGCGTTGCTCGTAACGATTCCGTAGCCAGATCGCAAACGAGTTCATCGCGATCAGCAGGACCAGCATCACGATGATGCCCGCCGCCGCCAGCACCTGGAACTCGTCCTGGGGCTGCTTGACCCAGTCGAAGATCTGCAACGGCAAGGCGGTGTATCCCGATAACGGGCCGCTTGGGTCGAACGTCACGAAGGTCGCGGCGCCCAGCGGGATCAGGGGGGCCGTCTCACCGATCGCCCGCGAAAGCGCCAGGATCACACCCGTCGCGATCCCGGGGATCGCAGCGGGCAGTACCTGGTGGCGGATCGTCTGCCATTGCGTGGCTCCGAGAGCGAGCGAGCCCTCGCGGATCGAGGGCGGCACGGAGCGAATCGCCTCGCGGGAGACAAGGATCACGATCGGGAGCACGAGCAGCGTCAGCGTGATCGACGCGGTGAGCACGACGAAACCGAGGTTCAGCGGCGAGCGGGCGATGAACGCCAGCCCGAGCAGGCCGTAGATGATCGAGGGGACCGCGGCGAGGTTCTGGATATTGACCTCCACAGTCCGCGCGAAGCGACTCTCCTTCGATGCGTACTCCTCGAGGAATATCGCCGCGCCGACCCCAAGCGGAACGATGAACAGGGCGACGAAGCTGATGATCCAGACCGTGCCGATGATCGCCGAGCGCAGGCCCGCGTTGGCCGGCAGGGCGGAGGTCCCGTTGGTGAGCAAATCGATGTTGAGCCGCGGCGCCCCCTTGATCAGCGAGTCGCCGATCAGGAAGGCGAGGCCTGCAAGCGCGACGGCGACCGCGAGAAGCAGAAGCGAGGCGAAGATCGTGTTGCGGACGACGTCCCTGCGAGGTTGGTCGCTGAGCATCGCGGCGGTCACCCCCCGCGCTCCGGCCAGCGCGATCGAGGCTCTCGCCGTCTTCGGATCGTCCCGCCGGGAGGCCATCTACTCGTACACCTCCCGGTACTTGCGGACGAAGCGGATCGAGAGCAGGTTCATCGCCAGAGTCATCAGGAAGAGGACCATTGCGACCGCGAACACCGTCTTGTAGGTGATGCTGCCGGTGGCGATGTCGCCTGTGGCCGTGGTCGCGATGAAGGCGGTCATCGCCTGAATCGCCTCGACCGGATTGAAGTTCTCGAGGAGATTCTCGTTTGGGGTGTTGCCTGCGGCGATCAAGACGATCATCGTCTCGCCCAGCGCCCGCGAGACGGCGAGGATGATCGAGGCGACGATCCCGGAGAGGGCCGCGGGGAAAACCACCTTCGTGGCCACGCGGGCCTTGGTCGCACCGAGCGCGTAGGCGCCCTCTCGGAGCCCCGCCGGGACAGCACTCATCGAGTCCTCAGAAACCGAGGCGATGATCGGAACGATCATCAGGCCGATCGCAAGGCCTCCGGCGGCAACACTGAAGATTCCGGGCTCGGAGCCGAGGAAGCTCGGCCAGATCTTCTGGATCTGAGGGGTGATGAAGACGAGGGCGAAGAAGCCGAAGGCGACGGTCGGGATCCCGGCCAGGACCTCGAGGATCGGCTTGAGGATTCGGCGCACGCGCGGTCCGGCGTACTCACTGAGGTAGATTGCGGCACCGAGGCCGACCGGAATCGCGAAGACCAGTGCCCAGAGCGTGACGGAAAGCGTTCCGAAGACGATCGGCAAGACGCCGAAGCCGGGCGGTGTGAAGGTCGGGCCCCAGTCGGTTCCGAGAAGGAACTCGAAGATCGGCACCTCACCGAAGAACTCAATCGACGGGACGATCAGGGAAATCACGATCGCCGTCGTCGTCAGCACCGAGAGTCCGGCGCAGGCCGCGAGTAGCCAGTAGATCACCTTCTCGCCGTAGCGCGGGCTCGCAGCCTCCAGGCGCGGCCGGGTGATGGCCGGCACCTGAGAGGCTGCGATGTGTCCCGAGCTTTCCACCGGTTGACCGTTCTGTGATCGGCGTTAGCCGGTCAGTGAGGCGACCTTGTCCTGTGACTCGGTGAGCTGCTCATCGGTCAGGCCGAT
>JAQBGG010000011.1:0-8456 GCA_032122625.1 Acidobacteriota bacterium
GTGCCGCCGGAGGGTCGAAGGACGGGTTCTGGATCACGCGCCGAGGTTTGACCTCGCGAGCGCAAGCGGCAGGGCGGCAGAAACAGTGCCGTGGCCCGCGCCGGGCAATATGCTCGGGTTAGTCCGGCCTAATGAGCCAGATCCTCCACGACGGCGCAGCCGGCGTTCTGCTGTGGAACGCCACAGACGCGTTGTTGTGGACGACGGCGGCGACGACGGCGAAGTCCGGTAGCGACAGCCTCTCGATCGCGGTCGGCGAGGTGCCGACGATCCTGGCCGCTCTCACCCGCAGCGACGGTCTGGCCGTGAGCCTGGCTGAGACGGCCTCCCTTCTGGCGCAACTTGCCCGAGCCGACAGCCTCGCGGTCGGCGTCAGCGAATCTACGGCGCTGACGGCGCTCCTCGACAGGCTCGACACCTTGTCGGTCAGCGCTCAGGAGGCGCCGAGCGTTCTTGCCAGCTTGTCGCGGACGGACACGCTTGCCGCCTCGGTTGCCGAAGCGGCTGCAGTCGCGGCGACCGGCTCGACCTCCGACACCGCCAGCTTGGCTCTGGTCGAGACATCGCACCTGCTCATCATGCTCAGCAGCAGCGACATGCTGGTGCTCGGGCTCGGCGATAGCTCGACGCTCGACACGGGCGTCCCCGACCCGCCGGCGGCGGTGCCGGGCGGCGGCGGGTTCGGAAAACTTCGCCTGGACTTGAGGCTACGGTGATATGACAAGGGCAGGAGCATGATCGGCGCTTTCGGCGGCCTGCTCGCCGGCATGACGGATCTCGACCATGCCGCGATGGCGCAGTTGTCGATGGAGCAGATGCGTGAGCTGTTCGAGCTCGCGCAGGCCGCCGAGAAGCACGAAGGGCGGACCCTCCACGCGCACCTGTTCCCGGAGAAGGACACGCCCTGGGCAGGACCGCCGGTCATCGGCGGGCTGATCCAGCGGGGCCAGATCCTGCACGCGCGGCACAAGTACCCGAAGCATATGGAGTTCTTCGAAAAGGGTGCGAAGTTCAGAGAACGCTGTTTCCTCGCAGCGAACCGCGTTGGGAAAACCCTCTCAGGCGGCGGCTACGAGATGGCGTGCCACCTGACCGGGCAATACCCGGCATGGTGGAAGGGGCGGCGCTTCGACGGCCCGATCTCGGCTTGGGTTGCCGGCGACACCTACAAGACGACGCGCGACGTGCTCCAGCTCACGCTGTTCGGCCGGACTACCGGCACTGGAATGGGCAAGCGCTTCGACGGCCAGGGCATCGTGCCGGGCTGGGCGGTCGGCAAGCCGACGTGGCAGTCCGGCGTGTCGGAGGTGGCGGACACGGTCATCGTCAGGCACGTCACCGGCGGCAACTCGCAGCTCGGGATGATGAGCTACGATCAGGGCCGCACGGCGTTCCAGGGGACCGGCCGGCACGTCATCTGGCTCGACGAGGAGCCGCCGGCGCTGATCTACGACGAGTGCCTGATGCGCACGGCAACGACGAACGGGATCATCATGCTCACCTTCACGCCGCTGCAAGGGTATTCCCAAGTCGTCATGGGCTTCATGCCATCGGAGCGGCAGATCCTGCCGGCCGAGCCTCTGGATGTGACGGGGTGGGCGGCCTGATGCCGGAGATCAGCGATTCCCGTTACCTGGTCGAGGCTGGCTGGCGGCACATCCCGCACCTCACCGAGGAAGCGAAGCGCGACATGCTGCGCTCGACCCTGCCACACCTGCGACAAGCGCGCAGCGAGGGCATCCCGGCCCTTGGGGCCGGCGCCATCTTCCCGTGGCCGCTCGAGGATCTGCTGATCCCGCCGGCCCGGATGCCGAAGCACTGGCCACGGGCCTACGCGCTCGATGTCGGCTGGAGGCGCACGGCGGCAGTGTGGGGGGCGTGGAACCCGGAGAACGACTGCATCGTGCTCTACGCCGAGCACTACATGGGGCAGGCGCCGCCGGTCATCCACGCCGCCGCGATCCGGGCGCGCGGCCAGTGGATCAACGGGCTCATCGACCCGAGCGCACGCGGGCGGGCGCAGGACGATGGCATGCAGATGATAGCTCAGTACGTCGAGCACGGCCTGACGCTGACGCCGGCCGACAACGCGGTCGAGGCCGGTCTGGAGGCCATGTGGGACCGGATCACCACCGGGCGGCTCAAGGTGGCCTCGTCGCTGCTGCACTGGCAAGCCGAGTATCGATTGTACCGGCGCGACGAGAAGGGTAGGATCGTCAAAGAGAACGATCATCTACTCGACGCCACCCGTTACCTGATTTTGGGCGGGCGCGCGATCGCGCAGATGGAGGGTCAGGATCGGTCCATGCAGGCTAGCGCCGGGATCGTCGCCGATCAGGTGGCGGGCTACTGATGGCCGAGATCGCCGCTCTGGTGGTCGTGGAGCCGGACCAGCGCTCGCTGGCCGAGGAAGATGCTCGGCTCGCCGGCTCGCTGGCAAGCGTGGTCAACGCGCTGGAGCGCGAGGCCGAGCGCCGGATCGGGCAGCGGCGGCTCACCGAGGAGCGGTGGCTCGCCGATTACGAGCAGTACCACGGCAAATACACGCCCGAGGTCGAGCGGCGGCTGACCGAGGCCGGCTCGAGCCGGCTGTTCATCAACTCGACGCGGCCGAAGACCAACGCCTTCATCAATCGCCTCTATGACATGCTGTTCCCGACCGACGAGCGGAACTGGTCGGTCCGCCCTACGCCAGTGCCGGAGTTGGCGCAGCGGGCGAAGGAGGCGATGGGGCGACGCGACAAGGCAAAGCGGGCGGCAGTGCAGGCCGGCGAGGGCACGCCGCGCCAGCAGGCGATGCTGGCCGAGATGACGGCGGCCGAGGAAGCCGCCGTGCAGTTCCGCGAGATCATGGAAGAAGCGGCGAGTCGGTCGGAAGCGATGGAGGACCAGATCGACGACCAGCTCGAGGAAAGCAGCTACGCCTCGGGCTGCCGCGACGTGATCCGCGACGCCTGCCTGATCGGCACCGGCGTTTTGAAGGGGCCGACGACGGACGCGGCGTCCTCGCGCTGGTATCGGCAGCAGCCTGAAGGCGGCAACGTCCTGCCAATGGACAGCGGCGGTACGGGGCATGCCCTAGAGGCGCGGGGCCCGCCGCGGCCCGGTTTCAGCCGCGTCGACCCGTGGGGCTTCTTCCCCGACCCGGACGCCCGCTGCATCGAGGAGAGCCAGGGCGTCTACGAGCGCCACCTGATGAACAAAAAGCAGGTGCGGAAGCTGGCCGGGCGGCCCGGCTTCGACACGCATGCGGTGCGTCGGCTGTTGCAGGAGGAGCCAAAGGGGTCGACGCCAACCTACCTGACGGACATGCGCTCGGCGGTCGGCACGCACGTCGATCCCTCGGTGCAGCGCTATCACGTCTGGGAGTACCATGGCCCGATCGACCAGGCGCTGTGTCGCGATATGGCCAGCCTCTACGGCATGGGAGAGGCGTTCGGGGACCTTTCTGATCCGTTGGTCGACCCCTACGCGACGATCTGGTTCAGCCAGGGCGAGCTGCTCTATTTCGGCGCCTACCCGATGGACCGGGCCGACCCGATCTACTCGGTCTACACCTTCGAGCAGGACGATGCAGCGATCTGGGGCTTCGGGGTGCCGCACTGGATGCGCGACACGCAGAAGGCGATGAACGCCGCGTGGCGCATGATGATGGACAACGGCCGCCTCGGCACCGGGCCGCAGGTCGTGATCGACACGGTGGCGGTCGAGCCGGTGGATGGCGACTACGATCTCAAGCCGCACAAGGTCTGGCGGCGCAAGACGGGATCGAGCCCGAACCAGCGGCCGTTCGAGATTTTCAACATCGACATGCACCAGGCCGAGCTCGCGAACATCATCGAGATGTGCCGGCAGATCATCGACGAGGAGACGATGCTGCCGATGCTTGCCCAGGGCGAGCAGGGTGTCAGGGCGGCGCAGAACTCGACCTTCGGCGGTATGAGCCTGCTGATGAACTCGGCGAACGTGATGTTCCGCGGCGCCGTGAAGAATTGGGACGACCAGGTGGCGGTGCCGAGCATCCGCCGCATCTACGACTGGAACATGCAGTTCAGCGACCGCGAGGACATCAAGGGCGATTTCGAGGTCAAGGCGCGCGGCTCGTCCGTGCTGCTGCTCCGCGAGTTGCAATCCTCGAGCCTGATGGCGATGGCGGCCAACTTCACGGCTCACCCGGTACTCGGGCCGTTGACCAAGTCGCCGGCACTCTATCGCCGCCTCGTTCAGACGCACATGATCGACCCGGACGAGATCGTGAAGACGGACGAGGAGATCGAGCAGGATATTGCGAAGGCGGCAAGCCAGCCGCCGCCGCCCGATCCCGATGTGCTCAAGGCCGAGGCGAGCCTGCAACTGGCGCAGCTCGAATCGCAGACGCGGCTGAAGGTGGCCGAGATGGATCGCGAGACGCAGATGATGAAACTTGCTGAACAGCGGAACATTGATGTAGAGAAGCTGCGCGCACAGCTCGCCAACAGCGATGCAGACCGGCAGAGTGACGAGCGCAAGCTCGCTGTGGAGACGGCAGTGACAGGGCAAATCGGGCCGACGGGCGGGGGCACCTTCTGATGGCGACATGGCGACTCGTCTACTACAAGGGCCTCGCCCAGACGGCGACCGTGCAGAGCGGCCGAGCCAACGTGGCGCAGATTCCCGGCGAGCCCATCGGCTCGCAACTCATCACCGTCGGGACCACGGCGGTAGTGGTGCCGGCAGGTACGCAGCTCATCGAGGTGATCCCCGACGCCGTTGACGGTGACGGCTTCTACTGGTTCGGCGAGGGCACGCCTACCGTGACGGCGGGAACCGCCATCCCGGTCTACGACGCACATCCGCCTCGGTTCCTCGAATGGCGGAACAACTGGACCTTCGTCCACTCGCTGACAGCAGCATGAGCCAGGAGCCGCGCTACTCGCAGGACATCGATACCGCGTCGCCGACGTGGCGGGCGATCGATCGCTGGCTCAAGGCTGGGGTAGAGCACGGGCGCGACGCACTCGAACAACCGGACATGAGCGAGGCAATGGTGAGCTGGTGGCGCGGTTACCTCGGGGCGGTGCGCCAGATGCAGCATCTGCCGAAATCGGACGCGGCCATCACCGTGCTGGGTGACCCGGATGGCTGATCCCGCCGCCGTGCCGACCGCGCCTCCAGTAGAGCCCGAGCCCGAGGACGACGGCGCCTTGCTGTGGGCCGAGATGGAGGCCGCGGAGGGAGGCACCGAGCCTGCGGCAGAGCCGGAGGCCGGCACGAAGCCGGTACCAGAGCCGGAGCCAGAGGACATTTGGGCCGGCGCCAGCGAGGCGCAGCTCGCGGCCTATCGGTCGCTGGAGCATGGCTCGCGCTCGAATGTCGGCCGCATCAGCGCACTCAACCGCCAGATCGCCGAGCTCCGGGCGCAGCAGCCGGCCGCACCGCCAGCGAGCAAGGGCAACGGCGCCGATCCTGCGCCGCCGCCGCTGCCGACAGGCAAGGCGTGGGAAACCTTGGCCATCGACTACCCGGAGATCGCCGACGCGATGCAGGCCGCGCTCGGCGAAAGCTACGGGCAGCTCGCAGCCAAGAACACGCAGCTCGAGCGCGAGCTCGCGAGCCTGCAGGAGCACCGCGCCAACAACCATGCCTATGCCATGGAAGACGTGCTCGAAAGCATGTCGCCGGGATGGCACGAGTTCCTCGACGAGCACCGCGAGAGCTTGAACACCTGGGTATCGAATCAGCCACGTCACATGCAGGAGGCTTTCCAGCGCAATGTCGCGAAGATCGTGGACCCCGCCGAGGCCGCCGACGTCATCGGCCGCTTCCGCCAGGCCATCCACGACGCCCGGACAGGCGCAGAAGCCCCGCACCCGCCGGCCGTCTCGACGGCCACCCCGCAATCAAGTGCCCCTCTGTCGGCTCGCCGGCAGAGTCAGCGCCTGAGCGCCCAACCAATTCGCGCGACAGCGCCGGCAGCCGCCGTCAACGGCATCCCGGACGACGAAAAGGCAGCATGGGCGTATTACGAGCGCATGGGCATGTAGCTACAAGGGCCTAGCCCATGGCCATGACCCGTTATGGAGACCCTGGGGTCTCCCCGCGAACCAACGTCTATGCCGAACGCAAGATGCTCATGCACGCCGGGCCGGTCATGGTCCTGGAGAAGACCGGGCCGCTGATCCGGCCGATGCCGGCGAACAAGACGCAGACCATCCGCTTCCGCCGGCCCAAGGTGTTCACCGCCGCGACCACGCCGATGCAGGAGGGTGTCACGCCGACCGCGACCCAGTTCTCATACGAGGACGTGGGCGCGACGCTCCAGCAGTACGGCATGGTCGTGACGATCACCGACCAGATCGAGGACACGCACGAAGATCCTGTCCTGAACGACGCCTCGCAGCAGTGCGGCGAGAACATCGGGCGGACGCAGGAGGCGCTGAATTGGGGCGTGCTGCGCGCCGGAACCAATGTCCACTACTCCAACGGGACGGCCCGCAATGCCGTCAACACGCCGATCTCGCTCGCCAAGCTGCGGGCCATCGCTCGCAACCTGAAGGCCCAGAAGGCCATGAAGGTCACTGCCGTCCTGGACGGATCGGTGAACTTCAAGACCGTGCCGGTCGAGGCGGCTTGGATCGCGGTCTGCCACACCGACCTCGAGGCGGACATCCGCGACCTGCCGAAGTTCACGCCGGTCGCCGAATACGGCTCGCGGCGGACGATCAGCCAGCACGAGATCGGTACGTGCGAGGAGTTCCGCTTTCTGACCAGCCCGGACCTGGAGCCGTTCAGTGACGCCGGCGGCACGGCTGGCTCGATGGTCTCCACTGGTGGCACCTCCGCCGACGTCTACCCGGTTCTCTGCTTCGGCAAGGAATCGTGGGGCCTCGTGCCGCTGCGCGGTCAAGGATCGATCACGCCATCCATCATGCGGCCCAACGTATCCAGCAAGTCCGACCCGCTCGGGCAGCGTGGCTGCGTCGGCTGGAAGATGTGGCACACGAGCCTGATCCTGAATCAGACCTGGCTCGCGCGGCTCGAGTGCGCCGCCACGGCGCTGTGAGGAAGGACTGATCCATGAGCAATCCCGCAATCCGCACGGGCCGGTTCCTCGGCACGGGCGCAGCCGTGAACATCCAGCTCGGGTTCATCCCCGATGTCGTGTTCATGTGGAATTACACCGACGGCGACATGCTGGACATCTGGCACCGCGGCCGGGTGATGGCGTTCACCTCGGGCGGCACCTACCAGATCATGCCGGGTGACCGTATCCAGGGTGCCACCAACACCGGCGTCAGGACGACGGTGCGCGAGGTCCACCTCACCTCGGGCACCTGGGCCGGGGGCGATGCCGCTGGGTACATCGTGTTCGACGTGCTCGACCAGACCGGCGCCTTCGGCTCGGAGAACGTCGACCTGCTCGACCCGTCGGGCGGCAATAGCGTGCTCACCGCCAACGTCGCGGCGGTGGCGGTGCAGGCCGAGCTGGGCAACTGGACGATCATTCTGGCGACGGCGTCGCTGACCCCGGCGAACGGCATCCAGCCCTACATCGGCGCCGCCGGCTCGGCGAGCCACGGGTTCACCGTGACGGCGACGGCGTCGGAATCGGCCAAGCTGTTCGGCTGGCTGGCAATCCGGCAAGGGCCGGAGTTCAGCTGAGTCGGGACACCCGATGGGGCGGCCAGGGCAATGGCCGCCCCGCCCTTCCACGAGGAGATCCTGAATGTCCTACGCCTATCCAGACGCCGCGACCGCCCGCAAGGGCGTGCCGTTCATCCGCACCGGCTCACTCGAGGAGATCGCCCGGACGGCCGAGACGCTTGCCGACCGCGGCGTCTTCAATCTGACGTCGACCGAAGTCGCGGACCTCGACAAGTCGGCCCGGGTGCAGAGCATCACCGCGGCCGGTGCCATCGACCTCGATGCGCAGCATGTGCGGATCACTGGGCCGGCGTCGAGCACCTATGCGGTCACGCTGGCGGTGCCGACGCGAGCCGGCATCACGAGGGTCATCGAGATGGTGGCGACGACATCGACCAACGCCGTGACGCTGGCACTGACCAACGTCGTCGGCGGCACGGCGGCCACTTCGGCGTCCTTCAATGCGGTCAACGAGAACCTCGTGCTGGTCTCGTCCGGCCTGAAGTGGGTGGTTGTCGGCGAGGCCGGCGTCACCCTGACCTGAGCGAGGAGAACGGCCCATGGCCGAGCGGATCAATTTCAAGCAGGCGACGATTGCCCAGCTTCGCGCCTATGGCGAGACTCTCGGCATCTACTTCGACGACGGCGCGAACCGGATGAAGATGGTGGCGCAGCTCAAGGCGGCTCGTCCTGGCGAGGCGAGCTTCGTGCTGGCGGAGACGACGGAGACGCCGACGCCCGAAATTATCGGCGGGCAGGAATTTCGGGCGCCCTTGCATGCGGCTGCCGAGAGCCCATCGGACAAGATCCGCATCCTCGTCCACCGCACCGAG
>JAQBGG010000012.1:0-3298 GCA_032122625.1 Acidobacteriota bacterium
CTGGCGGGCAGCCCGCTGAGGTTGCGATCGATTGCCGCCTGACCGACCACCAGGGTCAGTTCACGGGCGAGCACCCCAGCGGCGCTTCGCGGGGTCAGCACCCGCCATTTCCGCAGGACGTAGCCGCGGCCGAATCCCATCAGCTCGTTCTTCGCGCTGGAGCCCGAGCCGAGCGTGGCGGAGTGCTCGTGGGTCCCGATGGCCTCGCGGGCGAGCAGGCAACGGCCGCCCTCGGCAACCAGTCGCAGGACCAGATCAACGTCCTCCCAGTAGGCGAAGAGCTGCTCGTCGAAGCCGCCCACATCGAGGAAGGCCCGCCGATCGAAGGCCGCTGCGGCGGCCGAGGGCCCGATCGGATCGGGCGCATCGTCGACGGTCTGAAGTGGCATCCCGTTCAGGTAGTCGTAGACGAGCAGGGTGCGGTCAAGCTGCATGCCGGCCGTGTCGATCAAGCCCGGATCGGTCTGATCCCGCAGCACCCCCGCCACCATCACGACCCCCTCCCCGGGATCAATCGGCTCGCTGATCCGCTCCACGAACAGCCGCTCGCAGACGCAATCGTCGTTGAGCAGCACCAGGCGCTCACCCGACGCCTGCCCGGCGGCGAGATTCACGGGCGCGCTATAGCCGCCGTTGTGCTCGAGCCGGATCGCGCGGGCGAAGTCATAACGGTCGCAGAGCGCGCTGACCTCGGCCCCGGGCGAGGCGTTGTCGACGACCAGAGTCTCGTGCTCGACCGACTGATCCGCCAGCGAGTCGAGCAACCGCCGCAACCGCGAGGCAGGGCCTCGCGAGGGGACGATGACCGTGGCCTCCCTCAGAACGCTCCGGTACCGCGGATCACCGCGGGCACCGTGTGCAGGACGATCCGGACGTCGCGGGCAAGCGAAGGGTTCTCGACGTACTCGAGCTCGACCGCGAGCCGCTCGGAGAAGGTCAGCTCACCGCGGCCGAAGACCTGCATCGGACCGGTTATTCCCGGCTTGACCGTCAGCCGGAATCGATCCTCGGGTGAGTAACGCTCGACGATCTCCACCTGCTCGGGCCGCGGCCCGACAATGCCCATCTCACCGACCAGCACGTTAAACAGCTGCGGGACCTCATCGACCGAGATCCGGCGCAGCAGACGACCGACCTTTGTCACGCGCGGGTCCTGCCGAAGCTTGAACATCGGATCCTCGAGCTCGTCGATCCGAATAACCTCGTCGAGCATCTCCTCGGCGTCGACGCGCATCGTCCGGAACTTGTACATCCGGAAGGGCCTGCCGCCAAGCCCGGCGCGAACCTGCGAGAAGAAGATCGGCCCCGGACTGTCGAGCTTGATCGCGATCGCGATGATCGGCAAGAAAGGCGCGAGGAGCAGCAGCCCAAGCACCGAGACGCAGATGTCGAAGGTGCGCTTGATGACCAGCGATGAGCGGGACAGGTCCCAGGTGTTGTACTCGAGGATCGGGAGATCGGCCAGCTGCGCGATCTGCAGCGACGGCAAGGCTCGCCCCCTCAGTGGAGAGACGACGCTGAGCTTGACCTGGCGCTTTCGGCAGATCGAGTTCAACTCCGAGATCAGGCCGGTATCGACATCACCTGAGGCGACCACAATCCGGTCGACGCCGGAGGCAATCTCGAGCAAGGCGCGGGTTCGGTCCTGGCCGCTGCCGAGCTCGTCGACGGGACGCTCACTCGAGAGCTCGAAGTGCATATCGCGAAAGAGCCCGAACTTGCGGCGCATCGACTCCAGCGCGTCGCCGTCGCCGATCATCGCGACATGCTCCGGGGGGGTCCAGATCCACCACAGTCGGCGAGCCAACGAACGGGTGACCACCGCGGCGAGGGCGACTAGGGCGACGTGCGCCACCGCCGCCACCGTTCCCAAGGCGCCGGCCGACGTCAGCGGCAGAAGCAGTGCGAGCAGGGCCGTGATCGTCGCCGCCCAGGCGATGATCACCGGCACCTCATCCGCCGTCAGATGCCGAAGGGCGCGGTGATCGCGATCGTAGAGGCCAAAGAACTTGGCGATCGGTAGCCACAGCGGCAGGAAGGCAAAAGGCCAGAGGCTGCCGACGAAGGCGGCCGTGACAGCGGCGGCTACCGTCACCGCGGCGAGATCAGCCACGGCGAGCATCCGGCGACGGCGGGCATCCCGCCACCAGCGGCGCCGCGATGCCGAACGTGCCATCACGTCATCAGCGGCCCTCGCGGCAGCATTCAACGGCCGCGCCTCGGCGCGGCCGTCGGCTACGGCGGACTGACTGGCGACCTCATTCATGACCTGTGGTTCACGTCCCTGGCTTGACTAACTGCAAGCTCGTCGGAACGGAGGATAGCCCGCGCAGGTGACTTTCGCGAGAAACGCAGGATGCACTCAGGAGAGGGGGAACACACCTGGCCGCGCGAGCACCGCCGGTGCCAGCTCCCGCGCCTTGGCCGTGTAGGCGGCTGCCGCCACCGGGTTGCCGAGCGCGTTTTGGATCTGCCCAAGCAGCAGCCAGGGCCGGAAATCGTCCGGCGCAAGGCGGACGGCCTCCTCGGCTCGCCGCCGGGCAGCCTCCAGATTCGACGCGGTCTGCTCGATCTCGGCCAGGCGCAGGAAGGGCTCTGGGCTCCAGGGCTCGACCCGGGCCGCGACCCGGGCTGCCTCCGCCGCGCCGCTGAGATCGCCCCTGGCGAGTCGGTCCGCGCTGCGGTCGAGTTGGATCGCGGTGAGCGCGAGCAGGAGCCCGGCCCAGATCGCGACCACAGCGGCGGCCCCGATCCCAACCCGAATCACCCACGGGGGCGGCGAGGTGGGAGCGTCGAGCGGTTCATAGCCGGCCATCCGCGAGTCGACCAGCAGCGAGCCCTGGGCTGCGCCCGGTGCCAGCAACCCGGAACCGCAGAGCAGCGCCAGGCTGATCACGAAAGGTGCCAATGCCGCCGGCAGCTCCCAGGTCCAATCGATCCCGATCGCGACCAGGCCCGCGACGAAGACGCCGGCGACAGCGGCCGAGGCCGCGCGTACCCGTTCGGTCTCCGCGCGCAGCAGCGACCAAGCCCCGAACGCACCCAGCCCGAGGGCGGCCAGCAGCGCCGCGCCGCCCGGCAGGCCAAGCTCGGCAAGCGTCTCGAGCTCGGCCGAGTGAGCGTTTCGCGCCGGGACCCCCAACTCGCCGTTGATGTTCCAGTGGGTCTCGAACCCGCCGGCTCCGATTCCGCGGACCGGATCCTCGCCGAACGCGCTCAGGGCAGACCCCCAGAACGAACTCCGACCGGACCCCGAGACGAGCGCGTCGGCCGTGCCTGCCGTCGGCTCGCCGACCTG
>JAQBGG010000013.1:0-3381 GCA_032122625.1 Acidobacteriota bacterium
GGTCCCGGCTACCATCCGACCCGTGTCATCAGATCCCCAAGACATCGCGTCCGCCCGAATCCAAGTCCGCTCGGGAGGTTCATCTTGAACGCCATCTCGGAGCTGCTCCAGAAACTCGCGGTGGCCGACGACGTCGGCCCCGTCCTCAGCCTCTACCTGCGCACCGACCCCCGGGAGCCGGCCAACGCAAGCCAGACGCCCGCCTGGCTGGTCGAGTTGCGCAACGGGATGCGGGGTCTGGCCCGGCGACTCGACGAGGATGGCCCGCGGGAGGAACGCCTCGCACTGCGAGAGCTCAGCGACCGGATCGAGGATGAGGTGATCGCCCTCGGCCCCGCCAAGCGGGCCCGTGGGCTCGCCTGGTTCATCGCGCCGGGTGGTGGACTCGACCACCGGCTCTCGCTACAGCTCCCGCCACGGGAGAACCACGTGATCTGGGATTCGAGGCCGTTCGTCTCACCGCTCGTCGATGTCGCCGACCGCGGGCGGCCGACGGGCCTCGTGCTCGTCGGCGGCGACGTAGTCCGCCTCCTTCATTGGGAGGCCGGAAGGGTCTCGGAGCCGGAACGCTCGACCTATGAGCTCGAGCTCGGGGATTGGCGGGAGTACGCCGCCTACGCTGCCTCGAACCCCGCCCGCGGCCAGCAGACGGCGACGAACGTCGAGGCCTACAGGGATCGCGTCGAGGAGTGGCGCGATCGATTCCTGCGGGCGGCCGCGGCGGCAACCGGGGGGCGGCTGGCGGAGCTCGGCTGGGATCGGGTGCTGCTGATCAGCGAGGGTCAGGTTGCCACGCGCTTTGCCGAGGACCTGCCCGATGAGGTCCTCCAGCGTGTCGCGGCCACCGTTACCGGCAACCTGCTCGGGGCCGAGCCCGCAGCAGTCGCCGAGCATCTCGAGACCGAGCTGAGCGAGCTCTGGCGACGTCACGGACAAGAGCTGGCGACGCTGGCGACCGATGCGGCCGCCGCCGGCGAACGCGGCGCGGCCGGTTGGTCGGACGTCCTCGACTGCCTGGTTCAGGGTCGCGTCGAGCACCTCATCCTGGCTGCCGGCGCTGACCCTCCCCGCGATCTCGCCCCGGCTACCCGCGAGGCCCTCGGCGACCCCTCCCCGGCGATGCTCCTCGAACGATCGGTCGAGCGTGCGATCGAGCTGGGTGCCGAGATCACCATGCTTTCACCCGAGGACTCGGCGCTGCTCGCCGACGCGGGCGGCGCTGCGGCGGTCCTTCGCTTCTGAGAGTCGGCCGTTCGGCTCTGGGCTCCATCCGCCCTGAGCACGCGTCCGGCTCCGTAGTTGGTGCGGACCCG
Organism: Acidobacteriota bacterium; assembly: GCA_032122625.1. Classification (GTDB taxonomy): domain Bacteria; phylum Actinomycetota; class Thermoleophilia; order Solirubrobacterales; family 70-9; genus CAXMST01. The sequence continues at coordinate 1,314 of JAQBGG010000013.1, forward strand.
TCAGGCGTTGCGAGTGCTTTTCTTCGGGGGTGGCAGATCAACGACACATCGAGCCGACTGCTCTGCTCGCGGCAATGGGCGATCCCGGCTTCTACGACCACGGCCCGACGAAGGTCGAGCTGCGGGAGACCCACATCTCCTGGGTATTCATTGCCGGCCACCTCGCCTACAAGCTGAAGAAGCCCCTGAAGCTGCCCTTTCTCGATTACAGCAGCCTCGGGCGACGCCACAAGATGTGCCGCGAGGAGGTCCGCCTCAACCGGCGCCTGGCGCCCGACTATTACCTCGGCGTACGATCGATCGTCGAGGATCGGGCTGAAGGCGTGGGGGAAATGGCGTCCTACGCGCTCGCCGACGAGGACCACCCGGGGGCCGTCGAGTACGCGGTCGAGATGAGGGCCATCCCGCAAGAGCGGACACTCGAGCGGGTGATCATCGAGGGGGCTCTGCGGGGCGAGGAGATCTGTGCGGTTGGCGGGCGGTTGGCGGCCTTCCACGACGATGCCGACCCCCCGGAGGACGCGGCGGCCACCGTCCCCAGCCTGATCGCGGCACTGAAGGAGAACCACGAGACCCTGCGGGCTCAGGCCGGGGATGCGATTCCTCCCCCACGGCTCGACGCCGCGGAACGATTCACCGAGGCGTTTCTAGACGGCGGAGGCGAGGCCGTCTTGCGGCGGCGGGCAGCTGCCGGTCGCGCCCGCGACGGCCACGGCGATCTGCGCGCCGAGCATGTTCTCCTCACGGATCCAATCCAGGTCTACGACTGCGTCGAGTTCGATCCCGGGCTGCGTGAGATCGATGTCGCCGCGGATCTTGCCTTCCTCGTGATGGACCTCGAACGGCTGGGCGCCAGCGACGCTGGCGACCGCCTCGAGAACGCCTACCGCGCGGCCGGCGGCGACCCCGGCGATCGACGGCTGCTCGCCTTTCTCGCCTCCTACCGAGCCTGGGTCCGGGCGAAGGTCGCTCTGCTGGGCCCCGACCAAGCGGCGGGACACCGGCGGGCGGCCGAGTTGCACGCGCTCGGTCATCGCCTCGCCTGGCGCGCTCGACTGCCGTTCGTGCTGTTCGTCTGCGGTCTTGCGGCCAGCGGCAAGACCACCCTGGCGAGGGCCCTCTCAGAAGTCTCGGGCCTAGCGGTGGTCGATGCCGATACGACGCGCAAGAGCCTCGCCGGGCTGCAGCCCACCGAACGCGCCGCCGCCGAGCACTACAGCCTCGAGTTCAACCGACGCACCTATCACCGGCTCGGTGCCGCCGCGGCGGCTGAGCTCGAGTCGGCCGGCGGGGTGATCGTCGAAGCCACCGGTCGCAGTCGCGCCGATCGCGATGCGTTCCGGGAGGGCCTTCGCGGCGGCGGTACCGACCTCCCCCTTCTCTTCGCCCGATGCGAGGCGCCGGACGAGGTTCTAATCGCCCGCGCTCGTGCTCGCGAGGCGGATCCGGAGCGGGTCTCCGACGCCGACGTAACGGTGGTCGGACGCCAGCTTGGCAGCTTCGAGCCGCTTGATGAAGTCGCTCCCAACCAGCAGGCAGCGATCGATACCGAGACCGGCGCCGACTCGCAACTCACGCAGGTCGAAGCCTTGCTTGACGCCGCAACTCTGAGTGGTTCCCGGGGCAACTGAGCGGGGGCGATCCCTTGGCGCGGCTCTTGAGATCAGCGCCCGCTGGGGGTGGTTCTTGCCAACCCCCCTGCGGTGTCGGTGCTCGGACGCCCTCCTTATCAAGCTATTCCGATCTTTGCTGACTTTGATAAACCCGGAATAGATCGATAAGCTCCGCTCCGTGAGGCCCCACGACAACCCTTACACGCCAAATGCAGGCGCTCGTCCACCACTGCTGGTCGGCCGCGATGACCAGCTGGAAACCTTCGACGTCCTGCTGGATCGCCTCCGGCGGGGCCTACGCGGTCCAGGTCAGAGCATCTCAGGCGAGTGAAGAGGATCGAGGCGTACCCAAGAACCCCTCAGCGACGCGATCCGCGGCAACTACGAAACCGAACGTCACAGGTTCGAATCCTGTCGGGCGCGCTTTCAAACGCCTTGACCAATGCGTTTCTCGT
>JAQBGG010000014.1:0-4425 GCA_032122625.1 Acidobacteriota bacterium
AGCCCTCGCCTGCGCTGCTCGTCGCCGTTGTCGCCCTGGTGGCGGCACTTGGCGGCGGAGCGGTCGCGGGGGTGGCGGTCACTGCCCTCAACAAGCAGGAGAAGAAGCAGGTCAAAGAGATCTCCAAAAAGCAGGCGAACAGGGCGGTCAAGGGCATCCCGGCGGGGCCGAAGGGTGATCAAGGCCCGAAGGGCAATCCCGGCGCGAACGGCGCAACCGACGTCACGCGCCGGATCAGCGCTCTGACGACGGTCGCGGCTGACAGCGCGGGGGAGGCCACCGCGTCCTGTGAACCGGGCGAGCGTGCTGTGGGCGGTGGCGGCGTTCCCTTCAATGGGGGCACACTCGACTTCGACATGACGGGTTCCGTCCCGATCACCGGCGGCAACTTTGTGGACGAGGGAGTGCCCATTGCCTGGCAGGCCAGGTACACGAATCGAGACGTCAACAACAGCAACACCGGCGACATTCAGTTCTATGCGTATGCCGTCTGCGCGGCCCCGTAGACGAGGAGGCTTGCGGGCGACCACGCCCTGACCGCAGCCTGCTAGCCGGAGACCGAAAACCGGAGCGCGGAGGGCGCTCTTGGGGCGTCCTCCGTCGGTTCGGGGCCTGATGGATGCTCGTCCCAGGTCAGTCATGAGCCCCTACGACGCCGACGCCGGCTCTCGGCCCGCTTCGCGCACCTGCGCTGACAGAAGCGGTAGAGCGGATGGCTCGCCTCGAACTCGGTCCCGGCCGGGTCCGCGGTCTTGAGCTTGGTCGCACGCAGGTAACGGCCGGAGGCCAGGCTTGCTGGCGGGAGGGTCCGGTGAGCGGCCGTGCACGGGGTCATTTCTCGCTTTGATGTTCCCAGCGGTGGCCGTCTCGCTCAAGAACCTGTCAGGGGGCGGAGAGCGGGCCGAAGCAACGAGGAAGAAGGTTGCATCAGCAACGGCACCAGCGCCTCCACGGTTGGCGTAGGAAGGGCTAGGATGGGCCCATAAGAGCGGCTGCTTCACGCGAGGAGGATCGGGTCGTTTTCAAAATCCTATGGCGGCCGTCCGCTGCCGAGGAGAAGGGAACGCCGCGGGTGGGGCCAGCTATCGCTTCTTGAGTTTCAGCTTTCGTGACTGCGTGCTCGGAGCGCCACCCATAGGCCTGTAGGTGACCTTGGCCGTGAGCTTGACTTTGCCGGTCCTGTTCAGCCTCCTCTTCTTCTTCCCCGTGGCCCTGATCAGCAGCGTTGTCAGGTCGGCCGCACCGACGCTCTTGGTGGCAGCCTTGACGCCCCTTCCCGCGAGGGTCAGCTTGCCCGGGTTCGCGACGTCGACAAGCAGGGCGGCCGTGCCCTTCTTCCTGTTGCGCTTCCCATTGGCGACCCTGAAAGCATTGCTCGGCTCGACGACGGCGTTGACGAGCAACTCGCAAACGCTGTTGGAGTCGGGCGCCTGGAACGGCCCGCCGTTGGCCAGGACGGGGTGATACGTGAGGAAGTAAGAGCCCTCGAAGCAGGCTCCAGGAGTGTCGGGGTCCGAGATCGCCCTCGTCGAGGTCGTGTCGATCCCCATGGAATTGCCGATCTTCACTGGCAGATTCGCGGGAAATGAATAGACGCCCGGCTCGTGAACCGCGACGGTCGGCCCGGTGGCGACACCTACTGCAGCGCCTCCGAACTCAGTATCCGGACGGATCAGCCGGAAGGTCACAGTGTCGTTCGCACCGCTGAGCACGCCGGTCTTGAGCCCGAAGCTGACGACGACGCCACTGACAGGCGACTCCGCTGGAAAAGCGTTCCCATCGTGAACGCCACCGCCCAGGTGCGTGCAGGGCGGTGTGGAGAGCACACAGTTGAGAGAGGTGGAGGTTGGCGGCAAGCTGAGATCGCTGCCGAACGTGACCGTTGCTTGCGACGCGGCCGGATAGAGCGCCGCTGCAGCAAGCGCCAACATCGAAAGCCCTGCCGCGCTGCGCCTCAACCGTGGTGAGTCCCGCTTCGGTCTCGAGTTCATCCTCAGCCTCCTTGCCACGCTCACTCTGGACTTCGGTCTCCAGACTACTCCTAGAAGACACGAAGCAGCGGAGGCCGCTAGCCCGGTCGTGGTGCACCGCAGGTCAGCGAAGGCCCGCGGGAGCGCGTCGCCCTGCGCCGCTTAGGCGCTACCGCTTGAGCATCACGGCCCACCCTACGCCGACCCGCCCTCGATTACCACCGGAGCGGAGTTCGCCGGACGGCCCGCTCTCCATTTTGGATATCGCTCGGGGCCAGCCCCGGCAAGCGACCGCGGGCCTTACCCGTCAAGGAGAAACCGGCGGGTGGCCGCGTCTACCGGCGGCGGCTCCGGCTGATGTGGTCAAACAGCGGCAGCCACGGGGACTCGGGCTCGATGGGCGTGAGCGGGTGACGTCCCCGCCCCGGGGATCGTTTGGGCAGCGGACCGCTCTCGCTGCCCAAACCCCCCTAAATCGGCCCGAATCAGGCCGAATCCGCGGTGAAAGTCGCTGGCCCGGTAGGGTGCCCAATATGGCTTACCCATGCGAGAAACCCGGCCCCAAATGCTAATCGGCGCGCATGTTTCCACAGCGGGCGGCGTGCAGAACGCCGTGACCCGCGGCGTTGAGCGCGAATGCGACGCGATCCAGATATTTCACCAGAGCCCGAGGATGTGGCGCCCGACCAACCACAAGGCTGACGACCTCGCAGCTTTCAACGAGGGTTTCGGCCCCTCGCGGCTGGGCTCGACGGTGATTCACGCCGTCTACCTGATCAATACGGCAAGCCGTGAGGACGAGATCCGGGGGAAATCCCTGCGTTCCCTGATCCACGCTCTCCGCCTCGGGGACGAGATCGGCGCCGACGGGGTCGTCCTGCACGCCGGCAGTCGCAAGGGCGATCCGGTTGAGGAGGCCATAGCCCGCTCCGGGGAACTCGTGCTCGAGGCGCTGGCGGAGTCGGAGAGCTGCCCGGTGCTCTACGAGAACACCGCCGGCACCCAGGGGCCGCTGGGCCGGGATTTTGATGAGCTCGCCCGTTTGGTCGAGGCCGCGGGCGCGGGCGAGCGGATCGGCGTCTGCCTCGACTGCTGCCACCTCTTCGCCTCCGGTTACGACATCGTCGCCGATCTGGACTTGAGCGCCGTGATCGACGAGTACGAGGCGACGGTCGGCCTGGACCGCCTCCGGTGTCTGCATGTCAACGACAGCCGTGTGCCGCTCGGAGCGAACCGAGACATGCACGCCAACGTCGGCGAGGGTGAGATGGGTCCCGAGGGCATCGCGAGCTTCCTCTCCGAGCCGCGCTTCGAGCACCTGCCGGCGATCCTCGAGACACCGGGGCCCGACAAGAAGGGCGCCGACTTGAACGAGGTCAGGCAGGCTCGCAGCCTCCGGGAGCAGGGCCTCGCAAACCGCTGAAGCCGACGATCAGGCTGCGCGCCGTTGGCTGAGCTGGTCGCGGAGGTCGAACTCGGTGTCCGGCTCGACGCAATCGAAGAACTCGGGGTTGACGCAGGTATGCGCGGGCCCGCCGCCCTCGAGCGAGGGCTCGACTCGCGTCTGACACTGTGGCAGCGGCTCGCCGGTCATCTTCAGTCCGCCGAAGCCCCCGTTTCGCTCAGCTGCCTCGAACAGCTGCACATCGAGCTCACCACGGAAGACCTTCTGCACGCAACCCATGAACCGGCGTCCGGTGGACCCGTCGATGTAGCTCCACAGATAGGGACAGCGCATCTTCAGACAGTCGCTCGGCTCGATCAGCTTGTCGCAGTACGTGCGACAACGCCGGCACTCGCCCGGGGGCGCCGCCAACTCTGCTCGTGCTGCAACTGCCATCGCCGCGCAGTCTAGATCACTGATTACGTATGACCATGCCCGCGGTGGCGCGCCTGACCGAGCCGGCACGGCACGCGGGCGCAGCAAGCAGCGGAGCTCCGAGCAAGCCTTGGGAAGCGCGGACTGAGTCGGTCCGGGGGTTGGCCGCCATCAACTAGATTTGTTGAGTGAGAATCGGGCTAGCCACCGTCATTGCCATGGTCGCGCTGACCGGGCTTTTGGCGGCCGGATGCGGCGACGACGGCCAGCTGGCCACAACGCCGGACGGAGCCCCAGCGGCCGGCGAGAACACCCCTGCCTCGGCCACCCCCGGCGTTCCACCCGGCGCGCCCTATGACCTCGACGGGCGCCAATGGGGCAAGCTCCCGCAGGCGGATCAGTTCCTCGCCGTCACGGGCTTCATCAACGACAACCCCGACCGTTGCGAGGGCGCCGACATCGGCAGCGTCTCCTTCTACGTGACCAACGCCTACGCGAACGACCTTCCGCCCGCTGCCGCGGCGGCCGAGGTGCTCGCCGCAGGCTGCGACGCGGTCCTGGGGGGCTGAGAGCGCCCCTGCGGTGAGCTCGCGGGCCCCTCCTACACCACAGGTCATTCGCAAGCCCTGTGAGCCC
>JAQBGG010000015.1:0-6242 GCA_032122625.1 Acidobacteriota bacterium
GCCTCGGACCTGGCCTTCAAGCCGTCGCAGGCGCTTGAGGATCGCCTCCTTGTCCTTGCTGTATCCGCGGGTCTCGGTTTCACTCATGGGGCTCTCCCGAGAGGGTCGCATGGCCGGCGGCGGTGGCATCGTCGCCGCCGACCACCTCGGCCGTGAGTACCGCTGCGCCGAAGATTGCGGCGATCACGACCGCCACGCCGACGACCTTCGGCGGCACCCCGCCGTGGATGCCGGTCTGATGGATCGCGGTGTGGCCTCTGCCGCGGGTGATCAGCCAGCGGTTGACCGGAACGGTGAGCACGAAGGCGATCACCAGCGCGGTCGCGAGACTGCCCCAGAAGAGCAGATCCCCCAGACCGGCGTCCATCGCCCCAGGGATGATGACCATCAGGGCATTGTCAACAATCTCCATCGTCGTGATCGAGAGCGTGTCGGCGGCAAGCGCGATCGGAATCACGGCGCCCAGCGCCAGCCCCGCTCGCAGCAGCGGCAGGCTCGTCAACGCGTAGCCGAAGAGGAACGCCAGGGCGACGGCCAGGGCGATCGTGCCGAGCGTCGAGAAGCCGAGCGCGGTTCCGATCGCCAGGCCGGCGATCTCGCCGATCGCGCAGCCGGTCAGGCAGTGCAACGTGGCGCTCACGGCGACGCCATTCAGGGCGCTGCCCTCAGTCGGCATCTCGTGGTGGTGAGCGTGACTTGCGGCTTCCATCTCGATCTCCTCCTCAGTACGGCGGTTACTGAAGAGAAAGTCTAGCATACCCCTAGGGGGTATTATAGAGACGACCCGGTCAGCCCGCGGGACCCACCGGCGCCTCCGCCAACTCGTTCTCGCGAAACCACCTGACGGTGCGATCGATGCCCTCCTCGAGCGCGACCTCAGCCTCGAAACCGGCCAGCTCACGGGCGCGAGAGACGTCGAGCCCGCGCTTCATCTGCCCGTCGGGCATCGAGGCATCCCAGACCGTCTCCCCCTCGAAGCCGGCGGCGGTGGCGATCGCCTCGGCGAGGTCACGGATCCTCGTCTCGCGGCCGACGCCGAGGTTGACCGGCTCGGATGCATCCAACCGCTCGGCGCAGAGGATCAGGCCTCGGGCGGCATCGTCGACGTAGAGGAACTCGCGGGATGGCTTGCCGCTGCCCCACAGGGTGACGTCGCGATGTCCGTCGGCGGCGGCCTCACAGTACTTGCGGACCATCGCCGCAATCACGTGGCTGTCATCGAGATCGAAGTTGTCGTCGGGCCCATAGAGATTGGCGATCACGGGCGCGCAGGAGTTGAACCCGTACTGGCGGCGGTAGCTATCGCTGAGCACGAGCAGCATCTTCTTCGCCAGCCCGTAGGGTGCGTTGGAGGGCTCGGGATAGCCATCCCAGATCGTCTCCTCGCGGAACGGCACCGGGGTTTCCAGCGGGTACGCACAGACGGAGCAGGCGGCGACCAGCTTCTCGACGCCGCCCGTGCGGCAACTCTCGAAGATGTTGGTGCCCATCGTCAGGTTGTCGTAGACAAGGGGCGCCGGGTTGCGGCGGTTGAAACCGATGCCACCGACGTTGGCGGCAAGGTGAATGACGACCTCGGCGCCGGCGACCGCCTGCTCGGCGGCGGCCTTCTCGCGCAGGTCGAACTCGGCCGAGCGGATCGCCCGGGCCTCGGCCCCGAGCTCAGCAAGCATCCTCATCACGGGCTTGCCCAGAAAGCCGCTGCCGCCACTCACGGCGACGCGCTTCCCAGACCAGAAGCCGGGATCGGGTTGGGCGCCAACCTTCATCCCGTGCCCTCGTGGCTGTAGCGGGTGACCTTGCCCTGAAGCTGGGCCTCCAGGGCGGCGATGTCGGCATCGACCATGATCCGGACCAGCTCGTCAAAGCTGACCTCGGGCTCCCAGCCGAGTTCAGCCTTGGCCCGCGAGGGGTCGCCACGGAGAGCGTCGACTTCGGTCGGGCGGAAGTAGCGGGAGTCAATCTCGACGTAATCGTTGTGGTCGCCGAGGCCGGCATGCTCGAAAGCGGCAACGGCGAACTCACGCACGGAGTGCATCTCCCCGGTGGCGATCACGTAATCCGCAGGCTCATCCTGGGAGAGCATCATCTGCATCGCCCGCACGAAGTCGGGGGCGTAGCCCCAGTCCCGCTGCGCGTCGAGGTTGCCGAGATAGAGCTTGTCCTGCAGGCCCTCGCGGATCCGGGCGACGGCGCGGGTGATCTTGCGGGTTACGAAGGTCTCCCCGCGGCGCGGGGACTCGTGGTTGAAGAGGATCCCGTTGGAGACGTGCATGCCGTAGGCCTCGCGGTAGTTGACGGCCAGCCAGTGAGCGGCGAGCTTCGAGATCGCATAGGGGCTGCGGGGGTAGAAGGGCGTGTCCTCCGACTGCGGGGGCGGCGAAGCGCCATACATCTCCGAGGAGCCGGCCTGGTAGACGCGGGCCTCCGAACCCGACTCGCGGACCGCGTCGAGGACGCGCAGCGTGCCGGCGCCGGTGATGTCGAGCGTGTACTCGGGGATCTGGAATGAGACCTGGACGTGGGACTGAGCGCCGAGGTTGTAGATCTCGTCCGGCTGCAGCTCATAGATCATGTGGGTCAGGCTGACCGGGTCGGAGAGGTCGCCGTAGTGGGTGAACAGACGCACCCCCTTCTCGTGGGGGTCGTGGTAGAGGTGATCGATCCGGGCGGTGTTAAACGAGGAGGAGCGGCGGACGATGCCGTGGACCTCGTAATCGAGGTCCAGCAGGTGTTCGACCAGGTAGGAGCCGTCCTGGCCGGTGATGCCGGTGATCAGGGCTTTGCGAGACGCGCTCATCGCGCGGAGTCTTCCACCGATCGCTCCATCCGTGCCCAGACGCTCCGCCGCCGGCGCAACCTCAGACCCGCTCGGCGATCAGCAGATCCTGCCCGAGCTGCTCGGGCCCGCTCTGCCGCCCGGTCCAGTGACCGTAGAGCGCGGAGACGATCCGCAGGCCGGCCTGCTCGTGCAGCTCGCGGACCAACTCCTCGTCGGCGACGATCATGAACTCCGGCACGTCGGCATGAGGGGAGCTGAACTCGTGGCCCCGTTCATCGGTGAAGTGGTTCAGTTCGATCGGGCTGCCGTCGCCGGTCAGGCCCGGCATCTGAGCGCGCCCCTCGGCGATCATCGCTCGGGACTCATCGTTGAGCAGGAACCAGGTGCCGAACAGTCGCGCCCCGGGGCGCAGGACGCGGGCCGCCTCCCGCAGGTAGCGGCGCGCCTCAAATGGTCGCAGGTGGGTAAACAGGGAGGCGGCGAGAGCGGCGTCGAAGCCCTCGTCGGTGTAGGGGAAGACGTACTCGTCGGCGCGCTGGCGACCACCGGGGTTGTACTGGGCGTTGTGCAGATCGGCGACCTGGAAGTGGAAGCTCGGATGGCGCGGGGTGATCGCCTTGGTGCACCACCCGATCGAGCGGGGCATCACGTCGAAGCCCTCGTAGCTGCCCGCATCCGGGTCCAGATAGCGGCTCAGCGGCGCGGCCGCCCGGCCGGGCCCACAGCCGATGTCGAGCACCGCTGCGTCCGGGCCCATCGGGCCGAGCTCGATCATCGTGTCGACGATCCGCTCGCCGACCGCCGAGATCTGCGACGGGAGGTTCATCCGCCGCGGCGGCAGCAAGGGATTGCGAGCCCCGCTCCAGGTGTCCTGGACATCAAGCCACGCGCGAAGCAGCCAACGGACCCCAAGCCGGAACCGCCGGCGCAGCTTGTGCCGGACAGTAACCAGTCCGCCGCGGACGCTCTGGGCAATCGACTCGCTCACGGCGGGCGAGGCTAGTACACCCGCCTGGAGGCGTGGCCTGAGGCGCTAACGACTGTGGCCCTTCAGCGTCCCCTTCCGCTTCGCCGAACTGCGGTTGCCCGCACCGTCGACGACGGCCACCGCGACCTGTGCCTTCACTCGTCTATCCACGTTCAAGCGCCTCGCATTGCTCCTCGGGAACCTGGCCATCCTCCTCCACCCCCGTCGATCCCCCTGCTGCGCCGGCAATCCTCGATCACTCCCTATCCTTGTCGCCGTGGACGCCGGTACCGAGCACCGCTACATCGCCCCCGTGGTCGGGCCCGACGACCCGCGGACAATCACCGATTCCGGGATCGAGATCGAGCCGCTGTATGAGGCCGACGATGTCGCCGAGGGCCTCGAGGAGCGCCTCGGCCGGCCCGGCTCCTACCCATTCACTCGGGGAATCCATGAGGGTATGTACCGCGATCGACTGTGGACGATGCGCCAGTACGCGGGCTTCTCCTCCCCCGAGGACACCAACGAGCGCTACCGATACCTGATCGAGCACGGCTCCACCGGGCTTTCGATGGCCTTCGACCTACCGACCCAACTCGGCCGTGACTCCGACGAGCCGATCTGCGGGGGCGAGGTCGGGCGCACCGGCGTACCGATCGACACGATCGAGGACATGCGGATCTGTTTCGAGGAGATCCCGCTCTCCGACGTCTCCACCTCGATGACGATCAACGCGCCGGCCGCGGTGCTGCTGCTGCTCTACGAACTGGTCGGCGAGGAGCAAGGCGTGCAGGCGGCCGATCTTCGCGGCACCGTTCAGAACGACGTGCTCAAGGAGTACATGGCCCGCGGCAACTACATCTACCCGCCGGAGCCGACGATGCGGCTGACGACCGACATCTTCGAGTACTGCGCCGAGAACGCGCCGAGGTGGAACACGATCTCGATCAGCGGCTACCACATCCGCGAGAAGGGCTGCTCGGCCGTGCAGGAGGTCGCCTTCACACTCTCCAACGCGATCGCCTACGTCGAGGCCGCCCTCGAGCGCGGCCTGACGATTGACGAGTTCGCGCCGCGACTCGCCTTCTTTTTTAACGGCCATAACAACGTCTTCCAGGAGGTTGCGAAGTTCCGGGCGGTGCGGCGGATGTGGGCGGAGATCGTTCGCGATCGCTTCGGATCCGACAGCCCCCGTAGTCAGATGATCCGCTTCCACACCCAGACCGGCGGGGTGACCCTGCAGGCTCAGCAGCCCGAGGTGAACATCATCCGCGTCGCCCTGCAGGGCTTCGCGGCGGTCTGCGGCGGCACCCAGAGCCTGCACACCAACGGCTTCGACGAGGCGCTGGCCTTGCCAACCGAGCGCTCGGCCCGAATTGCGCTCCGCACCCAGCAGGTCCTCGCGCACGAGTCGGGGGCGGCGGAGACGGTCGACCCCTTCGCCGGCTCCTACTTCGTCGAGTCATTGACCGACGAGATCGAGCTGCGGGCGAAGGAGCTGATGGAGCAGGTGGCCGAACTGGGCGGTTCCGTCCAGGCACTCGACTTCATGCAGAAGGAGATCGAGGAGTCGGCCGCCAGCTACCACGAGCGCTACAAGAGCGGTCAGGACGTGATCGTCGGAGTCAACAAGTTCGTCACCGAGACCCCCGACGAGGTCGACATCCTCAAGGTCGATCCCGAGTCCGAGGTCCGCCAGGTCGCGCGCCTGAAGCGGTGGAAGGAGAACCGCGACACGAACGCGGTCGAGGCCGGGCTCGGCGCCGTGGAGCATGTCGCACGCGGCGAGACCAACATGCTGCCGGCGATCAAGGAGGCCCTGCGTGCAGGCGCCTCGATCGGCGAGGTCTGCGGCGCCCTGCGCAAGGTCTTCGGCGAGTACCGGGGCGGGGCGTTCTTCTGAGCCGCGCTGCTGGAGCATGCTTCGCCGGCTGAGGGCCCGACTCGGCCGCCGTGACGGCTGGGACGAGGAGCGGGCGCGCGGCTACGTCGGCCCGCCCGAGTACTTCGACTTGATCACGCCGCGTTCGCCGGTCTGACGATCGCCGGCGTGGTCGCGATCGGGCCGGAGGTGATGCAGACCGCGTTCGGCGACGGTGACGCGCACTAAGCTTCGGCCCGATGCGATCACGACTGCTTGGCCTGGCCCCCGAACACGGCCGGGCCAGAGGCGGAGAGGGCGAGCGTTTTCGTGCGAAACGGCGCGCTCAGCACCCCGGATTTCGCGCCGCCGTGCTGGCCGACGCGCGCGTCTACCTGCAACACCGCGGCGAGAGCGGCGGCGAACCGGGCAACCTCTACCTGGTCGCGCAGGCGCTGCGCCTGGCGCTGGTCAGCGACGCGTTCCTGGCCCAGGCCATGTACAGACTGAAGGCACGGCTACAGGGACTGTCGGTACCGATTCTGCCGCGCATCTGCCATCGCCTCGCGATCATGCTGGGCCAGGTCGCGATCGGCGACCCGGTCCTGGTCCGGCCGGGCGTCTACCTGGCG
>JAQBGG010000016.1:0-10503 GCA_032122625.1 Acidobacteriota bacterium
GGGGCCGACGTCGTCGGCCACCGCGAGTTTCTGGAGCAGCTCCGAGATGGCGTTCAAGATGAACCTCCCGAGCGGACTTGGATTCGGGCGGACGCGATGTCTTGGGGATCTGATGACACGGGTCGGATGGTAGCCGGGACCCTGCCCGGCAGCCATGGGGTCAGGAACTCGGCTCGGTCTCGGTTGGAACCGGCGAGGTGATCCGCTGAACGACACCGTCGGTTAGTGTCCATCGGCGATCGTATCCCTGCCGAGCGCATCCGCCAACTCCGTGACCTGGATCTCGGTCGCCCAGATGCGCGAGGTGGATCGCGTTGCGGTGGAGGTTGGGCTCAGCCTGGTGCGGATGATGGAGAACGCCGGCGCCAACCTCGCGGCGATGGCGAGGGAGCTGCTCGGCGGCGACTTGGCGGGTCGCCGCATCGCGGTGCTCTCAGGCCCGGGCGGAAACGGCGGCGGAGGGCTGGTCTGCGCGCGGCGGCTGGCCGGCTCCGGCGCCGAGGTAGAGGTCCGCCTGGGCACCGAGCCGGAGGTCCTCGCCGAGGTACCGAGGGAGCAATACGAGCTGCTGCTGGAGCTTGGGGTCTCCGTCCGGGTGGGGGCTGAGGATCTCCCCGACCCTGAGCTTTTTGTCGACGCGCTGCTCGGATACAGCCAGCGTGGCGCCCCCCGTGAGGGGATCGCCGAGTTGATCGAGCGCACAGAGGGCGGACGGGTGCTGGCACTCGACGTCCCCAGCGGCCTCGAGCTCGAGAGCGGTGCCGCCTTCGAGCCCGGGGTCGCGGCTGAGGCGACGATGACGCTGGCCCTGCCGAAGCGCGGCCTCGCCTCCGATCAGGGGCGAGAGCGGGTCGGCGACCTGTACCTCGCCGATATCGCGATCGGGACGTCCGTCTACGATCGGCTCGGGATCCGCTACAGCCCTCCATTCGGCCCCGGGCCCCTGCTGCGGCTCGAGGCGAGATCCCGCGTTAGATAGCTGGGCGCTCAGCGGAGAGCCGCGCACACGGAAACCCGCGGACCGCTCATATCGACCGCTCATATCTCCACCCCCCGCGCGCCGCGAATCGGCAATCATGCGTCGATGCACTCTGGCCAGGATCGGGCGCAGAGGATCGGTGAGCTCCTCCACGAGGTCAGCGAGGCGCACCACGTGGTCTACCGGATCACCGACGGGGCTGACCCCGATTGGGCGTCGTTCTACTCGAACTGGTTGATCAACCTCTCCGAGCTTGCTGAGATGCTGGGCGAGAAGCCCGTGCGCAGCGGGCTGACCGCGCTGCTCGTCGAGCTCGACCGCGACTACACGCGCGAGGACCCCGAGGAGGGCTGGGAGGACTACTACGCCCGCCGCCTGCTCGCGGAGTTGGGCTCGGGATAGCCCGCGCGAGCGGCCCGCCCGGCGACGCCGCCGGCCGACCACCTCGTGTTCACGACGACGACCGCGGAGCCGAGCCGCCCCCGACCCCTTGGGCTACCCTGCGGTGGTCTTCGAGAAGGGGTCGAGATGCTGGAACGATTGAGATCACGGCTCGGGCAGCCGAAGCCGGCGGGGCCGCAGCAGCAGCTCCGGTCCTTCGGTCCTGCCGATCAGCCGATCAGCGAGGACGGATTGACCAGCGATGCGGGCGGGTGGCGCGCCGAGGTCGGTCAGACCCGGACGATCCGTCTCTTCGAGATCTCGGATCCCGGGGTCGAGCAGTGCATGCTGACCTACCGGGCGCAGCTCAGAGGTGCGAACGTTCAGGAACGGGCGTACCTCGAGATGTGGTGTCGGCTGCCGGGAGGGGGCGAGTTCTTCTCGAAGGGATTCCACGATACGGTCACCGGGACGACGGACTGGGCCGGCTACGAGATCCCGTTCCGCCTGCGCAAGGGCCAGCAACCCGATCTGCTCAAGCTGAACATCACCGTTGAGGGTGGCGGCACCGTCTGGATCAAGGACGTGGAGCTGCTGCAGACTCCGCTCCGGTAACCAGCGGACCGCATCCCGGTTACTCAAGAGCGCAGGACTCGCGGTCCACCTGGCGAAGCTGGAAAGATCCTCCTCGTGACCTGGTTCCGGATGCTGCGAACCATGGTTCGCGGCGTCAAGGAGGATCCGGAGTTTCGGGCACTGGCCGGTGCGGTTGGGAGCCTGCTGGTCGTCGGCACGGTCTTCTACGCGCTGAATCAGGACTGGAGCCTCGTGGACTCCTTCTATTTCAGCGTCACGACGCTGACGACGGTCGGCTTCGGGATCTCGCCCCCGAGGGAGACGGGGCAAAGCTCGCCACCGTCGCCTACGAACTCTCCGGGGTCGGGCTGCTGGTCCTCTTCCTGAGCCAACTGAGCCAACGGGGGGTGCGCGAACGGGAGGAGAAGCGCGGGCGGCGGTCCGAGTCCGCCTAGACAGGGGCGCTGAACTGCTGCGGGCCACTCAGACTTCCACAGACGCCGGAGGAGAGACCCGAGAGGCTTGCGGCGCTAAGGGCGCCCGGGAGGGCGGTGCTGAGGCGCCGCCTGCTCTGAGCCGATCAGCCCGGCCGGGCGCAGGTTCGGAAGCGGCTCGTAGTCGATGCCCAGGGCCGGGTGGCCGTCGGCGGCCCCGGAGATCGGAATCGCGCGCTCCCCGCAGCCGCAGGTGACTACGCCGTGCAGCTTTCGGCCCGCCCGATCGAGGCGGAGCATCCCTGTCCCGGGTGCCTCACACATCGCCGACCGCCTGCTGCTCGAAGTCCATGGCCCCCTATCGACAGGGGTCGAACCCCCCAACACTCGTGCGGACGCGTTGCAGGCATTGCTGCGGGGTGATCGCCGGGTCCAGGACGGCTAGGCTTGCGTCGATGCGCACTAAGTGGGAGCCGATGTTGGGGGCGCTGGTCTGCATCGTGCTTGTCGGCGGGGTTGCCTCGGGGAAAACTCGCACCGAGCAGGGATCCGAGCGGGTGAGCAGCGGCGGTCATGTCGAGTTCTCGATTCCTTGCAAGTCGGGCTTCCGGCTCACCGGCGTCGGCTTCGCGGCGGAGATCAGCACGGTGCCGCCACGACGGAGTCAGATCGGTGCCAGCCGACTCGAGCCCGAAACCCGCAGTTCGCTGGCCGTCCGAGGCAGCGAGGCGCTCGGGCTCGACAAGGGTGGGTCGTTCGAGGCCTACGCTTACTGCAAGCGGGATCTCCGGAGCAAGGTCGCCGGGAGCAGCGGTTCGGTGCCCGGCGGCGAGGTGGCGACGCTTGAGGCGAGGTGCTCGGGTAAGCGCAACGCTATCGGGGGAGGATTCTCCGCTCCTCCGGCCGGCGCCGGGCCCGGTGAGATCGACGGCCGCTTGCTCGCCAGCAGGCGGTCGGGGAAGAGGTCCTGGAGCGTCTCCTACGCGAACCTCGACACCGACCCTGCGGCCGTGACGACGTTCGCGATCTGCGCCAGACTGGGCGTCAGGCAGGTCGCTGGTCGCGGGGTCGCCACCGATTTCGACAACCGGAGCGCCGACGCCAAGTGCTCGAAGCGTCGCAAGCTCATCTCCGGGGGCTTCGATGCCCTGGTCGACGACGGCCCGGTGAGCACGGACTTCGCTCTGATCACTCGAGCCAGCGCCCAGACGGCTCGCAAGTGGACGACGTTGGCGGCCAACTACGAGCCGCAGCTCGGCGCCCGCGCGCCATTCAAGAGCCTCGGCTACTGCGCTCGGCGCCCCTGAGCCCCCACTAGGCGCCCAGCTCGAGCCCGAGCCAAAGCACAGGCAGATCTCAGGCGAAGCCTGTGATCGGGCACAGATCAGAACTCAACCACAGCTTCTTCCTCCTCCTACGTCCCAGTATCTCGTTGGGCATGGCGCCCGGTCTCCACCCAGGAAAGCCCTGACAGCGCCCGCGACAACCTCAGCAGCGCCCGGCGCGTACGATCCGCGCGCAGTGCCGCCTGAACTGACGATCGTCGCCCCGACCCATGAGGGCCGTCGCAAGACCCTTGGGCAGCTGATCGAGTCGGTTCGCTTCTCCCTCGAGCGCTCCGGCGAGCCCGCCGAAGTGCTGGAGATCTCGATCCATGACGATGCCTCCAAGGACGGCACCGAGCAGATGGTCGCCGAGCTCGCCGCAGCCTGCCCCTTCCTGATCAGCTACGGGCGCTCGGCCGAGGTCACGGGACTGGCCCGGAACCTGGTCGCGACGATGCGCCAGGCATCCGGGAGATTCTGCTGGACGCTCGGCTCCGACGACCTGGTCGGCCCCGACGGGATCGCGGTCGTTCTGCGGGCGCTGCGCCGGAATCCGCATGTGACGGGGCTGGTGGTCGGCTCGGTCGACGTCGACGCGAGCGATCCCTCCCTGCGCTCGAGACAGCCGCCCGGAGCCTTCTTCCCGGAGCCTCGTGAGTACACGGTCTTCCGCGGGGCCGGCCCGATCTTCGATCAGTGCGGCAACGCTTGGGGCTCGCTCGCTTGGAGCGTCGTGCACCGGGAGCGCTGGCTCGCCGCGCTCGCCCGCGACGAACGGACCGTGTTCGAGAACCCGGTCTTCCCGCAGCTGGTGGCCGAGGCGCTGGCAACCCTCGATCACCCGGTCTGGGCGTGGGAGCCGCGCGTGGCCGCGCACCGCCGCGGCGCCGAGACGTGGCTGTTCGAGGACGACTCGATGAACCTGGCCCGTTCCTGGGCGCTGCTGCTCAGCTCCAACTGCGACGCCTGGGCGGCGGTGCTCGGCGGCCGCGGGCGCCGCTGGCGCCGGCGGGTGCGCCGGGTCCAGGAGGTCTGGGGTAGGGCTGACGATGCGCGCAGCAGCAGGCTCTACGAGAGCCCGCCCGCCCGCGACCAGCTGAAGATGCTGTTCGACTGGGGCCGCTCACTCTGGCCGGCGGGCGCCTTTTGGCGCGAGGTGCTGCCGATCCTGCTGACACCGCCGCGGCTGACGAAGCGCCTGCACAGCTCCGACCGCGGCGGCGGGAGCGCGGTCGGAGCGGGTGCCGCCGAGGTGCGGCTCGAGGCGGCGATCCCCGGCGTGATCGTCGCGGGCAGCGCTCCGGTGATCGGCGTCGGCGTCGGCAACGCAGGGCGGCGGCCGATCCCGGGGACCGGCCCAGCCGCGGTCGGCATCTGGCAGCGCTGGCGGCGGCTGCCGGAGCGGGAGCTCGTCGGCTGGGAGGAGCTGCGCGTCAACGAGCTCGGCGCGATGCCCGCCGACCTGCAGCGCCGCGTAGGCCCGGGCAGGGCGGTCACGGTAGATCTGGCATTGATGGCCCCGCACGAGCCCGGTCGTTACGAGCTGACGATCGCCGGGCACCAGCACGGAATCGGCTGGCTCAACGACCACGGCAGTCCGCCGCTGCTGGCCGAGATCGAGGTCTCCGCGCCGCTGTAAAGGCAAGGTTGCTCTCCGTAGGTCCGAGCAAGCTGGGTGCACACCGGGTGCGATGATGCAGAAACAGCCGATTTGCAGGGGCTTCGTGATGCCGGAGGAGAGACTCGAACTCCCGACACGCGGATTATGATCCGGCCGGCCAGGTGGCGGGGCCCTCCGACGCCCTAGCTCGACGCCTTGAGGGGGTAGCGGTCCGGATGCTCGATCGAGTCGACGGAGAGATCGACATCGAGTTCCGGCCAGTAGAGATGAGAGGGGCGTGGCCGCTCAAGCGCGACGATCGCCTCCACCGGCGCCCGCTTGAACCACGGGAACTCCTCGAAGGGCAAGAAGAGCTCACGATCGTCGAGCAGCAACCAAAAGCCGTGCTGCGAGATGTTCGTGACCTCAACTCCCGAAGTGACTCCTCCAGGCATCTCGAATCTCCTGCTTCCTTTCTCCGATCATCTTCTCAACACGACCGAGCGCTTGCTCGTTCAGTCCGTAGCTCTTCGCCAGCTCGATCTTAGGCTCAATCCAGAACTTGGCTTCACCGTCGGCGGACTGCACGTGGATATGCAGTCGCTCCTCCTCGCGCGAGAAGAAGAAGAACCTGAAAGGCCCCTCGCGAAAGACGGTCGGGCTCATTCAGCGATCTTACGGCGGCGGGGAGTCGGAAGTGGGGTGCGACCAAGTCGGGACACATCGGGGACACATCGGGCTCGGGCGATCCCTCGCCAGCGTCATGAAACCCGCTTGTTTCCAGGGATTAGACCATGCCGGAGGAGAGACTCGAACTCCCGACACGCGGATTATGATTCCGCTGCTCTAACCAGCTGAGCTACTCCGGCGGGACGGGGAATCCTAGCGGCGTGGATCGCGGCTGGATCGGGGCGCCGGGGTCGGTCAGAAGCCGCGCTTCTCGCGGGCCTGGTTGAGCGTGCGCATCAGTTCCGGGTCGCGCTCCTTGATTGCGACTCGGACCTTGTGCGAATGCCAGCCGACGAGCCCCGCGAGGACCGCTGCGACGATCGTCCAGCCGAGCAGTTCGTCGGGGCTGAAGACGCCCATCACCAATCCGAAGGCGTAAAGCGCCACTATGCCGCCGGCGAGGGCCCAGAAGGTGGGGCCGATGATGTCCATCACTTTGCGGAAGCGGTCCATGGCCTGAGCCACCATAAATCCCTGGAGGTGGCGTGAAACCGGTCAAGACCACGGGATCAGTTGCGGGAAACCACGGATTCGGCGCCTGGCCCTGGCTCGCCCAGACAGCGATCGGGGTAGGGTCAGGCCAATGACCGACGCTGAGCAGCTGGCCACCGCCGTGCGGGCGGTCGTACACGATTGTCTCCGGGTCCGCGACGGCGAGGAGGTGCTCGTGGTGGCGAACCCAGCGACGCTGGGTCTCGGCGAGCGGTTTCGCGGCGAGGCCGGCCGGGCCGGCGCAGACGCCGTCCTGGCCTTGATGGCCGAGCGGGCCTCGCACGCCGCCGAGCCTCCCGCCTCCGTGGCCGCGGCGATGAGGGCCGCTGACGTAGTGCTGGCGCCGACTGTGCAGTCGCTTTCGCACACCGCGGCCCGCAAGGCGGCGTCGGACGGGGGCGCGCGGATCGCGACCCTCCCCGGGGTCACCGAGCAGATGCTTGCCCGGGTGATGAGCGCCGACATGCCGGAGCTGCGGCGCAAGGGGCAGGCGGTTGCTGATCTGCTCAGCGCCGCCAGCGAGGCCCGGATCACCTGCGCCAACGGGACCGATTTCAAGCTGGGCCTCGAAGGGCGCGCCGCGATCCCCGACGCGGGCGAGCTCGGCGGCGACGCCGCGTTCGGGAACCTGCCCTGCGGCGAGGGCTTCATCGCCCCGCTGGAGGGCAGCTGCGAAGGCACGCTCGTCGTCGATGGCACGATCGCCGGGGTGGGGATCCCTGCTGAGCCCGTCCGCATGAGCGTCGTCGACGGTCGCCTGGCCACTGCGACCGGCCCCGAGGGCGAGCAACTTCTGGCGCTGCTCACCGAGCACGGCGCCGAGGCGACGACGGTGGCCGAGCTGGGGATCGGCACCAACGAGAAGGCCGAGCTGACCGGCAACGTGCTCGAGGACGAGAAGATTCTCGGCACCGTGCACGTCGCCTTTGGCGCATCCGCGGCGATCGGGGGAACGATTCAGGTCCCGGTCCATCTCGACTGTGTGGTCATGCGCCCAACGGTCGAGGTCGGTGGCACCCTGGTCGTGCGGGAAGGCGAGTTCCTGCTCTGAGCGCCGGCGCCGAATCGTCGCTGCTGGCCGTCCCGAACCTCTCCGCGGGGCCGGCCCGTGACGTCCTCGGGCCGCTCGAGGAGGCTTTCTCATCCTCGGCCGCGCTGCTCGATTGCCACTCCGACGCGATTCACGGGCGCACGGTGCTGACGCTCGCCGGGCCGCCGGCCGGCCTGGTGGACGCTCTGGTGGCCGGTGCCGAAGCCGCGATCGAGCTGATCGACCTCAACCAGCATTCGGGCGCCCACCCGCGGATCGGAGCCCTCGATGTTGCGCCGATCGTCTACCTCGAGGCCGATCATGCGGGCGCGGCGGAGGCTGCGGCGCGGAATCTCGGCCCAGCGCTCGGGGCGCTCGGGCTGCCCGTCTTCCTCTACGGCGCGCTCGCCGGCTCCCCCGGGCGCAGCGAGCGCCACCACTTCCGCGGCGGTGGGGTCGAGGCGCTGGGCGAGCGGATGCGGGCGGGGGAGCTCGAGCCGGACTTCGGGCCGCCTTCGCCCCATCCAACGGCCGGGGCGGTGCTGGTCACGGCGCGCCCGCCGCTGGCGGCGTTCAACGTGGAACTGACCGGCGTCACGGCGGAGGGTGGTGGCGAGATCGCCGCGGCCCTGCGCGAAGCGGGGGGAGGCATCCCCGGGGTGCGGGCGATTGCGATCGGGCTCGACGGCGGACGGGTGCAGATCTCGACCAACATCCACGACCCCGCGGCCGTCCCCCTGGGAGCGGTGGTGGCCGAGATCCGCCGCCTGGCGATCCCGTTCGGGGGCCGCGCCGTGGCGGCCGAGCTGATCGGGCTCGTTCCTGAGGCGGCCCTCTCCGGCTACCCGGCCGAGGTTCCGATCCGTGGATTCGACCCCGACCAGCGGACGATTGAGGCTCGCCTACAGGAGCTCGACCCCCGGCAGGGGCTCGGCGGCGAGGGTTGACTAGGCTTTCGAGCATGCCTGGAAAAGCCAAGCGCCGCAAGCGCAAGAAGCACAGGGGCACGCAGACCGGCAGCGTCGAGCGACGTGGCCGTCAGCCGCGGAGCCGCCAGGAGGCGATGGCCCGTGCCCGCAACCAGAAGGGCAAGGGCCGGGCCGGAGCCGGGCTGAAGCCGCCGACCTGGTCGGGGGCCGCCAAACGCGGCGTTATCTTCGCCCTGCTGCTGTTCCCCGTCTCGCTGCTGTTCGGCCAGCCCGTCGCCGGCGCCGCTGCGCTGACCGTGATCGCCGCGATCTTCTACGTGCCGCTCGGCTACTACACCGATCGATTCTTCTACCAGCGCCGCTTCGCACGCGAGCAGGCGGCGAAGCTGGCGAAGAAGCAGGAGCGCGGGGACTGAGCTGATGGAAGTCCGCAGCCTCACCGTCGGCCAGGTCGCCGAAAACAGCTACATCTTCCGGCGCGACGGCTCCGACAAGGGCCTGATCATCGACCCGGGCGAGGAGGCGCCGCGGCTTTTGGCCGCGATCGATGAGCTCGGCATCGAGCTCGAGGCGATCCTCCTGACCCACTGCCACTTCGACCACATCGGCGCCGTCACGCCGGTGGCGGAGGCAACCGGGGCACCGGTCTACTGCCCGAAGCTCGAGGTGCCGCTGCTCGCCGACATCATGGCCTACGTGCCCTGGCCCGGGTTCGGGCCCTACGAGAGCTATGACGCCGACGAGACCGTCGCCGGGGGCGAGAAGCTCGAGCTGGCCGGGTTCGAGATCGATGTGATCTTCACACCCGGCCACAGCCCCGGCCATGTCACCTATGCGATCGCCGACGAGGACGCTCTGTTCAGCGGCGATGTGCTCTTTGCGGGCTCGGTCGGGC
Source organism: Acidobacteriota bacterium (assembly GCA_032122625.1). GTDB lineage: Bacteria > Actinomycetota > Thermoleophilia > Solirubrobacterales > 70-9 > CAXMST01. The sequence goes on from JAQBGG010000016.1 coordinate 9,371, forward strand.
GGACCGATCTGCCGGGCGGTGATTGGCCGACGCTGGAGCGCAGCATCCAGAGCCTGCTCGACGGCCATCCCGATGAGACTGTCGTCTACCCGGGGCACATGGGGCTGACGAAGATCGGCGCTGAGCGCGCCCAGAACCCGTTCCTGGCCAACCTCCGCTGAGGCCGTCGTGAGCAACGGCTTCCAGCTCGCAGAGCTGAACGTGGCGCAGCCGCTGGCCCCGGTCGACTCACCACAGCTGGTCGATTTCAGCGCTCAGCTCGACTCGGTCAACACCGCCGCCGAGGCCGCCGAGGGCTTCGTCTGGCGGCTGCAGGACGAGGAAGGCAATGCGACGAGCTTTCGCGCCTTCGACAGCGAGACGATGCTGATCAACCTCTCCGTCTGGGAATCGATCGAGGCGCTGCGGGCGTTCGTCAGCGGCGCCGTCGCCGAGGGTCTGCACAAGGGAGTGATGCGGCGCCGGGCTGAGTGGTTCGAGCGGGCGGCGGAGGAGCATCTGGTCCTCTGGTGGGTGAGCGCCGGCGAGTGGCCCGATCTCTACGAGGCTGAACGGCGGCTGCTGCTGTTGCGCGAGCGCGGGCCGACCCCCGAGGCGTTCACCTTCCGGCAGAGCTTCGCGGCTCCGTCCGCTGAGGTCCAGCAGCCGGGCCGAGCCGCCGGGGGGTAGGCTCGAACGATGGCCCCCAGACACCAGGCACCGAAGGGAACCTTCGACATCCTGCCCGCCGACGAGGCGGCGCGGGCCCTGGTCGCCGAGCACTCCACCCGGCTCCTCGACGCGGCGGGATTCGGGCGCATCGAGACTCCGGCGTTCGAGGACACGGAGCTGTTCACCCGCGGCGTCGGTGAGAGCACCGACATCGTCAGCAAGGAGATGTTCAGCTTCAGCGATCGCGCCGATCGCCCCCTGACCCTGCGGCCCGAGGGCACCGCCCCGATCTGCCGCGCCTACGTCGAGCACGGCATGCACAAGAACCCACAGCCGGTCAAGCTCTGGTATTCGGGCCCGTTCTTCCGGGCCGAGAACCCGCAAAAGGGCCGCTACCGCCAGTTCAACCAGGTCGGGGCCGAGGCGATCGGAACCGACAGCCCCCTCGCCGACGCCGAGCTGATCGTCCTCCTCGACGAGCT
>JAQBGG010000017.1:0-22292 GCA_032122625.1 Acidobacteriota bacterium
TCTCCCCCGCGAACTCGCAGCAAAGCTACGACAGATGCCAGGGGATGTCAACGCAGCAAGAGGCCGCTTGCAAGATCCCTGTCTCAACTAGTACCTGAGGGTTTCCTAACTCTCAAGCTTTACTCGAGGGTGGTTCCACCACCCTCAACCGGGGCCGGGACGGCCGGTTCAGGGGCCACCGCGGCCGGATCAACTTCGGCGGCCTCGGGCACCGCGGCCGCTGGAGCAAGATCGGTCGCGGGAGCGACCGGCACCGCTTCGGCGGCCTCGGGCGCAGTCGCATCGGCCTGATCGGCGACGCCGCCGGCGACCGGGCGCTCGGGGACGCTGAGATCGAGGTAGGCCGCGACGCCGAGATCGGGGTCGGCGAGGACCGTGGCCGCGGCCTGCCACTTGAGATCGGCCGCTCCGGCGCCGCCGAATCGCAGTTGCAGACCGGCGCTGAGCTCGACGACGACGCCGAAGTCAGGATCCACCGAGGCCGAGCTGATCGTCGGCCGCAGCGGCGCCGGTGCCGCTCCCAAAACGGAGGCGACCTGCAACGCACCCCCCTTGACGCTGCCGCCCGCGAGGGGATCCTCCTCCCTGACCTTGATCGCTGCGAGGCCGTCCGGACGCTCGCCCCCGCGGCTGAGGATCACGCCGTCGCCTGCGACCACGACGCCGGCGGCCTTCAGGTATCCGATCGGCTCGCGGATGTCGACCTCGATCGCCAGGCCGTGCGGGAAATCGGGCGTGGCGCTGATCCCCCGCACGGCGGGATCGCCGGCGACGACCTGCTCGAGGGCGCCGAGATCGAGGTTCAAGGTCGTCTGCTCGGTAGCGGCGTGGCGTAGAGCGGACTCGACCGGGGGGTGCTGCTCGGCACCTGTGATCGTGACCTTCTCGACGGCGACCAGCGATGAGTTCCGCAGCCAGAATACGTAGGCAGCGGTCAGCACCAGGAGGACGAGCGCCGCGACGATCAGGCGCCGCTTGAGCACGGGCCAGGCCGGCAGGGTCGGCAGCCGCAGGCGGGAAATCGAACTGGGTCGGGCACCCATCAGGACTCGAGCCTCCAGCTCTCGGGCCACTCGACCTCGCCGAGAATCTGTACTTCGGGCTCGAGGGTTACCCCAAAGGCATCGTGAACGCGGCGGCGGCCCTCGGCCATCAAATCGAGGATGTCCTGGGTGGTCGCCTCGCCTGGATTCTCGACGAAGTTCGCGTGCTTGGGAGAGAAGCGGGCGCCGCCGACCTCCAGGCCCCGGCACCCCGCTGCGTCGAGCAGTTGGCCGGCGGAGCGGCCCTCGGCTCGCGGATCGTCGGGGTTCTTGAAGGTCGAGCCGAAGGTCTTGATCCCCGACGGCTGTGCCTCCCGACGCCTTTCTCGGAGCTCGGCGAGCGTCGCTTTGATCGCTTCCGGCTCGCCGGGCTCGAGCTGGAAGGAGGCGCGGCTGACGATCTCCCCGGGGCGCAGGTTGGATCGGCGGTAGCTGAAGCCGAGCTGATCCGGAAGGCGCCGCTCGATGCCACCCGGCCGGGCAACCTCGACCCACTGCAGGGTGCGGGCCAGCTCGCCGCCGTAGGCGTTGGCGTTCATCCGCACCGCTCCACCGACGGAGCCGGGGATGCTGACCCCGAACTCCAGCCCGGAGAGGCCCCAGCGGGCCGCCTGGGCCGCCGCCGCAGGGAGCCGCGCGCCGGCGCCGCAAAGCACGCGTTCGCCCTCGCGCTCGATCGTGGCGAGATCACCTTCAAGCTTCAATACGAATCCCCGAAAACCATGGTCCGACACCAACAGGTTCGACCCCGAGCCGACCACTCCTACCGCGAGTCCCTCGCCGTCGGCGTAGCTCAAGGCGGCGAGCAGTCCGCCCTCGTCGCTGATCCGGGCGAAGAGGTCCGCCGCACCGCCCGCCCTGACGGTGGTCAGCCGGCTCAGCGGGTAAGCGCGCTCGGCTCCCTCGGGCAGGCTCACAGGCCTCCACCTTCGACCAGTCGGTCGGCGAAGCGGAAGACGTCGCCGGCGCCGATCGTGACCAACACGTCGCCCTCGGCCAGTTCCGGCAGGAGCACCCGCTCGGCCGTCTCGATCCGCTGTAGCCAGAGGACCCGACGCCCCGGCGCCGCTGAGGCGGTCTCCCGTGCCACCGATAGGCCGCTGACTCCCTCGAGCTCGCCTGTGGCCTGCTCGCGGGCCGCGTAGACGTCGAGCACGCCGACCACATCGGCGGTGGCGAGGGCCCGGCCGAAGCGCGGGGCAAGTGCCTTGGTCCGCGAATAGAGGTGGGGCTGAAAGACGGCGATCAGGCGGCGGTGCGGCAGCTCACGCAGCGCCGCCAGGCTGGCCGCAACCTCTGTTGGATGGTGCGCGTAATCATCGAAGATCAACGCCCCGGAGCGCTCGCCCTTGCGCTCCAGGCGCCGGCCCATACCCGGGAACGATTCGAGTGCGGCCGCGAGCTCGGCGAGCGGCGGCAGCGACTCTCCGGCACCCGCGGCGTGGAGCACCGCCAAGGCCGAGGTCGCGTTGGCCACGTTGTGGCGTCCGGGAACACTCAGCCGGACAGCGATCGTGCCGGCCGGGCCCCGCAGCTCGAACTCGCTGCCCCCGGCCGCGGCGCGGATCGAGGTGGCCCTCAGATCGGCGCTCGGCGGGGCGCCCTCGGAGTCAACCGTGAAGCTGCAGGTCGCGGCCAGCCGCCGGGCCGGCTCCCCGGCCTCGGCGACGACCGCGCGGGCGGAGGCGGCGAAGCCCTCGAAGGCCCGCCACAGCTCGGCCTCGCCTGACCAGTGGGAGTGGTGGTCGAGCTCGACGTTGGTGATCAGCGCCACATCCGGCTCCAACCGCAGGAAGCTGCCATCGCTTTCATCGGCCTCGGCGACGATCACCTCCCCCGCGCCCCAGCCGGCGTTGGCGCCCCCGCCGTCGGGCCCGGCCCCGGGCAACTCGCCGCCGAGAATGAAGGCCGGGTCGGCTCCTGCTCGCTGCAAGGCATGGGCGATCATCCCCGAGGTCGTCGTCTTGCCGTGGGCACCCGCGACGGCGATCAGCCGCTTGGTTCGGGTCAGCTCGGCGAGCAGGTCGGCCCTGTGCAGCACCCGCTGACCACGCTCGCGGGCGCGGACCAACTCGACGTTGTCGTCCCCGATGGCCGTCGAGACGACGATCTCGGCCTCCGCCGGCACCTGCTCGGGATCGTGGCCGAGCGACGGATTCAGGCCCGCAGCCCTGAGCCGTGCCATGTAGGTCGAATCGGAGCGATCGCTGCCGCTCACCTCGGAGCCGAGGCCATGGCAGACAAGCGCCAGGCCACTCATCCCCACGCCTCCGATCGCGATGAAGTGGAGGCGTCGGCCCTGGAAGCTCTCTGCTGGGCTGGATTGGCTCATACGTGAGAAAGGATCTCAGCCGCGATCCGCTCGGCGGCGTCCGGCTTGGCAATGGCCCGAGCTGCGGCGGCCATCCGCCCCAAGCGGTCCGGATCAGCGATCAGTGACGAGACCTCGGTCCGGATTCTCTCAGCGCTGAGCTCGGCGTCGTCGATCACGATCGCGGCGCCCGCGTCGAGCATCCAACGCGCGTTCTCGTACTGGTGGTTGGCGGAGGCGTAGGGATAGGGCACGAGGATCGCGGGCCTGCCCGCGGCCGTCAGCTCGAAGACCGAACCGCCCGCGCGTGCGAGAACGAGATCGGCTGCAGCCAGGGCGTCGCCGAGGTCCGGCAGATACTCGAGCAGGGTGTACTGAGGAACGTCGCCGACACGCCTGCGGATCTCGGCGTAATCCCGCGAGCCGCTGATCTGGAGCACGTGAAAGCCGCGCGGTCCCACAGCCGCGAAGGCCTCGGCGACGGCCTCGTTGATCGAACGGGCGCCGAGGCTGCCGCCGAAGACCAGCAAACACGCCACCCCGTCCTCGATCCCGAAGCTCGCCCGGGCCTCGTCCCGGTCGGCCTCGAGGACCGCCTTCGGCACCGGGCGCCCAGTGATCAGATAGCGGTCGCCCTCACGGTCCGCGATCTCGAATGCGAGGCAGACGCGCCTGGCACGCCGGGCGAGGATTCGGTTGGTCAGCCCGAGATGGCTGTCGGCCTCGGTGAGGACAAGCGGAAGCCCCCTTCGGACGGCCGCGAGTCCGGTCGGGCCGGCGACGTAGCCACCGCCGCCCATCACGGCCTCGGCGCCTCTCCTGGAAAGCAGACGCCCAGCGACACGGACCGCGGCAGCCGCCTTCCCGGCCGCGACGGCGGCCTTGAGCGGGTTGCGGCGATCGAGCCCGCGGACGTCCAAAAAGTCGATCTCGTAGCCGGCCGCTGGCACGAGTTCAGCCTCGGCCCGCTCGCGCGTGCCGATGAAGCTGACTGACGCGCCGCTCTCGCTAAGCGCGTCGGCGACGGCCAGCGCCGGCACCACGTGACCGGCTGTCCCGCCGGCCGCTATTACGACGTGTGCCACTTTTTCCTCCGCTGCTCGTACGACGCGGCGAGGTGGGGCGCCGGGTTTGCGGGCCTGACCGCGATCGCGGCGAGCCCCGTTCGACGAGTCGCAGCCTACCGCCGCGGCTCGTCGCCCTCGATGTCGCGGTCCGCTTACCGTCTCCGGCGAGCTTTGCGGTGCCGCCCGCTGCGACGTTGAGCAGAAGGCCGACGGCCGCGAGGGTGACGATCAGGCTGCTGTTGCCGTAGGAGACGAATGGCAGGGTCACGCCGGTGAGCGGGGCAAGGCCCATCACCGCGTAGAGGTTGATCGCCGCCTGGATCAGAATCATCGCCGTCAATCCGGCCGCCAGCAGCCGGCCGTAGCGGTCCTTGGCCCGCTGAGCGGTGCGGAATCCGGCGTAGCCGAGGAGCATGTAGAGACCGACGAGCAGACCGACCCCGAGCAGACCGACCTCCTCGCCGATCACCGCGGCGATCATGTCGGTGTGGGCCTCTGGAAGATAGAAGGCCTTCTGCACGCTCTCGCCGAGCCCATTGCCGAAGAGCCCCCCGGAGCCGAGCGCGATTGCCGCTTGGCCTCCCTGAAAGCCGGCGCCGGAGGGATCGGCGCCGGGGTGCAGGAAGCTGGTCAGCCGCTCCATCCGGTAGGGCTCCATGAGGACGGCGACCAGCGCAAGGAAGGCGAGGATCCCGGCGATCATCACCAGATGTCGCAGCTTGGCCCCAGCGGCGACCAGCAAGGCGCCAACGCTGAAGGCGGCGACCAGTGCCGTCCCCAGATCGGGTTCGATCACGATTAGGAGGCAGGCTCCGCCGCAAACCAGCAGGAAGGGAGTCATCGAGCGTAGGTCGGTGGTCAGTTGCGGGCGGGCGGCAAGGATGTGGGCGCCGTAGAGGAGCAGCGCCACCTTGGCGATCTCGGAGGCTTGGATCTGGATCGGACCAGCTGCGATCCAGCGCTGGGCTCCGTTGGCCGAGGAGCCGACTCCCGGCATCAACGTAAGCAGCAGGAGACCGAAGGAGATCGCCAGCAGCATCGGCGTCAGGCGCCGGACGGTCAGCAACCCCCGGCCGGAGAGCACCTTGAGCGCGACGAGCCCGATCAGGCCGAACATCAGGGTCCGCTTGAGATAGAAGGCACCGTCTCCGCTGGCGCCGAGAAGCGACGTCGTCGAGCTGGCGCTGAAGACCATCACCGCGCCGAAGGCGAGCAGGCACATCGTTGCCGTCAGCATCAGCTGGTACTCGACCGGCGGCGCACCACGACGGCTCTTGGCACGGCGGGGGCCGATCCCGATCCCGCCGCGAAGCGCTGCGATCGCGGCGCTCATCGGAGTCCGCCGACGAGCTCGCGGAAGCGCTCACCGCGGTGCTCATAGTCGCGAAAGGCGTCGAAGCTCGCACAGGCCGGTGCCAGCAGGACGGTCTCCCCCGCTCGGGATGCGGCGGCGGCGTCGGCGACCGCCCGCTCCAGGGTTCCGGACTGAACCAGCTCGACCCCGGCGTCGGCGAGGTCGAGAGCGAGCGCCGGCGCTGCTTCGCCGATCAGGTAGGCGGCCCGGCAGCGCTCGCCCACCGCTGCGGCCAGCCCCCGGAAGCCACCCCCCTTGAGGCTGCCACCGAGGATCGCGTGCACGCCGCCGTCGAAAGAACGCAGAGCGGCGTCTGCGGCGGCCACGTTGGTGGCCTTGGAGTCGTTGACGAACGTGACCCCATCGATCTCGCCGATCCTCTCGAGCCGGTGGGGAACGCCTCCGAAGCTGCGAAGGCCGGAGGCGATCGCCTCAGCGGGAATCCCGGAGCAGAGCGCTGCTGCGGTTACCGCCATCGCGTTACGGGCGTTGTGCTCGCCACCGAGCGCGAGCTGATCGAGCTCGACCAGCGGGCGACCATTGGCCTCGAGGACCCCGTTGCGGATCCTCACCAGGCAGCCGCCCTCGGCACAGGCAGAGGCGCCATAGGCGATCGTCGCCCCGTTGCCGAGACGATCGGAGGCGGCGAACGCAGTCAGGTCCGCATCGAAGATCGAGAAGTCGCTCTCGCGCTGGCCGGCGAAGATCCGCAGCTTTGCGTCCCGGTAGGCCTCGAAGCTGTCGTGGCGATCGAGATGGTCGGGCGTGACGTTGAGCAGCACCGCGACCTCGGGCGCGAAAGCGCTGGTGTCTCCGAGTTGGAACGAGGAGCACTCGCAGACGATGGTCACGCCAGCGTCGATCTCGCCGACCAGGGAGGAGAGTGGCGTACCGACGTTGCCGGCGACCGCCACCGGGCGCGCCGCCTCTCGCCAGACATGGCCGAGCCACTCGACGACCGTGGTCTTGCCGTTGGTGCCGGTCACCGCGACGATGGGATTTGGCAGCGCCCTCCAGGCGAGCTCGAGCTCGCCTAGAACGGGGATCCCCCGCTCTCGCGCGGCCCTGACCACCGGAGCGTGGTCCGGCACGCCGGGGCTCTTTATCAGGGTCGTCACGCGGTCAAGGAGTTCGGTGCCTTCTGCATCGAGGTGAACTTCGACGCCTACGTCACGCAATCCTGCTGCCAGGGCAGGAGTACCAGAGTCGACCGCGACGACCCGTTCGCCCCGCTCGACAAGCATCCGCGCGGCTGCCTCCCCCGAGCGGGCGAGGCCTACGACGAGCAGTGGACCCGTCGGCAGCGGCGGTCGCGTTGCCAGCGATCCCATTGCTGGGTCATTCGCCGCCCGCCCGTGGCCTCCCCCTTCGGTTCGACAGGCGCTCCCGGAACCCGGGACCGAGCGCCTCAGCGCAGGGTCAGGACCGCGATCAGAACCACGGCAAGCGAGAGCAGGATCGCGACGTTGCCCGGATTCTGCTTGGCGTCGCCCTGGTTACGCAGATAGAGACCCCAGATCAATCCGATCAACGGCAGGATCGGTAGCCCGATCGAGAGCACCCATTCGAGCGTGGTCGGCCGGCCGCTCCGATCCCCGGCGGCGGTCGCGCTGACGGCCGGCTTGCCCGAGCTGGTCGGCGGCGCCTGCTGCCCCCGGCTGGTCGGCGGCGCCTGCTGCCCTCGGCTGGTCGGCGGTGCGTGTGCCGCGGCGGGCTGGGTCGCCGGCGCCTGAGAGGCGGCGGGCTGGGTCGGCGCCTGGCTCTCCGCTGCGGGCTCAGCCGGGGCGACGGCCGGGGCGGTGTGAGTCGTCCAGGCCGTCCCATCCCAGTAGCGGAGACCCTCGCCATCTGGGTCCGGGTACCAGTTGGGGGGCACGCTGGGCTGCTGTGGAGTCCCTTCCATAGCCATGAAGCCTATACCCCAATCGAGTTCTGGAACAGCGTGTAGCCGATCCCCGCAAAGACGGCGGCAACGATCCAGAAGCGGAGCATGATCTTGGTCTCTGACCAGGCCAGCATCTCGAAGTGATGGTGGATCGGAGCCATCAAGAAGACGCGGCGCCGGAAGGTCTTGAAGGTTAGAACCTGAATCGCGACCGAGAGCGCCTCGATTACGAAAACCCCGCCGATCACGATCAACAGCACCTCGGTCTGGGTCATGATCGCAAGCCCCCCGATCGCGCCACCGAGACCGAGCGAGCCCGTATCCCCCATGAAGATCGTCGCCGGGAAGGCGTTGAACCAGAGGAAACCGACCGTCGCTCCGACGAGCGATGCCGAGAGCACCGCGAGTCCTGCCTGACCGGTGGTAATCGTGATCGCCAGATAGGCCAGGAAGACGATCGCGCAGACCCCGGCCGCGAGACCATCGAGGCCGTCGGTCAAATTGACGCCGTTGGTGGCCCCGGCGAGCACGAAGAAGGTGAGGATCAGATAGACGGCGGGCCCCAGGTATATGTCGATATCCCAGGTGTGGATCCGCAGGCTCGGGTCAAGGCCAACCTCCTGGAAGGCGAACCACCAGAGCGCGAAGGACAGCGCGATCTGCCCGAGCAACTTGTAGCGGGCGGCCAACCCGAGCGAGCGGCGCTTGACGATCTTGATCCAGTCGTCGGCGAAGCCGAGCGCAGCGGCGCCAAGCGCGATGCCGAAGACGGCGAGGCTCTCGGTGTCGCGGTCCGACAGCACCAGGTATGGAACCGCGACCGCGGTGAAGAAGATCAGCCCGCCCATCGTCGGCGTCCCGGCCTTCTCATGGTGGCCCTGGGGGCCCTCTTCGCGGATCTGCTGGCCGAACTCGCGGTTGCGGAGGATCTCGATGAACTTCGGGCCGAGGAAGATCGTGATCAGCATCGCCGCCATCCCCGCGATCAGCACCTCGCCGCGGTCGATCACGGCCGAACCGGCGTCACCGCCGATCTGAGCCAGCAGTCCGGCGTCCATCAGCTCTCCGACTCGCCGAGGGCGATACGGAGCTCATCGGCGACCAACTCGAGTCCGACAGCCCGCGAGCCCTTGACCAGGAGCACATCCCCGGCGGCCAGCTCGCCCGCGGCAAGCTCCGCCGCCTCGTGCGGGCCCTCCACCCACAGGTCCGGCGCGTAGGCTCGGGCCAGCTGTCCGACGCCGATCAATGGACCGATGCCGCGCTCACGCGCCAGCGATGCAAGCTCTTCATGGAAGGCCGGCCCGTCTGGGCCGAGTTCGGCCATGCCACCGAGGATCGCCACGCGCCTGCCGCCGGCCGGATGACCGGCGAGGTGTTCGATCGCGGCGTGCATCGAGACTGGATTGGCGTTGTAGCAGTCGTTGAGCAGCAGAATCCCTTCCCGCAGCGAGACCCGCTCGCCGCGAAGTCGCGAGAACTCTATCCGCGCCGTTCGAGCCGCCATCTCTGCGACGTCGAGGTCGAGTGCCACCCCGATCGCCACCGCGCAGAGGGCATTAGCCAGATTGTGCGCCTCGGTGAACGGCAACTCGAACCGGGCCTCGCCATGCGGGGTCCGGATCAAAGCTCGAGTCTGGGTCGACCCGACCTCGACGGACTCGGCGAAGACGTCGCCGCCGGCGCCGAAGGTGAACGTCGTGAGCTGATCGTGCAGATGGGGGGAGAGCGCCTCGGCGTCTTCCGGGATCACGGCTCGCCCCCCCGCCCCGAGCCCGGTGATGATCTCGGCCTTTGCCGCGACGATCGCCTCCAGCGTGCCGAGCAACTCGAGATGGACCGGGCCGATGTTGGTGATCGCCGCCACATCCGGCTCGGCGATCTCGCAGAGCTGTTCGATCTGGCCGAGACCACGCATCGCCATCTCCATCACCAGCACCTCCGTGTCCCGCGGCGCCGCTAACAGCGCCAGCGGCAAGCCGATCTCGGTGTTGTAGTTCTGGGGGCTGGCGTGAACGCGACGCGGCAACAGTGCCCGCGTGATGTCCTTGACCGAGGTCTTCCCGGTCGAGCCGGTAATCCCGACAAGCGGGCAGCCGATCTCCCGCCGCCAGGCCCGCCCCAGCGACTGCAGCGAGCGCTCTGGGTCGGGGCTGGACAGCACCCAGGCCTCGCCGGCGCCTTCGCCTGCGAGATCGGCGCCGTGGGCGGGATCGACGAGCACGCCCCAGGCACCAGCCGACATCGCATCACTCGCGAAGCGGCCGCCGTCGAGGTGCTCGCCGGCGAGGCCGATGAAGAGGTCACCGCGACCGGCCTCGCGGGAGTCGACGACGGCGCGCTCGCAGAACTCGCTCCGGCCCCGGCGGACTATCTCGGCGCCGGCTTCGGCCGCGAGCCGCTCCGCTGCGAGGTCGATCACGCCGTCGCCCCGATCGCGCGAAGTTGCTCGCGCGCGACCACGCGATCATCGAAGGGGATCTTGCGACCGTGCTCGAACTCCTGTCCCTGCTCGTGACCCTTGCCCGCGATCACAACGAGGTCGCCCGGCCGCGCCTGGGAGAACGCCAGGGCGATCGCCTTGCGACGGTCCACCTCGACGAGGATGCCGTCCCGATCATCGATACCGGAGAGGATGTCCTGCAGTATCGCGGCAGGAGCCTCCGATCGCGGGTTGTCGGAGGTGATCACGGCGAGGTCGGAGAGCTCGGCGCCGGCTCGGCCCATCAGCGGCCGTTTCGACCGATCGCGGTCGCCGCCGCAGCCGAGCACGCTGATCAAGCGCCCGCTCCCCAGCCTGCGGGCCGCCCCGAGCACGTTCTCGAGCGAGTCGGGCGTGTGGGCGTAATCGACAAGCACGGCAAACGGCTGGCCCTCGGCGATCGGCTCCAGCCTGCCCGGCACGGGCTCCGCACCCCGTAATGCGGCGATCGCCTCGGCGAGTCCGGTTCCCAGCCCCTGGACGAGCGCCAATGCGGCGAGCGCGTTCTCGACATTGAAGTGACCGGGCAAGGGCAGCGCGACCGGCGTCGTCTCACCGTTGGCCTCGAGCACGAAACGCGAGCCGGAGGCGTCGAACTCGACCTCCCGGGCACGGAGATCCGCCGCGGCGCCGGCGGCGGAGAACGTGACCAGCTCGGTCTCAACGTCCACCAGCTCGGTCGCCAGTCGGCGCCCGTATTCGTCATCGATGTTGATCGCCGACACCCGGGGCGGAGCGCGGCGACCGTCGACGCCGGTGAACAGCACTCGCTTGGCCGCGTAGTAGTCCTCCATATCGTCGTGGAAGTCGAGGTGATCCTGGCTCAGGTTGGTGAACGCCGCCGCCGCGACCTGCACGCAGTCGGCGCGGCCGAGCACCAGCGCATGGGAGGAGATCTCCATCGCGCAGGCCTGATCGCCGCCCGCGAGCATTGCCGCGAAGGTCCGCTGCAAATCGATCGCCTCCGGGGTGGTCCGCACGGCCTCGACCTCCTCGCCGCCGACCACCTGCTTGATCGTGCCGAGCAGCCCGCAGCGGCGCCCCTCGGCCTCGAGGATCGAGCGGACCAGGAAGGCGCTGGTCGTCTTGCCGTTGGTGCCGGTCACGGCCGCGAGCGCGAGCCGCGCCGTCGGGTCGCCGAAGAATCGGGCGGCGAACGGTGCCATCGCATCGCGGGCGCTCTCGACGACGATCTCGGCCACCCCCATACCTAGAGGCCGCTCGACGACGAGGGCCGCCGCTCCCGCATCGACCGCCGCGGCGGCGAAGTCGTGGCCGTCGGTGCTCATGCCGCTGACGCAGAAGAAGATCGAGCCGGGGCCAACCCGGCGGCTGTCGTAGGCGAGGTCGGTGATCTCGGTCTCGGGATCGCCGCCGAGTTCGCGCACGGCGATTCCCTCGCAAAGCTGGGCCAGCTGCATCGCGGCGATTCTAGATCCCCCCAGGGCGTCTCCCCTGGGGCGGGCGCCTCAGTTCGGCTGGACGCCGAGGTATGGAAGGGCGAAGCTTGCGATCTCGCCGAATGCCGGCGCCGCGAGCTCGCCGCCGTAATAGCTGCCGGCCTTCGGGTTGTCGACGATCACCGCCATCAGGAACTCGGGATCCCGGACCGGGGCGAAGCCGACGAACGAGGCGACGTACTGCGTATCCGAGTACTCGCCGTCGACGACCTTCTGCGCCGTACCGGTCTTGCCTGCGAGCTGGTAGCCCGGGATCTCCACCGAGGCGGTACCACCGGGCTCGAGCACGCCCTGGAACATCAGCCTCAGCTCCCGCGCTGTGCGACCGCTGATTATCTGTTTGCCCGGGTCGTCGACTGCCGTCTCGCCGTTGACGGATTCGATCAGATGAGGCTTGACGAGCCGGCCGCCGTTGGCGATCGCGCCGTAGCCGGCCATCATCTGCAGCGGCGTGACCGACAGGCCCTGCCCGAGCGGCAGGTTGCCCATCGTCGAGCCCGAGTAGTCCTCCGGCGAGGGCAGGATTCCCCGCTCCTCTCCCGGAAAGTCGATCCCCGTCGGCTTCGAGAAGCCGAAGCGCCGCACCCAGCGGTCGAAGCGGCCGCCGAACGGGCCATCGTTGAGCTCGAGGCCGATCGTCACGGCGCCGACGTTGGAGGAGACCTTGAGGATGTCGGCGACCGTCATCGTCTCGGTCCCGCGTGGGTGAGACTCCTCGATCACCCGGTCGAAGAGCCGGATCGATGGCGCCAAGGTGAACTGCGTGTCCGGCTCGACGGCCTTGTCCTCGAGCGCACCCGCGACCGTGAACGCCTTGAAGGTCGAGCCCGGCTCGTAGGTGAAGCCGGTGGCCATGTTGGAGAGGTCCTCGGGGGCCGCGTCGGCGAGGTTGTCGGGGTCGACCGGTGGCCAACTCGCCATCGCCAGGATCTCACCGCTGTCGGGGTTCATCGCGATCGCCGTCGCCCCATCCGGGCTGTTCGCCTCGCCCAGGTCCGCGAGTACCTTCTCCGCCTCGGCCTGGATCTTGGCGTCGATGGTCAGGGTGACGTCGCCGCCACGAGCCGAACCCTCGACGGTGTCGCGGCTGATCTCATCCCCGAGCGCATCTTTGGTCACGGCGAGCTCGCCGTCGGTGCCGGCGAGCGCGTCATCCTCGGATGCCTCGATCCCAAACAGACCGTTGCCCTCGGTGCCCGTGGCGCCGATCAGCCGAGCCCCGATCTCACCCTGCGGGTAGACACGACGGGAGTCGGGCAGGATCCCGATTCCCGGCATCTCCAGGGCCCGAACCCGCTCGGCGTCAGACAGCGACACCTGCCGCTCGATGTACTCGAAGCCGGCATCGGAGCTGAAGATCTCGAGCAGCTTCTCGGGGCTCGTGCCGACGATCTTCGAGAGTCTCTCGGCTGCCTTCTCCGGCTTCTCGACCTGGTAGGGGGTGGCGAAGATCGTTGCCGCATCCTCGGAGACGGCGAGGCCTTTGCCGCGGCGGTCAAGGATGCTGCCGCGGATCCCGGGCACCGTCACCGCTGCGGTCTGCTGCGAAGTTGCCTCGGCGCTGAGGTCGCCACCCTTGACCGCCTGAAGCCAGGCGGCGCGCGCCATCACCCCGCAGAAGGCGAGCGTAAAGACGGCGAAGAGGAGGCCCACCCGCCTCTCGATCAGCTTCACGGTCGGCTCACTCCCCGCTAGGGCGTCACGCCGCCGTCGCTGGGCGGGGGCGCGCTGATCGCGGGGTCGGGGACGGCGGCCTCTGGAGCTGCGGTCGCGCTTTCGGGAGACAACGTCGCGCCCGCCCCGGGCTCCGCAGTCCCCGGTAGGAGGGGGTCGACCGGTGCGACGGCGGTGGGGTCTACCGACGGCACGGCGGTGTCCGACAGCGGCGCGGCCGCCGCCTCGGCGAAGACCGGTGCGATCGGCAGGGCGCCGAGAACCGAGATCTCGCCGGCCTCGAGCCGCTTCGCCGCGGCCGCGGCGTCGCCGCCCTTGGCCTTCAGGTAGCTGACCGCCTTCGGCGTCGGGGTATCGAGACCGAGTCCCGCGGCGAGCGCCTGGATGCGGTCGCTGGAGCTGCGCTTGGCGATCGTCGCCTGGGTAACCGTGTTCGCCCGCTCCAGCTCATCGATCTTGGTGGCGGTTCCGCTCGTCGAGGCGCTGAGGCTGAGGCCGATCACGTTCAGGGCGACGATGCCTCCGAGCAGGACGCCGAGCACGCCGATCCAGACGCGGCTACGGGTCATGCCGATCACCAGCCCCGAGTCGGCCATGCCGCCGACTGCCCCGGCAGCGCCGCCGACGGCGTGGACGGGGAGCATCGCCATTCCCCGAGGCGGCGTGATCCGCGAGCGACGACGAGTGGCGGTGGCGTTGCGGGTACGAGAGGCGGCGTGCGCCCCGCCGCTCCGGGGCCGCGCGGCCTTCGACGGCGTCGCCACGCGGCGTGCCGGCGCGCCGGCACGGGTTGCCGGCTTGGCACGGCGGGGGGCGGCCGCGGGACGGCTACGGACACTTACGGCTGGTGCTCCCATCAGATTCCTTCTCCGGCTCCGCCGGGTGCTTGCTCGAGCTTGCGGGCGACGCGCAGATGCGCAGACGTCGAGCGGGGGTTGTCGGCTATTTTGCCGGCGGAGGGGGAAACGCCTCCACGGGTCAGCAACTCCGCCTCCGGCTCGTGGAAACAGCGGCAGACGGGAAACTCCGGCGGGCAGATGCAACCGCGGGCGCGCTCGACGATGAACCTCTTGACGCGGCGATCCTCGTGCGAGTGGAAGGCAATCGCCGCCAGGCGCCCGCCGGGGACGAGCAGGTCCCAGGCCGCCGGCAGGGCGGCGTCGAGCGCCTCCAGCTCCGCGTTGACCGCGATCCGGATCGCCTGGAATGTCCGTTTCGCAGGGTTGCCGCGGCCGAAGCGAACCTTGGGGGGCAGCCCGGCGCGGATCGCCTCGACCAGGTCCGAGGTCCGCTCCAACGGCCGCCGCCCGACGATCTCGCGGGCGATCGAGCGCGCCCGGCGCTCATCCCCGTAGCTGCGGATGATCTCGGCGAGACGGCGCTCGGGCCACTCGTTGACGACCTCGGCCGCGGTCAGCTCGGAGCGGGTGTCCATC
Source organism: Acidobacteriota bacterium (assembly GCA_032122625.1). Classification (GTDB taxonomy): domain Bacteria; phylum Actinomycetota; class Thermoleophilia; order Solirubrobacterales; family 70-9; genus CAXMST01. Next base: position 14,713 of record JAQBGG010000017.1, read on the forward strand.
CGCATGTCCAGGGGCGCATCGAAGGAGTAGGAGAAGCCGCGCTGCCAGGCGTCGATCTGCATCGAGGAGACGCCGAGGTCGAAGTAGATGAGATCGGCTCGCACCCCCTCCTCGAGGAGTCCGGCGATTGCCTCGTCGAAGCGCTCGGGGATGAAGCGCGTCTCACAGGCGACCTCGTCGGCGAACTGCTCGAAGCGCTCTGCGGCTGCTGGGTCCCGGTCGATGCAGATCAGCGTGCCGCTGGAGCCGATGCGCTCGGCCAACAGCCGCGCGTGGCCGCCGGCGCCAAAGGTCGCGTCGACCACCGTCTCCCCCTCGCCGGGCTCGGCGAAGCTGATCAACTCTGCGGCGAGGACTGGGACGTGCTGGGTCGGCATATAGGTCAGTGTGCCCATCTCAGCTGCCCGCCTCGCCCGCCGGCCCCGCCGGTCCCTGGGCGGCGAGTCGCTCGGTCAGCTCGGCGGCCTGGGCCTCGAAGTCCTCGCTCTCCTGCTCCCAGGCCGGGTTGTTCCAAAGCTCCAGGTGATCCCCGACTCCGACGACGAGTGAGCCGCCCGAGAGCCCCGCGTGCCGGATCAGATGCTTGGGAAGGCGGATCCGTCCGGCCGAGTCGAGCTCGGTCTGTTCGGAGGTGCCGAACACGCGGCGCCGGATCCGGCGGCCGTCGGCGCCCATCGGGCTCAGGGGGTTGACCCAGGCCGCCTCCATTGCCTCGGCGGCTGCTACCGGCCAGACCTCGACGCACTTCTCGACGCTCTCCATGACGACAACTCCGCCGGCCAGCGCCGCCCGGTAGGCCGCCGGAACCGTGATCCGGTCCTTGGCATCGATGTTGTGCTCGTGTTGTCCGCGAAACGCCATTAGAAGGTCCGTGTGGAGGTGCGGCGAAATCCGTTCTGAAGGAAGTAGGGCCGAGGTGAAGAGATGGGAGGAATCTCCACACCCCGGCCCTGTTGGTCACAACTGAGGCGACACAATACCCCACTTGTCGCCACTTCGCTCCACAACCCTGACTCGACGCCGCTCGGGTGCCGTCGGCGGCAACTGCTACCGGTAGGAGAATCAGGCCCTGCACCGTATGAACAATGGCGTTGCGGGCTCCGTGCGGGCCTCGGCCAGAGCCCCCTTCGAGGCCCCTTCCTGCAACCGTCCTTGCAGCCATCGCGCAGCGCCCCACCCCCTCCCACCGGTGCCGGGCGCCAATCGGTGGGGCTTCGTGGGGCGCCCCAAAGCGTGCCACGGAAGGTCCTCTCGGCGCGATAGATTTCCGTCGATGGCCGGGCCCCAGGAGGATCCAACGCAGCCGAGCGTGCCGCCGCCGGGTGCCGAGCCCGTGGGGATCAGCGGTAGCGCCGGGCCCTATGCGCCGGACCCGGCGACCCCGCTCGACACCGATGACACCCGGGGCCTGCACTTCGGCCGCATGATTCGCAAGCCGTGGCTGCTGAGCCTCGGGATCACGCTGGCGATCATCGCCTTCACTGCGGGCACCACCCAGGGCAACGCCGGGATCGGCGCCGGCGGCGCCGTGCTGGTCTTCCTCCTGGTCGCCGCGATCGTCTTCGCGATCGCCTCGAGCCGGGCCAAAGAGGACTTTTTCGCTGCCTACGCCAGAGGTCGCGGCCTCAACCGCCAGCAGAAGGGGACGCTGCCCGCGACCACGCCCCTGCTGCGCAAAGGAGACCGCCGCTACGGCGAGCAGATCATGAACGGCACCCTGCCGGGAGGCCTCCCAGGCACCGTCGCCCTCTACACCTATGAGGAGGAGACCACCGACAGCGACGGTGATCGCGACATTGAGTACTACCGCTTCACCGTGGTCATGCATGACCTGCCGTCGGTCGCCGCCAGGGTCAGCGACGTCTACTGCCAGCGTCGATCGGGGTTCCGCTTCATGGACTCGGCCGAGGACGTATTTCGCCGCATGCAGCGCCTCGAACTCGAAAGCGAGGCCTTCGACAAGCGTTTCGAGGTCTTCTACGGCGCCAACGACGCCGAGCTCCTCCTCAAGCAGCTGTTCTCCCCCAGCTTCATCGTCTGGCTCGCAGAGCAGGCCCCCGACCGGCTCGCCTTCGAGCTCTCCGCCGGCAGCCTCTGCGTCAACGTCAAGGGTCACCACGACAGCGCCCCGGAGTTCGACGAGATCTGTGAGGCCGCGGCCGTCGTCGCCCGCCGCCTGGCGGAAGAGGCGTCCGAGTAGGGCCGGAGCGTGCGACTGTCAAGAACCCCCTGATAGTCAGGGAGAACTTGACACTCGCTCAGATATTCGCTCGGAGCCGGCCGACTCTCTCAGAACCCGGTCAGCAGGGCGTCGGCGTTGGCGAGGATCGCTGCTGCCACCAAGAGCAGCACCGAGGGCACCAACAGCAGCGCGATCACGAGCTGGATCTTCGGCGCGGCGCGAGCGGCCCGCTCCTCTACCTGACGGGCGTAGTCCTCGCGCAGCGTCGCTGCCTGCCGCTGCAGGCCGGCCGAGAGCGGCGAGCCCAGCCGTCGGGAACGCTCGAGAAGAATCGCCAAGCCCGCCAACTCCGAACCCGAGCGGCTGCCGAGACCGCGCAGCGCAATGGAGGCCCGCACCCCACACTCCAGCTCGGCCAGCGTGATCGCGAGCTCCTCCCGCAGGGGACCGGAGACCGCCTGCCCGGCCTCCCGCAGCAGCATCGCCGCGTTGCCACCGGCCCCGGCGCCGACGGCGATCAACTCCAGGGAGTCAGGCAGGCGGGCGCTGATCCTGGCTCGGCGGCGGCGGGCCAGGCGCTCGATCGCCAGATCGGGGATCAGCGCCGCTGAGGCTGGAACGCCAACCGCAACCAAGATCCCGACCCGCCCCGGAGCAACCGGGCTCACGATCAGCGCCAGGGGCGCGGCAGCGGCCACGCAGGCCGCTCGAGCCGCGAACACCGCCCGCGGCGTCAGGCGATCCGTGAGACCGGCGCGTCGCAGCCGCGCCGAGAGCCCCGCCTGCTCAGAGCCGGCAGCCCCGGAGCGAGGCAGCCGACCCGAGAGCGCCCGCAGCCGTCGCGCGGCCAGCGTCCGAGCCCCCTCCCCCCTCTCAGCCCAGAGCTCGCGCAACGCCGCAGCGATCATCAAGCCGCAGGCGGCGGCCAGGACGGCGCTCATTCGGCGGGCCTGCCGAGACGCTGGATCACCAGGTAGCCGACGATCTGCAGGACGGCGGCGGCCAGCAGCAACACGGCGGCGATCGGATCCCGGGCCATGCCGGCCAAAAAGCCGGGGCTGACAACTTCGACCAGTAGGGCGACGGCGATCGGCAACACGGCGACGATGCCGCCGCTGAGCCGCGCTTGCGCGGTTGCCGACCGGGCCGCCGCGAGGGCGCGCTGACGGCCGAGCTCAGCCTCGGCGTGGCGCCGCAGGAGAGCGGCGAGGTCGCCACCGGAGCGCTGCTGGGAGAGGGCCGCCCCGACCAGAGCCGTGACCGGCTCGGCGTCGATCCGCGCGGCGAGGTCCGAGAGCGCGGCCGCGGGGGAGCGGCCGAGATCGAGATCGGCGCAGACCCGGCGCAGCTCAACACCACAGGCGCCCTCGATGGTCGGCGCCACGTCAACGATCGCCGTGCGGAGCGAGCCGCCGGCCCCGAGGGCGTCGGCGAGGCCGCCGGCCAGTGTCGGAACCTCGCCCGCGACAGCCTCGCGGTATCGGCGCTGCCTGCGCATCAGGAGCCGCTCCGCACTCGCCGGGCCGAGTGCTGCCAGTAGCGCCGCCGGGCCGAAACCGAAGATCAGCAGAGCCGTCCCACCGAGCACGACCGTGGCGAGCACACCCAGGCGGCGACGCTCGGACGCCGTCGGCGTCCTCCCGAGCCGCCCCGCCAGGTTCAGGGCGAGCAGTGCCGACTCGGCCGACGCCGCCAGCTGGGGGCTCGCCCGTGCCGCCTCGCGCAGGGCGAGGGCCAGGGCCCCGCCGCCGGCGCCCGCGAGGAGGATCGGCAGGACTGCGCTCACCGGCACCAGAGCTCGCGCACGCCGACGCCGCCCGGCGCTGCCTCGACCTCGGTCAGGGCGATCGCGAAGCGTTCGCCTCCCGGCCCTCGCTCGAGATGCAGGACCAGATCGAGCGCGCCGGCAATCTGAGCCCGCAGCACCTCATAGGGAATCCCCAGGTCCGCCATCAGCGCGAGCATCTCGATCCGGCGCACGGCGTCGGCCGGCGAGTTGGCGTGGACTGTCGTCAGGGCACCGCTGTGGCCGGTGTTGAGCGCCAGCACGAGATCCATCGCCTCGGCACCGCGGACCTCGCCGATCACGATCCGATCCGGGCGCATCCGCAGGGCGTTGCGGACCAGATCCCTGATTGAGACGCCGGCCGAGCCCTCGACGCTGGCCGGCCTCGACTCCAGCCGAACCACGTGGCCGTGGGCGAGCTGCAGCTCCGCGGCATCCTCGATCGTGATCACCCGATCGCTCACCTCGATGAACGACGACAGCGCGTTGAGGACCGTCGTCTTACCGGCGCCGGTGCCGCCGCTGATCAAGATGTTCCGTCGGCTGCCGACGGCCTCGGCCAGGCGGTCCAGCAGGTCCTGCGGCAGAGTTCCGCGCTCGACCAGTTCCCCCGGCCCGGGCCGGACGCCGCCAAACCGCCGGATCGAGAGCGCGGGGCCATCGACTGCAAGCGGAGGGATCACCACGTTCACCCGAGACCCGTCGGCGAGCCGCCCATCCGCCATCGGGCTGAGCTCGTCAACCCGCCGGCCGAGTGGCCCGAGCACCCGTTCGATCACATCGCGAAGGTGGGCGCTGTCCTCAAAGCTCACATCGCACGCCTCGAGCCGGCCGTCGCGCTCGACCCAGACCCGGTCATGACCGTTGACGAGGATCTCGTCGACGGTTGGATCGGCGAGCAGCTGCTCAAGCGGCCCGAGCCCGACGGTTTCACGCAGAACGCGTTCGACAAGACCCTGGCGGCTCTCCTCCCCGAGCAGCGCGGCTCGCTCCTCGACGAGCTTGCGGACCTGGTGGGCGAGCGGCTCGGAGCCCTCGCCGGAGGCTGCCTCCGAACGTCGCAGCTCGATCAGCCGCTCGCGAAGCTGGCCGGCGAGGATCTCGAGCCGCCCGGCCAACGGTGTTCCCGGGTCGCGGCCGATTGCCGGCCGCTCCTGCGCGCTCATCGCCCGCCCTTCACCCTCAGCGCGGCAGCAGCCGGATCTGGCGGGCGAAGTTCTCGGCCTCGATCACCGCGAGGGCCTCCACTCGGGCTAAGCCGAGCGTCGCCAGCCAGCCCGCGGGAACGCCGCCGCCCCGGGCGCGCCGGATCGCGAGCAGCGGCACCCGCCGCGCGAGCACCCTGACGCGGGGGTTGACGGTGGTTCCCGGCTCATCGGCTGCGACGACATCAACCCGGGGCGAGCGGCCACCAGCGCCCTCCAGGCCGGCCGCCGAGGCAACCGCGACTTCGATCGGGCGCAGGCCATCCGGGAGGCTCGGCCCAGGGTTCGGCCGCCTCCCCGAGGAAAGCTGTGAGCCGAGCAGATAGGAGCCCGGGAGGATCCGCGTCCGCGGCCTCGAGCCGAGCGCCTCCGACGGCAGCGACAGGGCGTCCGGCGGGACGAACCGCTCGGGCACCTGACGCGTGAGCAACGAATCACGGAGCTGCTTGGCATCCAACGGGCCGGCCGGCCGAAGCTCACGCTCGACCACAACCACCGATCGCAACTCGCCGTAGCCCTCAGCAACTCCATCGCGATATCGAGAGGCCACGGCGATCGAGGCGAGCGCGCTGACGGCAGCGAGCACCGCGAACGCCAGTGCCCGGCGACGGCTGCCGGGGCGGCTCACGAACCCCGGGCCCCGCTCGCCGGCGCGGCAACCGGCAGCACCAGCGTCGCGACCACGGTGTCACCCCGCGCCGGCCGCGGCTCGAGCCGGCCACCCTGCTCGAGGGCGATCCGCTCGGCTATGCGGAGGCCGTGGCCGCGCCTTGGGGTCCAACCCTCGCGGGGCGGCTGAAACCGCTTGGCGCCGTTGCTCACCGAAAGCGTCAGCGAGCTATCCGCACGCGAGCCTCTGACCAGCACTGGCCCACGGCCATGCTCAATCGCGTTGGCGATCAGGTTGTCGAGCGCCGCGCCGATCCCGCGGCGGTCGCCGAGCATCGGCGCCTCCGGCTCCGCCACCTCGAATCGAACCGGTCGGCCCTCCGACCAGCGCTCCCTGCAGGAGCCGAGCAGTTCGCCGATCGAGAACCGCTCGGGTGTGATGACGATGCGCTGGCCGCCGTTGATCAGCGAGTCGAGCTCTGACAGCGCCCGGCTCGCCTGCTCGATCCACGCCGTGGGTGCGGCGCCGCCTCCGCCCGCGACTCCGTGAAGGGCAAGCTGCTGCAGGGGCCGGCGGAGCTCGTGCAGGGCTTCGTTGAGGCACCGGCGGCGGCGAGCCTTGGCTGCGAGCGTGGCCACCCAACCCGCCGGCAGGACGCTCGCTGCAACCCCGATCACGCCGCCTCCACCAAGCGATAGCCGACGCCCCAGCAATTCACCACGAAGCGGCCGCGCTCCGGATCGAGCTTGCGTCGCAGCCTGCTCGCATGCGAGTCCAGCGTTCGCGTTCGCGCCGACGCCTGGTAGCCCCAGACATCTCGCAACAGCTCCTGTTTGGTGAAGACGCGGCTCGGCTCTGATGCCAGCGTCCGCAACAGCTCAAATTCCTTGTTGGCAAGACGGATCTCCCGCCCGCTGACCTGCACGCAGCGGGTCGCCCCGTCGAGACTCAACGGCCCGACCTTGATCGGGCCGTTGCGCCCACTCCCGCGGCGACGGAGCACGTTCTCGATCCGCGCCAGCAGCTCTGGATAGTGGAAGGGCTTGACCAGATAGTCGTCGGCGCCGGCACGGAGGCCGCGGACTCGGTCATCCTCGGCGCCACGGCCGCTGAGGATGAGGACGGGAAGGCCGCTGTCGAACTCGGCCGCCGGCCCAGCGGAGCCCCGAATACGACGCAGCACATCGAGGCCGCTGCGATCGGGTAGGCCCAGGTCGAGGATCAACAGGTCCGGATCGCCGTAGCGGCAGAAGCGAAGTGCGTCGGCGGCCGTCGGGGCGGCGAGCGCGTGGTAGCGGTCGGCCTCGAGGTTCTCGATCAGCAGCTCCAGCGTGATCTCATCGTCCTCGCAGACGACGACCGTTCCCAGGCTCTCGATCTCGGCCGGCATCGGTTCTGCTCCTCGCTCGCTTGCGTCCTGCATACCCCCCGAACCCCGGCCTCGCCCAAGCCGCCCCCGAGGTCAGCTTGGCTGAGGCCTGATGGCCACCGTCGGCAACTCGAGCACGGCCCGAGCGAGTCGGTCGGCGACGAACCTGCCGGGCGGCACCGCCAGCTCACCCCGCAGCCTGCGACCGTCGGAGTCGAGGAAGATGACGTCGATCGCAAACCGCATACCGAGCGTGTGGACGCCGCGGCAATTTGGCAGCAGCAGGCCTCTCGGGGCGCGCTCGGGGGCCAGTAGGGCGAGCCCAAGCAACCTGCTGAGGTAGCTCTCGGCAACGACGACCTCGTGCCCGAGGACGGTTCGCACCGGCAGGCCGCGCAGTCGCCGGGCGAGCGGCGGCTCGATCCCCT
>JAQBGG010000018.1:0-13324 GCA_032122625.1 Acidobacteriota bacterium
TCAGCGCGATGACCAAGGCGAGCTCCCCGCCGCTCCAAGGGCGGATGTCGCGCTCGTAGTCGATCCGCAGGTCGGCCGTACTCGAGAGCAAGGAGGTGAACGCGCCGGCCAGCTCCGGGAGTCGCTCGGCCAATCCCCGGGCGTTCTCGTACTGGTCGGTGTCGGTGCCGACGTTGAGGTGCACGTAGGCGCCCGCGTCGGTGGGAACCAGAGCGATCGCATCATCGCTCGGCGGGCAGCGATCGCCGCCCGGCAGCGAGCAGGGGGCGGCCGGGATAAGGACGAAGACGATCACGGCGATCGTTGCCAGCAGCGCCGCCCCGGCCGCAAGACGCTGGCGGACCGCGAGCGGGATCGCAAACCACGTTCCACTGATCGCGTCGCCAACCGACCGGGCCGTCTTCCCGACGCCCGCTCCGGCGCGATCGAGACCGGCCCTGGCCCGGGCCAGGGCCGAGGCAGGGCCCGCAGACGCGCTACCACGGCCGTGCCCGGGCTCATCACCCCCCCGCGAGGCACTCTGGCGACCGCGCGCGAGACGTTCGCGGATCCGATTGAGTCTGCTCTGCCAAGCCACGGGTCAGCCTTTATACCGAGCGCGCCCGGTGCCGCTTGCGGGGCACGAAGTCGATCACCAGCGGAATGCCCTCGAGCCCCTGGGCCTCGCGGAGGGAGTTCTCGAAGTAGTAGGCCCAGTCCCTGCTGATCAACTTGCGGTCGTTGACCTGGACGGCGAAGCGGGGCGGCGAATCCTCGACCTGAGCGATGTAGTAGGCGCGCAGACGGCGTCCGGCGCGAGACGGCGGTGGGTTACGAGCGACCGTGTCGGCAAGGAACCGGTTCAGATCCGAGGTCCGGATTCGCGCCGCGCGCAGGTCCGCGAGCTCGATCGCCTTGGGCAGCAGCTTGTGCAGATTGCGGCCCCTCGTGGCAGAGCAGGTGATCACCGGCGGGCGCAGCCGGAGTCGCTGCGCCAGCCGGGCCTTGGCATCGCCGAGGTCAACCTCGACGATGTCCCACTTGTTGAGTCCAACCAACGTGGCGCAGCCGTTCTTCATCGCCAGCTCACCGATTCGCAGATCCTCGGAGGTAACCCCCTCTGACGCATCGCAGAGCAGGATCGCGACATCCGCCCGCGACGCCGCCCTCTCCGCCCGCAGCTGCGCGTAGTAGTCGATCGTGCCCGCCACCTTCGTCCGTCGGCGGATCCCGGCCGTGTCGATCAAGACGAGTCGCCGCCCATCGAACTCGAGCTCTGTGTCGATCGCATCGCGGGTCGTGCCGGCGACCTCGCTGACGATCGTGCGATCGAATCCGAGCAAGGCGTTGAGCAAGGAAGACTTGCCGACGTTCGGCCGGCCGAGGATCGCGATCCTCGGCCGCTCGTCCCGCTCCGCCTCCTCCCCTGGGTCAGGGCCGAGTTCGGTGATCCGGTCGAGCAGGTCGCCCGTTCCGAGGCCGTGCGTGGCACTGACCGGCATCGGCTCCCCGAGGCCGAGCCCGTAGAGCTCGCCGAGCAGGTGCTCGCCGGCGGGGCCATCGATCTTGTTGGCGGCAACGATCACGGGCGCATCAGCGGCCCGCAGCAAAGCGGCGACCTCTGCGTCGCCGGGTCCGAGGCCGGCTCGGGCATCGACGACATGGAGGATCACGTCGGCGTCGGCGATCGCCTCACGCGCCTGGCCCTGCACGGCGCGTGAGATCGAATCTCCGGCGGTGAGGTCAACGCCGCCTGTGTCGATCAGGGTGATCTGCCGCCCGTTCCACTCGCAGGGAATCTCCTTGCGGTCACGGGTGGCTCCCGGCTCGGCGTGGGTCACCGCTTCCCGCAGCCCGGCGAGGCGGTTGGCGAGCGTGCTCTTGCCGGCGTTCGGAAAGCCGACCACGGCGACCTTCACACCAGCCCCCGCTCGGCGGCGATATCGACGATCCGCTCGACCACCTGCTCGACCTCGAGACCCGTCGTCTCGACCTCAACCGCATCGTCGGCGGCGCGGAGAGCACCGTGCTCGCGCTCACGGTCGCGCCTGTCGCGATCGCCTTGTTCGGCAAGCACCTGATCGCGATCCTGTCCTGTCTGCACCGCTCGGCGACGAGCCCGTTCCGCTTCGGATGCCGTGAGATAGATCTTGAGAGGGGATTCGGGGCAGACGACGGTGCCGATGTCCCGGCCCTCCGCCACCCAGGCGCCGGTCGCCACGAGATCGCGCTGGCGCTCGACCATCGCGGCTCGCACCCCGGGGTGAACCGACACCCTGGACGCTGCTGCGGTGACCGCCGGCTCGCGGATATCGGCGGCGACGTCGCCGCCGTCGAGCCGGACAACGCCCGGCCCGAGCTCCAGGCTCACTCCGCGGGCGACTCGCTCGACCTCAGCAGCACTCCCTGGGTCGACCCCGGAGCGAAGAGTGCGTAGCGCAACGCAGCGGTACATCGCGCCCGAATCCAGGTAGGTGAAGCCGAGGCGCTCGGCGAGCGCCCGGGCAACGGTCGATTTCCCGGCCCCCGCTGGGCCGTCGATAGCGATCACCATGGCGGCCGTCAGAGTAGCCGCCCCAACTTTCACTACCCTTCGTGCCCACCTTGCGCAGCTGGCTCTTGAACGAACTCGACGTCCCCCCGCGAGCACCGGAGGTCCTCGCTTCGACAGACGAGGGCAGGGCGATCGTGATCGAGCTCCCGGCCAACGAGAAGCTCGGCGAGCACCAGGTACACGAGCGTGGTTGGCTGCTCGTTGTCGAGGGCCGGATCGAGGCCACCGGCCCGAACGGCCAATCCGCCGGGGGCGGAGTCGGCCTGCTGGTCGAGTTCGATCCCAACGAGCGCCACGAGGTCGCGGCGATCGAGGATAGCCGCCTACTCCTCCTGCTCTCTCCCTGGCCCGGCGAAGGCCACCCCCGCAACCGCGACTAGGTGTCCCCACCCCGCTTCTCGGTGAGCTGGGCTGCATTGACCACCCACAGCGGGGAAAAAGTTGCCCAGTCCGATGGTCTGGAGCCGGCGGTTAGCGAACGAGCATGGCGAGGTCCGACTCGAACCCCGGGTAGCTGACGCCGGCGGCCTCGACGCCCTCTACAGCGACGCCCCCGCGGGAGGCGAGGCCGGCGATCGCGCCCAGCATCGCGATCCGGTGGTCGCCGGCGGCGTCGATCCGGCCTCCCGGCAGGCCCCCTGCGCCGGTGACGATGAAGCCGTCCGCAGCGGCCTCGATCTCGGCCCCGAGGGCGCTGAGGCCGGTAACGACCGAGGCGATCCGATCGGACTCCTTGTGGCGTAGCTCCTCCGCTCCCGAGACGACCGTGTCGCCCTCGGCGAAGGATCCGAGCAGCGCCACGAGCGGCAGCTCGTCGATTGCCAGCGGCACCTCGGCGCCGCTCACTCGCGTCCCCCGCAGCTCCCCGTGCCGGGCGGTGATCGTGCCGATCAGCTCTCCGGCCTGATGACCGGTCTCCTCGATCTCGATCGCAGCGCCCATCCGGGTGAGAATGCCGAGCAGGCCGACCCGGGTCGGATTCAGACCGACGCCCTCGACCCTGACCAGGCTGCCTGGGACGAGCAGCCCAGCGACAAGGTGAAACGCCGCCGAGGAAAGGTCGCCGGCGATGCTCAGGTCGGGAAGCTCGAGGTGACCCCGGGTGTTGCCCTCGACCTTGACCCTCATCGGTGGAGGAGCCGTCGGCAGCGCGGTGCGGGCCTCGGAGCTGACCTCGACCCCAGCCGACCTGAGCATGATCTCGGTGTGGTCTCGGGTCGGCCCGGGCTCGCGAATGGTGGTCGGACCGTCGGCCACAAGCCCGGCCAGGAGTAATGCCGACTTGACCTGTGCCGAGGCGATCGGCATCTCGTAGTCGATCCCCCCCAGCCGAGAGCCGCTGATCCGCAACGGTGGGCGCCCGTCCTCGGCGGTGCCGATCTGCGCCCCCATCAGGCGCAGCGGATCCGCCACTCGCTCCATCGGTCGCCGGCGGATCGACTCGTCGCCGTCGAGCAGATAGCTCGCCCCGTCCTGTGCCGCCAGCCAGCCGGCGAGCAGACGGATCAGGGTGCCGGCATTTCCGACGTCCAGCTCGAGATCCTGCCGCGGCCCCCGCAGCCCGACCCCCTCGACCGAGACCGTCAACCCGCGATCCTCTGGCTCGATGCCGACCTCCGCCCCCAGCCGCGCGATCGCCTCCAGGGTGCGGCGTGTATCGGCGGAGTCGAGGTAGCGTCTGATCGTCACCGGCCGCCGGCTCATCGCCGCGAGCAGGGCGGCCCGGTGGGAGATCGACTTGTCAGGGGGCGCCTGCAGCACTCCCCCCAGGGGCCCCGATGGCTCGAATCTCATCTCGGCCATGCTGCTTGGCCAGGCCCCTAGGAGCCGCCGGAGACCGTGCTGACGGAGTGGCCGAGCTCGCTGACAATCGCGCCGGCGCGAACCGCCTCCTCGGGGCCCGCGATCCAGAGCGAGATTGCTCCGCTGCGTTGCTCAGAGGAGGGAGCCAGGCTCATGTCCTCGATGTTGACGCCGGCGCGACCGAGGGCGAGGGCGATCTCGGCCACCACCCCGGGCCGGTTCTCGACCCCGAGGCGCAACTCGAACAGCTCGCCGCCAGGGTGGCCGACGTCGAGCAGGGCGTGGCGGTCGGCGGCGGCGGCGCTCTGCCAGGCGGAAAGCTGCCCGGCATCCCCGGCTCGCAGCGTGCTCGACGCCTGCTCCAGCTTCTCGATCACCGCATCGACCTCGTCGGCGATCGCCCCCGCATTGGCGGCGAAGATGTCGCCCCAGATCGACGGGTTCGCCCCGGCGACCCGAGTCGTGTCGCGGAAGCTGCGACCGACCTCGGGCCGGCGTTCGCCTGCCGCCAGGGTATCCGCGGCGCGTGAGGCGAGCACATTGGCCAAGACGTGCGGCAGGTGGCTGATCGTCGCCATCGCCCGATCGTGCTCCGCGGCGTCGATCGCCTGCGGACGCGCCCCGAGGTCGGCGACGAAGTTATGAAGCCGGTCGAAGATGACCCCCTCCGAGCGCTCGGTCGGCGTCAGAAACCAGCGCGCTCCCTCGAACAGGTCTGGGCGCGAGTGCTCGACTCCGGCGGTTTCCGCACCCGCCAGAGGGTGCCCGCCGATGAACCGCGAAGCCGCCTCCAGGCCCGCGACCGCCTCGGCAATCCCGAGCTTGGTCGAACCGACATCGCTGACCCCGGTGCCATCGTCGGTGGCGGCCAGCGCCTCAGCGACCAGCCCCGGAAGCGAGTTGACCGGCGCCGCGCAGAAGACGAGATCGGCGCCGCTGACCGCGTCCGCGACCCCACTCGCGGCGACGTCCAGCGCGCCCAACTCGAGAGCCCGATCGAGCGTCGCGTCGTCGGGGTCGAAGCCGGCCACCTCGGAGCCGAGCCCCCTCGCCTTGGCGGCGAGCCCGATCGAGCCGCCGACGAGCCCGACTCCGAGTACGGCCAGCTTCATGGGTGTCCAGCCGCGCCGCCGTCGGGATCAGGCGGTCGCGGCCAACTCCTTGCCCGCTACGTCGGCGACGGCGCGGAGCTGGGCCACGAAATCGTCGAAGCCCTCCGTCGGCAAAGCCTGGGGTCCGTCGCAGATTGCCGCCTCGGGCTCGTTGTGGACCTCGACGATGATCCCGTCGGCACCCGCGGCGGCCGCGGCCATCGACATCGGCCTGACCCAATCCCGCCGACCGGCCGCATGGCTGGGATCGACGATCACGGGCAGGTGAGACATCTCCTTCAGCGCTGGGATAGCCAGCAGATCGAGCGTGAACCGATACGCGGTCTCGTGTGTGCGGATCCCCCGCTCGCAGAGCATCACCCGCTCGTTGCCCTCCTTGAGCACGTACTCGGCGGCCATCAACAGCTCCTCGAGAGTCGCCGACAGCCCGCGTTTGAGCAGGACCGCTCGATTGGTGCGTCCGATCTCGGTCAGCAGGTTGTAGTTCTGCATGTTGCGGGCGCCCACCTGGATCACATCGGCGACCTCGGCAACGTCTTCGACGTCGCGAACATCCATCAACTCGGTCACGATCGGCAGTCCGGTCTCCTCCTTCGCCTCCTGCAGGAGCCTGAGGCCCTCGACCCCAAGGCCCTGGAAGGAGTACGGCGAGGTGCGCGGCTTGTAGGCACCGCCACGCAGCATGGCGGCCCCTGCCTCGCTCACGCAATGCGCGATCTCCAGGGTCTGTTCGCGGCTCTCGACGGTGCACGGACCCGCGATCAGGGCGAAGTCATCGCCGCCGACGCGGACGTCATCGACCTCGAAAACCGACGGCTCGCCCTTGCGGAACTGCGAGGACGCGAGCTTGTACGGCTTCAGAATTGGGACCAGGTGGTCGACCCCGTCCGCCCCCTCGAGTCCAAGCGCCTGGACCTTCTCACGGTCGCCGATCGCCCCGATCACAGTCAACACCTCACCGGTGGAGACGTGAGCGGAGCAGCCGGTTGAGGAGACGCGCGCGACGACGTCGCCGATCTGATCCTCGGTCGCCTCGGGTTTCATCACGATCATCATTGTTTGTACATGCCTTTCAATCCTGGTGGTGAAGTCTGAACAGACTTCGAAGTGGCCGAGGCGTGCTGTCTACGCAGGCCGGTAGCTGAGGCGGCGTCCGGCGGGTCTCATTCAGTGCTCTGAGTGAGCCGGCTGGGCATTGGAGCCCAGGGCCGAACGCCTAGCTAAATCGCGTAAACCAGGAATAGGCATAGGCATGCCGAGCGGCGGCCTCGAAGGCGCGCGAGTCGGAAGTCGGCAGGCCTGACATTGCGGCGTGTTGTACCACGCCCCGCCGCTGAGCGCAAACACAGCGTCTAGAGGACGGCCCGCAGCGCCTCGATGAAGCGCTGGTTCTCACTGGCTGTGCCATACGTGACGCGGATGTGGCCGGGACCGCCCAGAGGGGTTCCGGCCCGCACGATCACGCCCTCGCGGCCAAGAGCCTCAACCACCTCGGCCTCGTCGCGCTCGCCGAGATCGATCCACGAGAAGTTGGTCTGGCTCTTGGCCGTGGCAAGCCCGAGGGCCCCAAGTTCCTCCTCCACCCCAATCCGCTCGGCGACCAGCTTTTCGACCCGGCGCTCGACGTCGTCCTGGTGTGTAATCGCTTCCGCTGCGGCCGCTTGGGCGAGGAGATTGACGCTGAACGGTTGCCGCACGGCATCGACGGCGGCGCGGAAACGAGCCGAGCCGAGCGCATAGCCACAGCGCAGCCCGGCCAGCCCGTAGACCTTGGAGAAGGTCCGCAGGAGGACCAGATTCGGGAAGCGGCGGAGCAGGTCGACTGTCGCAAATGGATCGTCGACGACCTGCAGCTCGATGTAGGCCTCGTCGAGAATCACCGTGACGTGAGGCGGAACCCGTTCGAGTAAGGCCGCGACCCGACCTGAGGGGATGTAGGTCCCGGTCGGATTGTTCGGGTTACAGAGCAGCAGCAGTTGTGTGGCCTCCGTGATCTCGGTGAGCATCGCCTCGAGGTCGTGCTCGTAGCCGGCCAGCGGCACCCGGATCTCACGAGCACCGCTGAGTGGCGCCAGCTGCGGGTACATCGAAAACGCCGGCCAGGCATAGATGAGTTCCGCCCCGGGCTCACAGAGCGCCAGAGCGGCGGCCAGGAGGATCTCACAAGAACCATTTGCGACCGCGATCGCGGCGGGGTCGTAGTCGAAGCGGTCGGCGATCCGCCCGCGCAGCAGGGATGCGTACTGGTCCGGGTAGCGGTTGGCGCCTGCAGCCGCGGCCGAGATCGCCTCGACCACCGCGGGGTGCGGCCCCCAGGGCGACTCGTTCGAGGCGAGCTTGATCACCTCATCCGTCTCGTAGAGCCGGCGCGCGCGTTCAAGGTCCATGCCGCCCTCGTAGCGGGGTAACTGCGCGAGCTTCTTCGCGAACTGGATGCTCACCGGCGGGGCCTCACTGGGCCGAGTGTAGGTCTGAGCGAAGCTGCTTGGCGGCGCCCAGGTAGGTGTGCGCCGGGACATGGTCGACGGGTCCGTAGTAGTGGACCATCGCCCGGATCACCCGTTCCATCGAGCCGGGCACGACCATCTCACGGGTGCACAGCAGCGGCACCGCGTCGAGGCCGATCCGGCGGGCGGCGACGGCCGGGAACTCGGCGTCGAGGTCGTCGGTGCAGGTCAGCACGCAGCTGATCATCCGCTCGGGCGGAAGCTCGTTCCGGGCCATCAACTCCCGCAGCAGCTCGTCCGCGGCGGCGAGGATCGAGTCGCGGTCGTTGCGCGCCGCCTGGGCGGCGCCGCGCACCGCGAAGACGCGATCCGCCTCGCTCATCGAGCGCCTCCCTCTGACCCTGCTGCTTCCATCGCCCCGGCATCCTTCCAGAGCCGCCTCAGCTCCGGGCGCCCGAGCAGCCGGCTCTCTCCTTCGGGCAGCTCGCCGAGGCGCAGCGAACCGAACCCGACACGACGCAGCGAGGCGACGTCGTTGCCGACCTTCCGGACCATCCGCCTGATCTGACGATTGCGGCCCTCGCTGATCGTGATCTCAATCATCTGCTGATCCCTGCGGCGGACTCTGGCCGGGCTGGTCGGGCCGTCCTCGAGAACCACGCCTTCGCGCAGGCGCCGCAGCTGGACGTCGTTTGCAGCTCGACGCAGCGTGACCTGATAGATCTTCGGCACCTCGAACCGCGGATGGGTGAGCCGGTTAGCCAACTCGCCGTCGTTGGCGAGCAGGATCAGACCGGTCGAATCGGCGTCGAGGCGCCCGACCGGATAGAGCCTCCGGCGGGAGTCGATCAGATCGACGACGGCGCGGCGGCGCCCCGGCTCAGAAGCCGTGGAGACAACGTCGACCGGCTTGTTCAGCATCCACACCTCGCGTGCCTCCGGCTGCACGGGCCGGCCCTCGACCGCAACCCAGCTGTCGCTGCCCACGTCGCGGGCCGGATCGGTGACCACCTGACCGCCGATCGTGACTTTGCCGGCCTCGATCAGCCGCTCCGAGGCCCGCCGCGAGGCGACCCCACTGTGGGCCAGGTACTTGACGAGGCGCATGCGGGCAAGCTACCTGGGGGCAACCGTGTGCCCGGCGTCACCGAGAGCGCCTAGAGCCTGATCGAGGGCATCGCCGGGAACCAACAGGTAGTCGGTATCGAAGGTCGAGATCGCGAAGATCGGGATGCCGGCGTCGGCGAGCGGACCGGCGAGTGAGACGAGCACACCGGTCATGGTGTGCTCGAGCGTGCCGAGGACCCGCACCGCGCGCCACCCACGGCTGTGCTCGACGCCCGCCGGAATCGGGCCGGTGCAGACGATTGAGAGCTCGGATTCGGTTCGCGTTACCGAGAGCAATGCCTGGGGAGCCGCAGCCACCCACTCCGGGACGTCGGCGTCCGCCTCGAGCCGGCAGATCTCGTAGACCGCCGGCAACGTATCGACACGGAAGCGGGGGCCCCGTCCTCGTTGCTCAGCGGCCATCCTTCGTTGATCCTCAGGCCTCGCGCCGCTGCTCTCCCGCCTTCAGCAGACGCTCGCGCAGCTCGGCCGCATCCGCGGGGGTGGGATCGAAGCGGGCGACGTCGGGGAGCCGATCAAGGCCTTGTAAGCCAAACAGACGCTCGAACAGATCCGTCGTTCTGTAGATCGTCGCCCCGAAGCGCGAGCGACCGGATTCCTCGATCATGCCGCGCTCGGTCAGCGTCTGCACCGCCGATTCGGAGTTGACGCCACGAATCCGTCCGATCTCCGGACGCGAAACCGGCTGCAGGTAGGCGACGATCGCGAGGGTCTCCGCCTGGGCCGGGGTCAGGGGCGGCGTCTTTGGCCGAGAGAGCAGACGGCGAGCCGCAAGCTCGGCCGCTGGATCGGTTGCCAGCGTCAAGCCACCGGCCACCTCCTTCAGCACCAGGCCCCGCCTCCCCGGAGCGAGCTCCTCGGTGAGCAGGTCGAGGGCATTGCGTACCTGCACCTCAGCCACCTCACAAGCCTCGATCAGCTCCTCGACCGGCACCGGGTCCGGCGAGAGAAATAGAAGCGCCTCGATCGTGCGGGCGAGATCGGCGGCCGAACTCATCCCGCCGCCACCTTCCCGCGCCCGGCGGAAGAGCCCCTGCCGGCAACTATCTCAATCGGGCCGAAGGCCTGGTCCTGATTCCAGGTGGCCTCACCCTTCTTGTGCATCTCCAGCAGCGCGAAGATGGTCACCGCTTGGGTGAGCCGGTCCTCGGTCCCGAAGGACTCGTCGAAGTCCACCCGCGAGCGTGACCCGAGCAGATCCCGGAGCACCTCCAGGCGCCACTCGAGCGAGACCGTGGGGCGAATATGAGAGGTGTCGAGCCGCGGCGGGATGCGGAGCAAGCCGCCGAGTGCTGCCCCGAGCTGGTCGGGGTCGTAGACCGCCCGCGCGGCCTCCACGGAGACCCTGCGCAGGCTCTGTGGCAGCGGCGCCGAGCGATACAGGTAAGGGCGCTCGAACTCGAAGCGGGAGGCGAGTTCGGCGCCGGCGGTCTTGTAGCGGCGGTACTCGAGCATCCGCGCGAGCAACTCCTCGGCCGCCTCCTCGGGGCCCAGGTCGAGCTCGACCTCCTCCTCCGAGGGCAGCATCAGGCGCGACTTGAGCTCCAGCAGTGCGGCGATCAGGACGAGAAACTCGGTCGCCGCCTCAAGATCGAGCTCCCCCGTTTCCCCCAGCCGGGCGATGTAGGCCGCGCAGATCTCGCCCAGCTCGACCTCGAGCAGGCTGATCTCCTCACGCAGCACGATTGCGAGCAGCAGGTCGAAGGGACCGGCAAAGACATCGAGATCGAGCTCGAGATCCACGGAGCGCATGGCGGAACAGTAGGCGCAACGGCGGATCGATCGGCTGCACCGGTCGAAACGAAGACCAAGTGGGCGCTCTCACCACCTTCTGGCGATAGCCGAAGCACCGACGATCACAGCGCCACGTGGTGTTCCTCTTAAGCGAAAGCGCCACTTAGCCGAGGAGGCGTGAACGCCGTGACATGCGCGCGGTTCCGACCCGGCCTTGCCACGTGATCGGCCCATAGCGCCATTCGCGGGACACGCCTGGCCCAGTAGGCCCGTCGTGTCACCTGATTGACACCCACGGGCGTCGGTGTGTCTTCGCGCGAGAACACACACTCCCGGTAGCCCGTGAGGTTTAGTGAGCGAAGCAAGGCTCACGCTATTCGGCAGTGAGCGAGCCGATTATCCGGGGGTGGCCATCGATCACCGGCATGTCGTCGACCTCGAAGTTGCCAAAGCCGGCGTAGCGGCCGAGTCGCGCGATGGCGCCGCTGGTGAACTCCCAGAAGACGTACTCGTCCCCGGGGTAGATCTCGCCCGGGTCGGGGACTCGCAGCACCCCCAGCGAGGCGCCATCGTCGTCGGGGACTCCATGAGTTTCGAGCAGGACACGCCCCCCCGGGTTGAGGCGGTCGCGTAGCCGCTGAAGCAGCCCGTGCGGATCGTCCACCCGATGGAGGATCCCGAAGCAGTAGATGAGGTCGAAGCGTTCGTCGAGCTGGTCGAGCTCGAACACATCGAGCCGCCGATACTCGGCGATCGACTTGAGGAGTCCGGCGATCGCTCGAAAGCCTTCGCCGCCTTCGAGCTCGTGGCCCCAGCGGGCCTTAACCCAGGCGATGTACTGCTCGTTATCGATCGCCAGCACCCGATCGGCGCCTCGCCTCTCGGCGACGAACGCGTAGAAGCCGTCGAAGGTGCCGACATCGAGGACGCTGAGGCCGGTGTGATCAGCCGGCAGAGACGGCAGCCGGTATCGGTGATCGAGCGCAGCGCCGGGGGTATAGATGCCCTCGGCTCGATTGAGCGCAAAGGTGTGAAACCAGAACGGAACCTCGTCGAGGGTCGCGCGAGCCGCGTCGGGCTTGGCCTCAATCGGAAGTATGTCTGCGACCTGCTGTTCCGGCGAGCGCGCCGCAGCATCAGCCGCCACTGGGGTCGGCTCCATGCGCCGCCTCTCACGTGTTGGGGTTGTCGGCCGCACCCCCGCAGGCGACGCCGCTGAGGTAGGAGTGTAGTTCCGCTGCGAAATCCGGCTGCGCCAGGCGTCACTGTCGTTTGAGCGATTAGCGGCGAGGCGCGCTAGATCCGATCGACGCCCGCGCTCCATGCGAAGTGGCAGTCTCCACCGCCCGTCCACCCGCTTCTCCTTTGCGCGAGGTGGAGGAGTGAGGAGGATTCAGTTGGTCTTTGCGCGAGAAGCGCTAGTTGACTTGGAGCGTCATGAGACCCCACCCCAGGACTGCGACCACGAGACCGAGCAGAAGGCCACCGATGCGGTTCCACCGTGTCCGAGATCCGATCGCCGTCGCCCTTACGAGGGTTGCCCACGAGGCGAGTAGAGCCACTCCGAAGTAGACGTAGAGGGGCTCTCCGAATCGGCCGTTGTTGGCGTCGTTCTGCAATCCGCCTGCGATCCCGCTGAGCGCCACGAAGAGGATGCTGGGAAGCGCCGAGACAATCGCATCAGCGGACGTGGCCGCGCGCTCCCTGACCCAAAAGCCAGCGCACAGGCCAAGCGGGACGTAGACGAACACGAGCATCTCGCCGTTCCCGGTGCCTCGGTAGATGGGCACCCAGAGCACTGTGGAGACGATGAAGACAAACCAGATTACGAGCAGCGCAAGTCGTATCTGCTCAGAGCGGGCAGCCGATACGCCTCCGCTTCCTGGCGCTCCCGGCTCGTCGGATCTTGCCTCCACCGCGTAAGACGATAGTCCTCGGACGGCACCCGAGTTGGCTCTGTGCGGGGAAGCACACAGCTGCCGAGTCGCCACTGCCAGCGGCGTAGAGATGCGGGCGGAGGTCATCGCGGACTAGGCTTACCGCGACCATCAGGATGGATCAGACCGCCCAGCAAGTTGAAGCGAGTTCCGCCGCTATCGAGGTCGATGGGCTCGAGGTAGTGCGGGGCGGTAAGACGGTGCTCCCGGGGATTTCGCTGAGGATAGGAGCCGGCAGGGTCACCGGCCTGCTCGGCCCCAGCGGCTCGGGAAAGACGACGCTGATTCGGGCGATCGCCGGTGTGCAGATCGTCGAGGCCCGGCGGGTAGCGGTCCTCGGGGCGCCGGCCGGCACCCCTGCCTTGCGCTCGCGGGTCGGCTACGTGACCCAGGCGCCCTCCTTATACGGCGATCTCACGGTGGGCGAGAACCTCGTCTACTTCGGGCGGATCGTCGGCGTCGAGACGGTGCGGATCGCGGAGGTTATCGAGATGGTCGGGCTCGGCGCCGCGGAGCATCAGGTGGTGGGCACGCTGTCGGGAGGCCAGCGCAGCCGCGCGTCGCTGGCCACCGCCCTGCTCAACCGTCCGGAGCTGCTACTCCTCGACGAGCCGACCGTCGGGCTCGACC
>JAQBGG010000019.1:0-50034 GCA_032122625.1 Acidobacteriota bacterium
CCGCCGTTTCTCCGAGGGCCGGGCCAGCATCGACGTCTCCCTGCGTGAGCCGGTCGACCTGCTGCGCGAACTCGAGTCCCGCTGGGATCTCGGCTTCGAGGTCCGCAGCAACGGCAGCGGCGAGCTGATCCTCGACCTGACCGAGTAGGCCGAAGCCGAGTCGGAGTTTCTTGGGTGCCCGCGGGGAGGGTCGAGCCGTGGGTCCGTCCGGTCGAGCTGCGAACGTGTGTTCGTATGCAGAGTCCCAACCATCGCGGGGCCGTGAGCGAGAGCGCGATCGTGCTTGCCGCGCTTCAGCAGGGCGTTGAGGTGTACAGGCCGGCATCCGAGCACGCGCGAGCGGACTTCGTCTTTTCGGTGTCCGGCCGCCTGTACCGGGTTCAGTGCAAGACGGCTCGGCTCAGCGGTGACGTGCTCTCAATCACATTGGTCTCCAGTCGTCGCAGCGCCGATGGCTACGTCCGCACCAAGTATGAGCTCCAGCAGATCGATCTGATCGCCGCCTACTCACCCGATCTCCAGCGCGCTTATCTGATGCCGCTTGCGGAGCTGGAGGGGATGACCAGGGTCAGCTTGCGAACCGCGGCCCCGCGGAACCAGCAAAGGGCTGGGGTACACTACGCGGCCGATTACGAGTTCCCTGGGGCTGTAGCTCAGCTGGGAGAGCGCCTGCATGGCATGCAGGAGGTCGTGGGTTCGAGCCCCATCAGCTCCACTTCTCAGGACTCGGACGAGGCGTCGCCCGGCGAGACCGAGACCGTCGGCGCTCACGAGTTCCGCAATCGCTTCGGCTGGTACATGGAGCGGGCGGCCGCCGGCGAGCAGATCCACGTCAGCCGCCACGGCAGCCCGTACGTGCGGCTGCTGCCTGCATCAGAGGCGCTCGTACCTCAAGGCTCGCTCGCCTAGCGCCTCCCCGGATCCTCCGCCGTCCGATCTACACTCCCGGGCCGTGAACGTCTCCGAACAACGGTACGAACCCGAGCCGATCGAAACCAAATGGCAGCGCGTCTGGAGCGAGGAGCGGACCTGGGAGGTCGCCAACCCGGGTGAGCCCGGCTCAGAGGGCTCCCAGCCCAAGGCCTACGTGTTGGAGATGCTGCCCTACCCCTCGGGTGAGCCTCACGTCGGCCACCTCAAGGTCTATTCGGTCGGTGACGCCGTGGCCCACTTCCGGCGGCGCAACGGCTACGAGGTGATCCACCCGATGGGCTACGACGCCTTTGGGCTCCCGGCCGAGAATCACGCGATCCGCACCGGCGAGCATCCCCGGGCCTCGACTGAGCGCTCGATCGAGGAGTTCCGCGAGCAGTTCAAGCGCTGGGGGATCTCGATCGACTGGACCCGCGAGGTCTCCACACACTGGCCCTCCTATTACCGCTGGACCCAGTGGATCTTCCTCCGCCTCTACGAGCAGGGGCTCGCCTATCGCAGCGAAGCCGCCGTGCAGTGGTGTCCCAAGGACGCGACCGTACTTGCGAACGAGCAGGTCGTCGAGGGTCGCTGCGAGCGCTGCGGCACACTCGTCGAGCCGCGCCGGCTGAAGCAGTGGTTCTTCAAGATCACCGACTACGCCGACCGGCTGCTGACCGACTTCGACCTGCTCGAGTCCTGGCCCGAGAACGTGGTCACGATGCAGCGCAACTGGATCGGGCGCTCCGAGGGGGCGGAGGCGATCTTCCGCTGCGCCGCCGTCGAGCTCGACTTCGAGGTCTTCACGACCCGTCCAGACACCCTCTTCGGGGCGACGTTTTTCGTCCTCGCGCCGGAGCACCCCGAGATCGAGCGTCTGATCGAGGGCACCGACAACGTCGAAGAAGTTCGCGAGTACGTTGCTGCCGCGATGAGGGCCTCGGCCGAGGACAGAGGCGACGAGGCACGCGAGAAGACCGGCGTCCGGATCGGCCGCACCGTGACCAATCCGGTCAACGGCGAGGAGATCCCCGTCTACGTCGCCGACTACGTCTTGATGGAGTACGGCACCGGAGCGATCATGGCCGTGCCCGCCCACGACGAGCGCGACTTCGAGTTCGCGACCAGGTTCGGGCTCGAGATCCGCCCGGTGGTCGAGCCGGCCGAGGGAGCAGGCGCCCCCAGCTCCGACGCCGGCGTGCCCGGAGGCGAGGCGGAGGACGTGCCGGCACCTATCGGAGAGGCCTTTCTATCCCACTCCGAGAACGATCGGGCGATCAACTCGGCCGAGTTCAGCGGCAGGCCTTCGCCCGAGGTGAAGCGAGAGATCGTCGCCTGGCTGCAGGAGCGTGACCTCGGTAGGCCGGCGGTCAACTACCGGCTCCGCGACTGGCTGCTCTCCCGCCAGCGCTACTGGGGTTGCCCAATCCCGATCATCCACTGCGAGGCCTGCGGCATCGTCCCGGTCCCCGACGAGCAGCTTCCCGTCGAGCTACCGGAGGTCGAGGAGTATCAGCCGAAGGGGAAGAGCCCATTGGAGGCGGCAAACGATTGGGTCGAGACGAGTTGCCCGAGTTGCGAGGGTCCGGCTCGGCGCGAGACCGACACGATGGACACCTTCGTCGATTCCTCCTGGTATTTCCTCCGCTACCTCGACCCCGACAACGAGGAGCGACCGTTTGACCGCGAGATCGCCGACCACTGGATGCCGGTCGACCAGTACATCGGCGGCGTCGAGCACGCGATCCTGCACCTGATGTACGCGCGCTTCTTCGTCAAGGCGCTCGCCGACGGTGGCTACCTCGACGTCCAGGAGCCGTTCACCAACCTCTTCACGCAGGGGATGATCACCCGCGACGGGGCGAAGATGTCGAAGTCGAAGGGCAACGTCGTCAGCCCCCGCGAGTACGTCGAGCGCCTCGGAGCCGACACCGCCCGCACCTACATCTGCTTCATGGGGCCGCCCGAGCGCGGCGGCGGTTGGGTCGACGAGGGAGCCGAGGGGGTGCACCGTTTCCTCTCACGCCTCTGGCGCCTCGGCGTCGAAGTCGACGAGCGCACGGAGCCGGGGGCCGAGCTCCCGTCCGAGCCGACCGGGGAGGTGCGGGAGCTGCTCGCCAAGGCGCACTGGTCGATCGACAAGGCGACGAGGGACTTTGAGCGGGGCTTCCAGTTCAACACGGTGATCGCCGCCGTGATGGAGCTGGTCAACGAGGCATACAGGCTCAAGGACGGGCTCTTCGGGAGTTCTGAGGGTGACGCGGCGCTGCGCTTCGCGACCGCGACCGCAGCCTCCCTGATCTTCCCCTTTGCCCCCCATCTCGGCTCTGAGATCTGGGAGATGATCGAGGGTGGGCGGGTCTGGGAGGAGCCGTGGCCGCAAGCGGACCCCACGCTCTTGAGCCGCGACACCTTCACGCTCGTCATCCAGGTCAACGGCAAGGTCAGGGCAAAGCTCGAAGCCGACTCCGGCCTGGAGGGAGAAGAGCTCCTCGCGCTTGCCAGGGCCGAGGAGCAGGTTGCCTCGCACCTCGATGGCAAGAAGATCGTCAAGGAGATCGTCGTCCCGGGCCGCCTGGTCAACATAGTCGTTAGGTAGAAGCCGCCTGCGAAGGGCCACCGGAACGCGCGCTTGATCAGGCGTTTGGTACAAGTCTGGAGCCCATGCTCGTCAGGAGACTCTCGGATGCGGCGGTCAAGGACTGGCATCAGCTCAGCTCCCACATCCTCATGGATGCGGGCGAGCTCGGCTCACGCCATCTGACCGTTACCTGGCTCGAGGTCCCCGCCGGGGTCTCGCAAGCGCTCCACTCCCACGAGGAGGCCGAGCAGGTCTACGTCGTCGTCGCCGGAACCGGGACGCTTTCCGCGGCCGGTGACACGGAGACGCTGGAGCCCGGCGACCTGGCACTGATCCCGCCCGCCAGCGACCACGCGATCGCCAATCAGGGCGAGAGCGTGCTGGCACTCGTCTCCGTGCAGTCACCGGCTGTGTCCGTAGAGGAGACCTTCGGCCGCCAGCTCGCGGAGGTCGTCGGCTACGACGACGACGAGGACGAGTACTGAGAATGGCCGACGGTGACGTCGCCCGCCGGCGCGTCGTCGCCCACGGGCAGGTTCAGGGGGTCTTTTTCCGCGCTGCGTTGAAGGAGCACGCCGAGGCCCAGGCGGTCGCGGGATGGGCGCGCAACCGCGCCGATGGGGCAATGGAGGCCGCCTTCGAGGGCCCGCCCTGGGCGGTCGAGCAGTTGGTCGCCTGGTGCGCTGACGGACCCGAGAAGGCCCGCGTCAGCCGGCTCGATTTGATCGAGGAAGAGCCGCAGGGGATACGGGGCTTCAGGGTCCGATGATCCACCGCCGGCGCGGGTTCAGGCCGGGTTCTCACTAAAGCCACACTGCGGTCCCTGGTTCGGCGCGGCTCGTCACCCACCCTTGCGCCCTCAGGGCGCAGCCTGACCACGTGGGATTCCTGCCAGGCCAGCGAGGAGCGGAGCCCGGGTCGCCGTGGACGGTCGCAGCGGGCTGAGCAAGAGCCAGGTCGCTGTCTACGCCGGCCTTGGCGTCGTCCTGTTGCTGCTCGGAGTCAGAGCCCTGCGCGGCGCCGAGACCCAGGGTCCGGCACCGGAGTCCGGCGGCGTCAAGGTCGCCTCCGAGCCGGTGGGGAGCGCGGGCCCTGGGGCGGCCGATGGCGATCTCGTGGTCCACGTGGCAGGCGCCGTGGATGAGCCCGGCGTCTATCGGCTGCCGGTCGGCTCACGGGTGGCGCAGGCGCTGGATCGTGCCGGCGGCCCGTCCCGAAGGGCCGAGCCGAACGCGATCAACCTCGCCGCCCGCCTCAGCGATGGCCAGCAGGTGGTTGTTCCCTCTCGGGCACCGCCGGCCGCCACCGGTACCTCGGCTGAGACGCCCGACGAAGGACCGATCAGCTTCGGCTCGGCCAGCGCCGCTGATCTCGAGCAGATCGACGGCATCGGTCCGATCACCGCCGAGAAGCTGATCGCCTTCCGCGACGAACAGGGCGGGATCGGTGCGATAGAGGAGCTCGACGCCGTGCCCGGCATCGGCCCGACGACGATCGAATCACTGAGCGCCCGCCTGCAGCCCTGATGCAGGCGCTGGCCTGGTGGCGACACCTGGCTTTGGCGGGCCTGGTGATCGGCCTCGCCGCCTCGACCGGGATCGAGGCGCCTGACGGCTGGCCACTCGCCGCCGCTGGGGCCCCTCTGCTTGCCCTGACCCGACCAACCGGCAAGGGCCTCCTCGCGGCACTGATCTGGCTCGCGCTGCTGACCGCGGCGACGACGCTGGCCGGCGTCGGTCTCGGCGGTCTCCGGCTCGAGTCGATCGACGCCCGCGGAGCGCCGGGGACGCCCGGCGACTCCGTCGTCGCCGCCGGTTACGTCGCGGCTCAGCCGCGGACTACGTTTGGGGAGCTCCGCTTTCCGCTGCGGACCGAGGACGGAGAGCTGCTGGTCACCATGAGGGGCAACGAGCTCGAGCCCGCGGTCGGCGAGCGGCTTCGGGTCCACGGTCGCCTTGCGGAGCCGCAAACCTGGCGCGAGGCGGAGCTCCGCCGCAGGGGCATCGCGCTGGAGCTGCGGGCCCGCCGGGTCGCGCGCGCCCCGGGCGGTCGCGACGGCATCGCCGGCTTCCTCGACCGGGTGCGGGCTCGGGCTGAGGCCGGCGTCGCCGCGGGCCTCGACGAGCCCCAGCAGGCCCTCGCCCGCGGCTTCGTCCTCGGCCAGGACGACCGCATCGATGAGCTCACTCGCGAGCAGTTCCGTCGCAGCGGCCTAGCCCATCTGCTTGCCGTAAGCGGCCAGAACGTGATCCTCTTGGCCGTGCTCGCCGGGGTGTTGTTCGCGGCGATCGGCGTCGGACCCTTTGCGCGGCTCGTTGCAATTCTGGTCTTGATTGCCGTCTACGTGCCGGTGGCCGGTGGAGCTCCCTCGATCCAGCGGGCCGGGGTGATGGGGGCCGCCGGGATCGTCGCCGGTCTCGCCGGACGGGCGACGGACCGTGCCTACCTCCCGCTGCTCGCGGCCGCAGCGACACTGCTGCTCAACCCGCTGTCGGTGGGCGAGATCGGCTGGCAGCTGAGCTTCGCGGCGGTGATCGGGATAGCGCTCTGGACGGCGCCGCTGGCGACGCTGCTGAGAGGCCCACTCGAGGCGGGCCGCGTTCCGACGCGACTGGCGCGCCCGCTCGCGGAAGGTCTGGCCCTGACGTTTGCCGCGACGCTCGCCACGGGACCCTTGATGGCCCACCACTTCGGGGCCGTCTCGCTCGCGTCGCTACCCGCCAACCTGCTCGCCTTGCCCGCAGTGGCGCCCGTGATGTGGCTCGGGATGCTGGCCGCAATCGTCGGGCAGATACCGTTGGTCCCGACCGCCGCGCTCGCCGCCATCGAGGGGCCGCTGCTCGACTACATCGCCCTGATCGCGCGCCTGCTGGCGACACCGGACTGGGGCGTGATCGAGCCGCCGACGCCGACGCCCGCCGGTCTGGTCGCGATCTACGCCGGTCTGATCGCGGGCCTCGGCTCGGCGCTTCGCCTGCTGCGCCGGCGCGAGGGGCTCGGCCCGGGTGCGATCGCGCGCTCAGCGCTGCCGCTCGCCGCGCTCCTCCTCGGCTGGGTGTTGTTCGGGACCGGTGGCGATCGTGCCCGCCCGCCGCCCGGGGCGTTGCGCGTCACCGCGATCGACGTCGGCCAGGGAGACTCGATCCTGCTGCAACAGGCGGGCGAGCCGGCCGCCCTGGTCGACACCGGTCCGCCCGGCGGCGAGCTCGCCGATTCCCTGCGTCGGCTGGGTGTTGATCGGATCGGCGCCCTGTTCCTCACCCACGACCAGCTCGACCATGTCGGTGCGCTCAGCGACGCCCTCGAGGTGGCCCGGGTGGAGCGTCTGTTCCTTGCCCGACCGGCACCTGGGGCAGCCGCGATCGCCCGCGCCGCCGGGGTCGAGGTGGTTCGTGTTGGCGAGGGTTCGTCGATAGCGATCGGAGCGCTGCACATGCAGGTCCTCGGGCCCCGGCCGGGCCCGAGCGTTCCGGGCATCGATCCCAACGACGAGTCCCTGCTGATCGCCGCCCGCTTCCGAGGCTGGGGTTCGCTGCTCACAGGCGACGGCGAGAGCGAGGCCACGGGGATCGACCCTGGCCCGATCGATCTGCTCAAGGTCGCCCACCACGGCAGCGTCGACGCGGGTCTGGGGGCACTGCTCGACCACAGTGCCCCCCAGGTGGCGATGATCAGCGTTGGCGCCGGGAATCCCTACGGGCATCCGACGCCGGAGACATTGGAGGGCCTGGCTGAGCGGGGGGTCTGCGTTCTGCGAACCGATCTCGCCGGCGACCTCTGGGCTGACTTCGGCCCGGCCGGTCTCCGCCTGGGGACCGAGCGTGGCGATCCGGCGGGGCTCCCCGGTTGCCAGGTGACACCACCATGAGCGGGACAGGCGGCGGCTCGCTGCAGCCCCCTCCGGATGGGGACCGCGGCGCGATCTAGACTCGGCCGCGTGGCCGACTCTCTCAAACCCGCTTATCTGATCGCCGGCGACGACGGCGCCAAGCTCGACGCGGCTCTCTTTAGGCTGCGGGCGCGAGCCGAGCGAGAGGGGGGGATGCTGGAGACGTTCGAGGGCACCGGCTCGGCAGGTCCGAACGTCGATGAGCTGATCGGGGCGATGCCGGCGATGTCGCTGATCAGCGAGCACCGCTACCTGCTGGCCGACGGGGTTCAGCCCTGGCGCGCCACCCAGATCAAGCGCTTGGCAGAGGCGCTGGCGGGCATCGGGGAGCAACTCACGATCGTCCTCGTCGCCCGCGGGTCGGCGCCCAAGGGCCTGCCCGAGGCGGTGAAGAGGGTCGGTGGCGAGATCCTCAACTACGGCG
This sequence comes from Acidobacteriota bacterium, assembly GCA_032122625.1. Classification (GTDB taxonomy): domain Bacteria; phylum Actinomycetota; class Thermoleophilia; order Solirubrobacterales; family 70-9; genus CAXMST01. The sequence goes on from JAQBGG010000019.1 coordinate 7,807, forward strand.
CTCCGAGCAAGCGCGAGCTGCCCACCTGGATCGCCGACGCGGCCCGCGCCCGTGGCCTCCAGCTCACGGTCCAGGCGGCGCGGGCCCTGGCCGCGAGGCTTGGAGAAAGCACGGTGAGGCTGGGGACCGAGCTCGACCGGATCGCGATCTGGGCCGAGCCGGGGCAGCGAATCGATATCGAGCAGGTCGAAGAGCTGACCTCCGACGCCTCCGAGCGGGCCGGTTGGACCCTCGGCGACGCGATCGTCGCCCGTGACGCGGCCGAGGCGGTCACGGCTGCGGATGTCCTGCTCGACCAGGGCGAGGCGGTGACGCCGATGATCTACGGCATGGCCTCTCGCCTGCGCAGCGCCCATATCGCGGCCGCGGGACTCGAGGGCGGGCGGGCGGCGAGGGAGATCGAGGCCTCGCTGCCGATGGCGCCCTATCCGTCGAAGCTGCTGGTCCGCGCCGTTCGCGGGGTCCCTCCGGGTGATTTGTCGGAGGCGATCGGCACGATCGCCGACCTCGAGTGGTGGACGCGTGGCGGCTCCGATTACGAGGAGCGCGTGGCGCTGACGCTGGCCGTGCGGGAGGCGGCCGGCGCAGAAGGCCGGGGTTGAGCCGCGTGGGGGGCGTTGAGCCTAGGCGCCGGCGCCGGCGGCGATGCGGGCGGCGCGACTTTTCTTACGGGCCCCGGTGTTCGCGTGCAGAGCGCCCTTTTGGACGGTCTTGTCGATCTGCGACACGAGCAGCCGGTGGGCCTCGGCGATCGCCTCGGCGTCGCCCTCCTGCGCAGCCGTCTCGAGCCGGCGGAACCGCGTCTTGACGACGCTCGTCAGGCGCCGGTTCTCGAGTCGCTCGCGCTCGGTGCGAAGGATTCGCTTCTTCTGTGATGCGATGTTGGCCATCAGCGGCGGCGTACTTTAGACATTCACGGGCGTAATGGATTCCGACGACCAAAATCCCGCCGACCGACGGCCAGCGCCCGACACCGATGTTGCCGTCGAGACCGCGATGGAACCGGGCCCCGAGGGCGACCCCGAGAGCGGCCGGCTGGGCCGCTCGACCGCGTTCTTCTCGATTGCGACCGGGTTCTCGAGGGTTGCGGGACTGATCCGCGAGATCGTCGCCGCCAGCTACTTCGGCGTCACCGGCCCGATGTCGGCCTTCACGATCGCCTTCCAGCTCCCGAACCTGGTCCGGATGCTGTTCGCGGACGCAGCGCTGCAGGCCGCCTTCGTCCCCGTCTTCACGGAGCAGCTCGAGGCGGGCAAGCGGCCCAGCGCCTTCCGCCTCGCCTCAACCCTGATCTTCCTCGTAACGGTCGTGCTCGGCTTCATCACGGCGGCCTTCATCCTGCTCGCGCCGGTGCTCGTGCCGCTCGTCGCCCCGGGCTTCGACAGCGCCACCGAGGATCTCGCGATCAGCCTCTCGCAGCTGCTGTTCCCGATCCTGGTGATGCTCGGCATCTCCGGCGTCGTCGTCGGTGTCCTCAACAGCTACAACCGCTTCGGCGTCTTCGCGATCGCGCCGCTGTTCTGGAACATCGCGATCATCGCCGTGCTCGTCGGCCTCGCCCCGGCCTTCCCCGAGGGCGACGAGATCTACGCCTATGCGATCGGAGTCATCGTCGGCACGGCGCTGCAGCTGGCGATGGTTGCCTGGGACCTGCGCAACACGCCCTTCCGGCTGCAGCGCGTCTTCGACTGGCGCAGCCCGCTGGTCAAGAGGGTCCTGATCCTGATGCTGCCGGTGACGATCAGCCTCGGCCTGATCAACTTCAACCTGACGATCAACAGCCTCTTCGGCACGCTGGTCGAAGGCACGATCGTCGCTCCAGACGGGACGCTACAGCCGCTTGGCAGTTACGCCCCGGCCGCGATCGACAAGGCCTTCCGGATCTACATGCTGCCGCAGGGAATGTTCTCGGTTGCGGTGGCGACGGTGATCTTCCCGACGCTTTCCCGCTTCGCGGCCCGTCGCGAGTACGACAATCTGCGGGCGACGATGGCGAACGGGATGCGGATGATCATCCTCGTCCTCTTGCCGGCCGCCGCCGCGATCCTCGTGCTCAGCGACCCGATGACCCAGCTCGTCTACCAGCGCGGTGAGTTCGATGCGGCCCAGACCGAGCTGGTCAGCACGGCGCTCTTCTGGTTTGCCTTCTCACTCCCGTTCAACGGCCTCTTCCTGCTGATGACCAGAACCTTCTTCAGTCTGCAGCGGCCCTGGATCCCGACCGTGATCGCGATGCTCAACCTACTGCTCACCGCGCTCGGATCGCTGGCCCTCTACAAGCCCTTCGGGATCAGCGGCATCGTCGCCGCGACCGCGATCGCGACCAGCGTCAGTGTGTTCGCCCAGGGCGTGATCCTCCGCCGCGAGCTCAACGGTCTCGAGATCGGCTCGCTGATCGACGGCGCGATCCGGATCGCGATCGGCTCGCTGGTGCTTGCCGGCGTCACCTACGCGGTCTGGTCCGGGCTGGACAGCGCCCTCGGCGAGGGCACCCTCGGGCAGATTGCTGCCGTCGGCGGCGGTCTCGTGGCCGGCGGCCTTTCCTACCTGGGAGTGATCCTCGCGCTCAGAGTGCCCGAGGCCCGGCAGATCATCAACGTCGTCCGCCGGGGCTGATCGGTGATCGGCGGGAGGTCAGCTTCGGGCGCTCTGGAGAGGGAGGTCTAAGGTTCGCGCGTCTCAGCATCGGCCTGCGCATCAGAGACGGCTCCAGACCATGGACAAGATCCGCAACTTCTCAATCATCGCTCACATCGACCACGGCAAGTCGACGCTTGCCGACCGGATCCTGGAGATGACCGGGGCGATAACCGCGCGTGAGATGCGCGAGCAGATCCTCGATTCGATGGATCTCGAGCGCGAGCGAGGGATCACGATCAAGGCCCAGGCCGTGCGGGTCGAATACAAGGCCGCCGACGGCGAGACCTACCACCTGCACCTGATCGACACCCCCGGCCACGTCGACTTCTCCTACGAGGTCTCGCGCAGCCTTGCCGCCTGCGAGGGAGCGCTGCTGGTCGTCGACGCCGCGCAGGGCGTGGAGGCGCAGACGGTCGCCAACACCTACGCCGCGGTCGAGGCCGGGCTGGAGTTGATCCCGGTCCTCAACAAGGTCGACCTGCCGGGCGCTGAGCCGGAGCGGGTGTCGGCCGAGATCGCAGACCTCCTCGGCACCGACCCCGGCGACGCGATCCCGATCTCGGCGAAGACCGGGGAAGGGGTCGAACGGGTGCTGGAGGCGATCGTCGCGCGGGTGCCGGCGCCGCGGGGTGAGCTTTCGGCGGCGCCGCGGGCGCTGATCTTCGACTCGGAGTTCGATCAGTACCGGGGCGTCGTCGCCTATGTGCGGATGATCGACGGCAGCTTCCGCAACGGCCAGGCGGTCCGCGCCATGCAGACCGGGACCGAGGCCGAGATCGACGAGATCGGCTACTTCCGGCCGCAAATGACGGCCGCCCCGCAGCTTTCCGCCGGCGAGGTCGGATATGTGATCACCGGCCTCAAGGACCTCGCCAAGCTCCGGGTCGGCGACACGCTGACCTCGGGCGACGCCGGGGCCGACAGGCCGCTGGCCGGCTACCGCGAGGTCCAGCCGGTCGTCTTTTGCGGCCTCTTCCCGATCGACACCGACCGCTACGACGATCTTCGCGAGGCGCTCGACAGGCTTTCGCTCAACGATGCGGCGCTCTCCTACGAGCCCGAGACCTCAGACGCGCTCGGATTCGGCTTCCGCTGCGGCTTCCTCGGGCTGCTCCACATGGACATCGTCCGCGAGCGGCTGGAGCGCGAGTACGACCTCGACCTGCTGGCGACCACCCCGAACGTCAGCTACCACGTGTTCAAGACCAACGGCGAGGACTTCGAGGTACACAGCCCGGCGGCGATGCCCGATCCGGCATCGATCGAGCGCATCGAGGAGCCCTACATACTGGCCTCGGTGATCACCCCGACCGAGCACGTCGGCGCCGTGATGGACCTTTGTCAGAAGCGCCGTGGGACGCACATCGATCTCCACTACCTGAGCCCCGAGCGGGTGCAGATCCGCTACGAGCTGCCGCTCGGTGAGATCGTGCTCGACTTCTTCGACCAGCTCAAGTCATCGACCCGGGGCTACGCCTCGCTCGACTACGAGCCGCTCGAGAGCAAGCCGTCGGAGCTGGTCAAGCTCGATGTGCTGCTGGCCGGCGACACCGTCGACGCACTCTCGATGATCGTCCACCGCGACAGTGCCGAGGGCGCCGGTCGTGAGCTCGTCTCGCGGCTACGCAAGACGATCCCCCGACAGCAGTTCGACGTGCCGGTGCAGGCCGCGGTCGGCTCGCGGATCCTCGCCCGCGAGACCGTAAAGGCGGTTCGCAAGGACGTCACCGCAAAGCTCTACGGCGGCGACGTGACCCGCAAGAAGAAGCTGCTCGAGAAGCAGAAGAAGGGCAAGAAGCGGATGAAGCAGGTCGGCCAGGTCGAGATCCCACAGGAGGCCTTCCTCGCGGTGCTCAAGCTCGGCGACGACGACTAGGCTGGGCGAATGCGCCTCGGAGAGATCGGCAACGGCCCCCTGTTTGAGGCTCCCGGTCCACAGCGCAAGCGGATCATCAGGCGGGTGCGAGGCGTCGCAATGGAGCTCGTCGGCTTCGTCCTCGTAACGGCCTTGCTGCCTCTGCTGCTGCTCGGGACGCTGCTCGTCGACCTCTATCTCAAGCTCAGCACCGGCAAGCCGATGGTCGGCATCCGGCTGACGCTGTTTCTGTGGTGGTTTCTGCTGAACGAGATGTGGACCCTGGTCGCGCTGTTCGGCGTCTGGTTGTTTACCGGTGGCCCCTTCGGCAAGGGCTCGATGCGCCGCCGCCGCGGCATCTACCTGCTGCGGCCGGCTTGGCTGGGGGCGCAGTTCTGGGGTTTCAGGGCTCTGTTCGGGATCAAGTTCGAGATCGAGGGGCGGGAGGTGGCCTCGCCGGGGCCGGTCCTGATCATGATCCGCCACGCCTCGATCATCGACAACGCGCTTCCTGACCTGCAGCTGGCGAAACCGCTGGGCATGGGCCTCCGCTATGTGGTCAAGCGGGAACTCGAGGTGATTCCGCTGATCGACATCGGTGGGCGCTGGGTTACGACCAACTTCCTGCAGCGCTCCTCCGGTGACGCCGACACCGAGATCGCCAAGCTGCGCCAACTCGCCCACAACGTCGGCCCGGCCGAGGCGGTGCTGATCTACCCGGAGGGGACCCGGGCGACGGCGAAGAAGATCGCGCGGGCGAAGGAGATCATCCGCGAGAAGCAGCCTCAGATCGCGCCACTCGCCGAGCAGATGGTCAACCTGCTGCCTCCCCGACTCGGAGGCCCGCTGGCGCTGCTCGAGACGGGCTCGGAGATGGACGTCGTCTTCTTCGCCCATGTCGGGTTCGACGGTTACGAGTACATCAGCGACATCTGGCAGGGTGGCCTCGTCGGCGCCACGATCCGGATGAAGCTCTGGCGGGTGCCGGCCGCCGACATCCCCCGCGACGGCGGCGAGTGGGCTCAGACCGAGTGGCTCTTCGAGCACTGGCTGGAGATGGATCGGTGGGTCGGCGAGCAGCTGGCTGAGATCGACCACCGATCGTCATCGGGTAAGTCGGCCGGTGAGGTAGGCTCGGCCGCGTGAGCGCCAGCCGGATACTCGCCGCGATCGCGATTGGGCGACTGATCATCGGGATCGCGATGATCGTGCTCCCCGAGGAAGTTGCCCGTCGCTGGCTCGGCCGCGGCGCCGCCACCCCCGAGAGTGGTGCCTTCGTCCGCGCGGTCGGCGGCCGCGACGTCGCCTATGCGCTCGGCAGCCTGCAGGCGGCGCGTTCCGGTGATCCGAAGCCCTGGCTCGCTGCGGGTCTGCTCGTCGACGGCGTCGACTCCTACGCGACGATGAGGACCGAGGGCGTCTCCACCGGGCAACGATTGGTCGGCGGCTGGGCGGCCTTCCTGGCCGTCGCGCTGAACGTCGCCGGCCTGCTCGCCGGCGCCGACGACGACCCGTCCGCCTAGGTGGCATTCAGGTGAGCGGCGTTGCCGGCCAAGCATCAGACCTGCTTGGATCGGAGCGCGCCGCTGACCGTGGTCGCCTCCTGACCGCAGCGGGACTTGCGGTCTTCATCATCGTCTCCCTCGCCGCCGTCGCCGCCAAGGGAGTGTTCCTCTCTCGCGATGTGATCTTTCTCTGGGTGCTGTTGGGCCTGCTCGCCGTCTCGCTCTCCGACATCAACGGCTACCTCCGCGGGGTCCTGACCGATTGGTTGCCGTTTTTCGGGGCGTTGTTCGCCTATGACCTGCTGCGCGGCGTGCTCGCCGATTCGCTGTTCGCGGCGCACACCTTTCCCCAGATCCGCGTCGATGAGTTCCTCTTCGGGGGAGCGGTCCCCAGCGTCTGGCTGCAGGAGCGACTCTTCGACCCGGCCGCCTTCCACTGGTACGACTTCGCCGCCTGGGCCGTCTACCTGACCCACTTCTTCGCCGTCTTCTTGGTCGCCGCCTACCTCTGGCGCCGAGCCCAGCCGAGCTTCCGCCGGTTCCGCAACCTGATCTTGGCGCTGACCGCCGCCGCCTTCGTCACCTACATGCTGTTCCCGGCCGTGCCGCCCTGGCTGGCCAGCGACGGCGGCAATCTCGGCGAGACCCAGCGCGTCGTCGGCGCCGTCTGGAGTGAGATCGGCGTCAGCCCGGCGGCGGCGCTCTGGGAGAAGGGCAGCAGCTTCGCCAACGAGGTGGCCGCGATCCCCTCTCTGCACACGGCCTACCCGGTGATGATCCTGCTCTTCTTCTGGCCGACCGGAAGCGGCCGCGTGCGCGCCCTCTGCCTCGCCTACGCGCTGGCGATGAGCCTGACCCTCGTCTACACAGGTGAGCACTACGTCGCCGACGTCCTGCTCGGCTGGGCCTACGCAGCCGGCATCTACGTCGCCTTCGGGCGCCTTTCGGTCCCCTGGCGCGAGCGGGCCCGGCGGCCCGCGCGCGAGATCGTTAGGCCTACCTAACCCGCTCTGCTAGCTTGCGCCGACGGTGGCATCCGGGCGTAAGATCAAGACGAAGAAGAAGTGCTGTGAGTCGAGGCCGCGCTGCAAGCGCTGCCCGGCGTCGATGAAGCGGCTCGAGCGCAACGGCCTCGCCAAGCGGACCGGCAAGCGCAGCTACGTGGTCTCGTTGCAGGCGACGAAGCGCGAGCTCAAAGCGGCCCGCCGGCGCTGAGCGAGACGCGCTCGCCGCACGCCTCGGCGGGAGCGGTAGGAAGCATTGATCTAGGATCACGGCGTCCGAAGCGAGGAGGTAGAGGCGGATGAAGATGCGCGCGGCGGTGCTCGAGGAGTTCGGAGAACCGCTTGTCGTCCAGGAGGTTGAGCTGGCCGAGCCGGGGCCGGGCGAGGTCCTCGTCAGGCTCGAGGCCTGCGGGGTCTGCCACACCGACCTCTACACGGCTTCCGGAGCGGATCCGTCCGGTTACGCGCCGACGGTGCTCGGGCACGAGGGGGCAGGGGTAGTCGAGCGGATCGGCGACGGCGTCGGCTCGCTCGCGGAGGGTGACCACGTCGTCACGCTTTTCTCACCTCAGTGCGGTGAGTGCATCCACTGCCTCGATCAGCGGACCAATCTCTGCCTGGCGATCCGCGAGCAACAGAACAAGGGCTATCTGCCGGACGGGACGAGCAGGCTCGCACGCTCCGGTGGTGGGGACGAGATCCGCCACTTCATGGGCACCTCGACCTTCGCCGAGTACACGGTGATGCCGGAGATCGCCCTCGCCAAGGTGAATCCCGAAGCTCCCTTCGATCGCGCCTGCCTGTTTGCCTGCGGGCTCTCGACCGGGCTTGGCGCGGCGATCAACACGGCGAAGGTCCGGCAGGGGTCGACCTGCGTGATCTTCGGGGCCGGAATGGTCGGTCTCGGGGCGGTCGCCGGCGCCCGTCTGCAGGGTGCCGAGCGGATCATCTGCGTGGACCTCTCCAGCGAGCGGCTCGAGCTTGCCCGGGGTCAAGGCGCGACCGAGGTGATCGAGGGCGGCGAGGACACGGTCGAGCGGATCCTCGAGATGACCGATGGCTTCGGCGCCGACTACACCTTCGAGGCGACGGGTAACGTCGCCGTGATGGGCCAGGCTGTCGAGGCGGCTCGCATGGGCTGGGGCCTCTGCACGGTGGCGGGAGTCGCCGGCAAGGGCGAGACCCTGGACGTGATCCCGCGGCTGCTGATCACGGGCCGTCGGATCGCCGGATCCTCGTTCGGTGGGGTCAAGGGCCGCGACGGCGTGCCGGAGTTGATCGACCTCTACCTCGAGGGGAAAATCGACGTCGACCCGTTCATCTCGCACCGGATCACGCTCGAGGAGGTCAACCGCGGCTTCGAGTTGATGGAGGCCCAGGACGGGATCCGCAGCGTGATCGAGTTCAACTAGCTACCGAAAGGACGACCGGCTGATGATGATTCTCCGTGCCGAGGAAGGCAACTTCCTCTCCAATGCCTACCTGCTCGCCGACGAGGCGAGCGGCAAGGGCATCATGATCGACTCCAACGGCGCCACCGACCCCTTGGTCGAGTTCGCCGAGCGGCAGGGAATCGAGATTACCCAGATCGTGCTTACCCACCATCACTACGACCATGTCGTCGGGGTCGAGCAGCTCGCCGAGCGCTACGGGGTCGGGGTCTACGCGCACGAGCTCTGCGCGGCGGAGGTCCCGGCGGTGACCGAGACGATCGCTGACGGCGACGTCGTCGAGACGCCGGGCCTGCGCCTGGAGGCGATCCATACCCCCGGCCACTGCGCCGATCACCTGGCGCTCAAGGTCAACGACGGCGACTGCCTCACCGCGGACGTCCTCTTCAAGGGCACCTGTGGCGGCACCGGAGCCCCCGGTGCGACCGGGATCGACGATCTCCGCGAGTCGGTGATGGAGAAGCTGATGAAGCTCGACCCGGCGACCCGGATCCACCCCGGCCACCGGCAGCCATCGACGATCGGCGCCGAGTGGGAGGGCAATCCCTTCATCCGGCTTTGGAGGGGACTCGATGAGCCGACATCCGAGCCGGTGACCGTGGGCCCCGACCAGGACAACCGCCGCGAGGCGACGCTGTTGCTCTGGGCCCCTGACTACGACGGTGGCAACAAGGCCCTGGTCCGCTTCGCCGACGATGGCAAGGAGACGATCACCGGCGGGTCCCAGGTTCGCCGCGAGTCCGCCGCCGGCTGAGCGCTCCCACCCCGGCGCCGACCCTTAGAGTTGCGGCGATGCCCGTCAAGACCGAAGCAGTCGGCAAGGAGTATCCGGCGACGACCTATGAGGTCGGGGTGGAGAAGATCCGCGAGTATGCGAGTGCGGTCGGTGAGGCCAACCCCGTCCACCACGATCGCGACGCTGCCCGCAAAGAGGGATTCCGCGATGTCGTGGCACCGCCGATGTTCACGGTCGTCTACTCGGCCCCGGCGCTGGGTCCGGCGGTTCTCGATCCCGATGTAGGGATCAACTTCGCGACGATGGTTCACGGCGGCCAGGAGTTCGTCTGGGGAGAGCCGGTCTGCGCCGGCGACGAGATCACGACCAGGGCGAGGATCGTCGAGATCTTCGAGAAGGACGGCAAGGGCTTCTACGTCTTCGAGTCGGTCTCGACCAACCAGGACGGCGACGAGGTCGTTCGCGGAAAGTGGACGGACATCGTCCGCGGCGTCTAGATCGATGGCAACCCACGATCTCAACCAGGGCAAGGCGATCCCTGAGCTGCGGGTGACGCCGGACAAGTACCTGCCGCACCGCTACGCGGGAGCCTCCGGCGACTTCAACCCGATCCACATCGACCCCGAGTTCGCGAAGCAGGTCGGCCTGCCTCAGAACATCCTCCACGGCCTCTATTCGATGGCTCAGGTGGCTCGCGCACAGGTCGCGGCCGCCGGTGGAGATCCGCGTTCGCTGAAGCGGCTTGAGGTCCAGTTCCGCGGCATGGGCATCCCCGAGCTGGAGATCGTCGTCGCCGGCACCGTCGAGTCCGTCGAGGGCACGCGGGCGGTCGTCCAGACCGAGGCCCACCAGGGCGATGTCGGGATTATTCGCAACGGCGTGGTCGAGCTCGAACTCGAGCCGCGCTGAGCGACCCGCTCCCACGCCTACAATCAGGCGCATGCTCACCGAGCGTCAGGAGAAGATCCTCCGTCTCGCAGTAGAGGCGTACCTGGAGACCGGCAGCCCGGTCGGCTCGAAGTCGATCGCCGAGGGAGACGACGTCGCCTGGGGGGCATCGACGGTCCGCCACGAGCTCGCCGAGCTCGAGCGCGAGGGCTATCTCACCCATCCGCATACCTCTGCCGGCCGCCTGCCCACCGATGCCGGCTACCGGCTCTACGCCGATCTGCTGCTGCAGGTCGGCGGCCCCGCCGGCAAGGGCCCGGTCGCCCCGGAGCTCGAGCTTTCCCGTGTCCGGCAGGAGGTCAACGAGGCGCTGCGGGAGACGACGGCCGCGCTGGCGCAGGCCAATGACCTATTGGCGCTGGTCACGGCGCCGCAGGTCAGCACGGCGACGATCCACCGGATCGAGGTTCTGCTCCTGCAGCCCCGCGTCGTCGCCGTTGTCGCGATCGCCTCCACCGGGGACGTCTCCAAACGGGTCTTCACCTTTCCCTCGCCGGTTGACCCGGGCCTCGTCGATTGGGCGTCCTCATTCCTCAATGAGCGGCTTGCCGGCAGCTCGCTCGGCGCCCGTAGTTTTCTCTCGAAGCTCGAGGATCCTGAGTTGGGGCACAGCGAACGGACCTTTCTCGAGGCGATCGGGCACGGGCTCGTCGAGCTCGGCGAGCAGGGTCCGGAGCGGCTCTACATGGACGGGACCGCCCGTCTGCTTTCCGAGTCGCACGCCGCCGACATCCCCGAGCCCGAGGGGGTGGTCCGGGCATTGGAGGGCCGGGTCAGCGTTCTCAGCGTGCTCCGCTCCGCCCTGCGTGAGCAGTCCGTGTTCCTCTGCATCGGCAGCGAGAACCCGGAGCCGGCGCTGCACTCGGTGACCGTGGTCGGCGCCTCCTACGGGCTCGGCTACCGGCAGTTGGGCGCCGTCGGCGTCGTCGGCCCGCTGCGGATGGACTACGGCCGGGCGATCGACTCGGTCCGTGACGCCGCGGGCGAGTTGAGCCGCTTCTTCGCGACGGTCTACGAGGGCTAGGCCGAACTTGCCGCGCGACTACTACGAGGTGCTTGGCGTCGATCAGGGCGCCGATGCGACTGCGATCAAGAAGGCGTTCCGCGGCCTCGCCCGTGAGCTGCACCCTGACGTCAACACACACGACCCCCGGGCCGAGGAGCAATTCAAGGAGGCCGCCGAGGCCTACGAGGTGCTCTCCGATCCGGAGCGGCGACGGACCTACGACGCCTTCGGGCATGAGGGCCTGCGCTCCGGGGGCTACGAATCGCGGGCTGCGGGCTTCGGCTCCTTCCAAGACATCTTCGACACCTTCTTTGGCTCCGAAGGTGGTTTCGGCGACCTTTTCGGGGGCGGTGGGAGTGCTCGGGGGCCGGCCGGCGGCGGTGACGTCGCGGTCTCCGTCGAGATCCCGCTCGCCGAGGTGCTGACCGGGATCAGCCGCGAGGTCGAGTTCGAGGCGGTGATCGCCTGCGAGCACTGCAGGGGCAACGGTGCCGAGCCCGGCACGCCGATCGTCACCTGCGAGACCTGCGGCGGCGCCGGGCAGGTCCGCCAGGTCTCACGGACCCCCTTCGGCCAGGTGATGCGGACCGGAAGCTGCCCGACCTGCTCGGGCGCCGGCAAGAGCGCCGAATCCCCCTGTGAGGTCTGTCGCGGCAAGGGTCGGCAGGTTTCCACGCGGGGCTGGGAGGTGGACATTCCGGCTGGGATCGAGCACGGGCAGCGGATCCGGATCAGCGGCGCCGGCCACGAGGGCGAGGTTGGCGGGCGCAGCGGCGACCTCTATGTGCAGATCGCGATCGCGCCCAGCGACGACTTCCATCGCGAGGGCCGCGATCTCGTCACCGTGGTCGAGATCCCGACCACGACGGCGATGCTCGGGGCCCGGATCGACGTCCCGACGCTCGACGGCGAGCGGCAGGTCGAGGTCGAGCCCGGCGCGCAGCATGGCGAGACGGTCAAGCTCGCCAGCCAAGGGTTGCCCTCCCTGAATCGGCCTTCCCGAGGCGATCTGCACGCGGTTCTGAAGCTTGTGACGCCGGTCAAGCTCGACGACGAGCAGCGCGATCTGGTCGAGCGCCTCGACGGCACGCTCGGTCCCCAGAACGAGCCCAGCGCCGCCCGCAAGGGTCTCTTCGAGCGGGTTCGCCAGGCCTTCCGTTGATCCGGCTCGCCGTCCGCTGCCAGCCCGAGATGGCGGAGCGGGTGCTGGCGGAGCTCGTAGAAATCGTCCCCGGCGGCGTCGAAGAGGAGCGCGGCTCCGGCTACGTCGAGTACGCGATCTACGGTCCGCCCGGCGAGCTCCCCGAGCTGCCCGACATCGAGGTCGCGGCCGGCGAGGGCCTGGTCGAGATCGAGACCACGGTCATCCCCGACGATTGGGCTGACCGCTGGCGCGACTTCCATGAGCCCGTCTGGGTCGGTGAGAGGCTGGTTGTCCGGCCCTCCTGGGAGGGGACTGCCGAGCCGAGGGAGGGATTGATCGAGATCGTGATCGACCCCGGGCAGGCCTTCGGCACCGGCGCCCACGCGACGACCTCGATGAGTCTGGAGCTGCTGCTCGAACTTGCCGAGACGCGCCCCGAGCGCGGCGCGACCTGTGACCTCGGCACCGGGTCCGGGGTCTTGGCGATCGCTGCGGCGCGGCTCGGCTTTGGCCCCGTGTCCGGTTTCGATCATGAGCTTCCGGCGATCGAGGCAGCGACGGCGAACGCGAGCCTGAACGGAGTCGAGGTCAGCTTCCAGCGGCTCAACCTCCGCGAGCACGCCGCTCCGGCCGCTCCTCTCTGGCTCGCCAATCTGACGGCGCCGCTGCTGCGCACGGTTGCCGAGCTGATCCCGACCCCGAGCGGGCCGGACCAGCTGATCGTCAGCGGCATGCTCGCCGCCGAGCGCCGGCAGGTCACCGAGGCCTTCGCTGCACGGGGCTACTCAGCGGTGGCTCACCGTGAGCGGGGCGATTGGGCGGCTCTGCGGTTCAGCTGGCCCAAGCCTCCCCCGGCCGCCTGAGCGCGGGGTATATTGCGCCCCATGATCAGCGCTGTGCAGTTCTATGACGTAGTTCTCTTCTTCCACATCCTGGCGGTGGTGCTCGCGTTCGGCCCGACATTCGCCTACCCGCTGTTCCTGATCGTCGGCGAGCGGACCGACCCGCGATCGCTGCCGGCGATCGGCCGCGGGATCATCGCCTGGGACCGGATCGGCCGGGTGCTGCTGGTCGTGATCCTCCTCGCCGGCATCTATCTCGTCGGCGACCGATGGGAGTTCAGCGACTTCTACGTCTCTTGGGGATTCGTCGCGGTGATCGTGGTCGGCGGGCTCTCGGGTGCCTATTTTGCGCCGAAGATGACGAAGCTGGTCGAGCTTGCCGAGCGAGACATCTCCGCGGCCGGCGGCGGCCCGGTCACCCTCTCGGCTGAGTTCAACGCCTTGAACAAGCAGATCGGGCAGGTCGGGACCGCGTTGGGCATCTTTCTGATCCTGACGATCTACGTGATGACCGCAAAGCCGTTCCTCTAAGCACGGGACAGGGAGCCGACAGCTCGCTGCCGATCGCCGTGTTCGACTCTGGAGTCGGCGGCCTCACAGTCCTGCACGAGTGTCTGGTCTCGCTCCCGGAGGAGGACTTCCTCTACCTCGGGGACAGCGCCAACTTTCCCTATGGGACGAAGACGGTCGCGCAGTTGCGGGAGCTGGTCGAGCGCAACACCTCGTATCTGCTCGGGCGGGGGGCGAAGCTGCTGATCGTCGCCTGCAACTCGGCCACCTCGGCCGGCGCCGATCGGGCCCGCGAGATCGCCGCGGGATTCGGGGTCGAGGTGATCACCGTGATCGGGCCCGAGGCCGAGATCGCAGCTTCGATTTCCGAGGGGGGCAAGGTCGGAGTGATGGCGACACCGGCCACGATCGAGGGCGGGGCCTACCGCCGCGCGCTGCAGCGAGTCGGCCGCGGGCTCGAGGTGACCGAGGTCGCCGCGCACGATCTTGCCCCGATCATCCAGAGCGGTTTTCCCTTCGATCAGACCGTGGTCGAGACGGTCCGCAGCTACTGCGCACCGATGAAGCGAGCGCAGATCGACACCCTGATCCTCGGCTGCACCCACTACCCGCTGGTCGCACCGATGTTGCAGCGGATGCTCGGCCGCGACGTGCGCCTGGTCACGGCTGGTCACGCGATCGCCGCAGAGGCTCAGCGGAGCCTCGAGTCCCGCGGGCTCAGCTCGCCGCGGACCGGTGAGGAGGGGAGCTACCGGTTCCTCTGCACCGGCGACGTCGAGAGCTTCCGCGAGCTTGGCACCCGATTCCTGCAGATGCCGCTTGGAGAGGTCGAGCACGTCGAGATCGCTTGAGCGCCCGGCGGCGGTCTGGCCCCGTCGGCCGCGGCGGTCTACATTTGTGGCATGACCGATCAGATCCTCACCCAGCTTCAGGACGACACCAAGGCGGCGATGAAGGCCGGCGAAAAGAGCAAGGTTGCTGCCCTGCGGCTGCTGACCAGCGCTGTGCAGGGCGCCATCAAGGATGGCGATGGGGACCTGGTGGCGGTGCTGGGGCGCGAGCGCAAGAAGCGGCTGGAGGCAGCCGAGGCCTACGGCAAGGCTGAGCGGCCCGAGCAGGCCGAGGCCGAGCGCCTCGAAGCTGAACTGATCGCGGCCTATCTCCCCGAGCAGGTCTCAGACGAAGAGCTCACCGCGATCGTCGCTGCGGCGATCGAGCAGTCGGGCGCATCGTCGATCAAGGACATGGGCCGGGTGATGGGGATCGTGATGCCCAAAGTCAAGGGCCGGGCCGACGGAAATCGGGTCAGCGCTGCCGCCCGGGAGAAGCTTGGCTCGTAAGCAACTGACGATCGACAACGAGGTTGCCGCTGAGCTTGCGGGCTCCGGTGATGCCGTGTTACGGCGGCTCGAGGATCGACTCGACTGCGAGCTCTATCTGCGAGGCAACGTGATTACGCTCGACGGCGACGAGAGCTCGCTCGCCGACGGCCAGTCGATGGTCGAGGAGCTGATCGGCCTGATCGAAAACGGTGAGGATCTCGAGCCGCAGACCGTCGACGCGGTCAGCGGTGCGATCGAGGGTGGGGTGGAGCCGGCGGCGATGCTCGGCGACTCGGTCTGGCAGCACCGGGGGACCAAAATCGCGCCCCGGACCCCGAACCAGAAGCGCTACGTCGACTCGATCCGTGAGCACACGGTGACCTTCGGCGTCGGCCCCGCCGGCACCGGGAAGACGTTCCTGGCGGTGGCGATGGCGGTCGCAGCGCTCGAGTCCCGTGAGGTCAGCCGGATCATTCTCACGCGGCCGGCAGTCGAGGCGGGGGAGCGACTCGGCTTCCTGCCCGGAGACCTGCAGGCGAAGGTCGACCCTTACCTGCGCCCCCTGTTCGACGCCCTCTACGACATGCTCGACCCCGAACGGGTCAACGAATACTTCGATCGGGGGGTGATCGAGGTCGCGCCGCTGGCCTTCATGCGCGGCCGGACGCTGAATGACTCATTCATCATCCTCGACGAGGCTCAGAACACCAGCCCCGAGCAGATGAAGATGTTCCTCACCCGGCTCGGATTCGGCTCGCGGATGGTTGTCACCGGGGACATCACCCAAATCGACCTGCCCGCCAACCAGCGTTCCGGGCTGATCGTCGTCGGCGAGATCCTCGACGGGATCGAGGGCGTGACCTTCATTCGCTTCGGCGGCAGCGATGTTGTCCGCCATGAGCTCGTGCAGCGCATCGTCGTCGCCTACGGCGCCTACTCGGAGCGCGTGGAGCGCGAGAGGCGCGGCTCGTCCGAGTGAGTCCCGACCTCGATGACGTCGCACCGGAGTACCGCCCGGCTGTTGCGGCGACGCTGGCCGCGGTCGGGGTATCTGGCGGGCATCTGGCGCTGGAGTTGGTCGACGAGCGGCGGATCCAGGAGTTGAATCGGCTCCACCGCGATAAGGATGAGCCGACCGACGTACTGTCCTTTCCGATCGACGGGGTGGGAGCCGAGGCGGGCCCTCGAGAGCTGGGCGACGTCGTCATCTGCCCTGCGCACAGCACTGACCTGACCGTGGCCGCGGTGCACGGCGTGCTCCATCTCTGCGGTTACGACCACGAGACCGACGATGGAGAGATGCTCCGGCTGCAGGCTGAGATCATCGCCGGCCTCGCGCAGAGGCTGGGCCGGTGAGCGACGGCTTCGTTGTCCGTGAGGCTCGGCCCGAGGAGGCGGAGCGCGTGATCGAGATCTATCAGTGGCTGTTCGCACCACCCGGATCGGTGCCGCCCGGCTGGGATCCGTCCGCCGCCACGCGGCGCTGGTCGGCAGCGAGTCGCGGCCAAGACTCGCTGACGCTGGTCGCTGAGGCGGCCGATGGCGCGCTTGTCGGCCTCTGCACCGGGTACATCGACATCGAGTCGGTCCGCTACGGGCAGCGTTGCTGGGTCGAGGACCTGGCCGTTGATCCCGACGCCCGCTCGCAGGGGGTCGGAGCCGCGCTGCTTGCTGCCGCTCGCGAGTGGGGGGCCGAGCGCGGTGCGACCCATCTCGAGTTGGACTCCGGCGAGGCTCGCCATGATGCCCACCGCTTTTACGAGCGGGAGGCTCCGGCTTGGCGCTCGAATCAGTACTCGTGGGTGCTCGACCGATGAGCGCGGGTGCGGCCGAGACGCCGACGACACGCGCCGGCTTCGTCGGGCTCGCGGGCAGGCCGAACGTTGGCAAGTCGACGATCGCCAACGCGGTCGTCGGCTCCAAGGTGGCGATCGTCTCCGATCGTCCGCAGACGACCCGGCGGGCGATCCGGGCCGTCGCCACCGATCCCGGCGGCGTCTGGCAGACGATCCTGATCGACCTGCCCGGCGTGCAGAGGCCGCGCGACGTGCTCACCGAGCGGATGCAGGCCCGGGTCGAGCGCGAGCTCGCCGGCGCGGACGTGGTGCTCCTGGTGATCAACGGTGAGCAGGGAGTGGGGCCCGGCGATCGCTTCATCGCCGAGACGCTGCTCGGGGCCAACGTAGGCGTTCCCGTGGTTTGTGCCGTGAACAAGATCGACCGCCTCAACAAACCGCAGACGGTGGAGGTTCTCGCCGCGGCGGCCGAGCTCGACGTTGTCGACGACTTCTTCCCGATCAGCGCTCGCAACGGCACCGGCATCCCTGAGCTCGTCGAGCACCTCGCCGCCCTGATGCCGCCGGGGCCGCTCCTTTACGGCACCGAGGACCGCAGCGACCAGCCCTCCAGCGTCCATCTCGCCGAGCTGATCCGCGAGCAGATCCTGCGGCGCACCAGGGAGGAGCTCCCGCATGCGGTCGAGGTCGAGATCGTCGAGGTCGTCGAACGCGAGGACGGCCTGTTCGAGGTCCGGGCCGACATCTGGGCCGAGTCGCAGTCCCAGAAGGCGATCCTGATCGGTAAAGGGGGAACGATGATCCGGGCGGTCGGCAGCGCCGCACGCAAGGAGGTCGAGACTGAGCTGGGCGCCCGCGTGTTCCTCGATCTGCAGGTCAAGGTTCGGGCCCGCTGGCGACGCGACGAGGGTCTTCTCGACCGGCTGGGGATCGATTGACCCCTCAGATGGGCCATCCCACCCTCGACGCCGGGGCCCCGCAGCCTGCAACCATAGGCTCATGCGGGACACAGCTGTGCCGGTTTCGAGCTGGCCGATTTCCACTGCAATTCGCCTTGCGCTGAGCGCCCTGGCGATCACCCTTCTGGCACTCGCGGTCAACGCCGCCGGCGCCTCGGCCTCTCGCTACGTCGCGATCAAGGGGGCGAAGGCCCCGGGCCCGAAGCAGTACGACAAGGTCTGGGTCGAGAAGCACGGTCCCCGCAAAGCCGACACGGTGTTCGTCGTGATCCCGGGAGCGGGCGGCGGCGCCGGCAGCGTCGCCCCGATCGCCCGCGACCTGCCGAAGCGGGTCGACGGCCTCCAGGTCTGGAGCTTCGATCGCCGTGAGCAGGCGTTCGAGGACACGTCCGGCTTCGATTCGGGCGACCCGGCGGCAGCCACCGACTACTACCTCGGCTTCAAGTACGACCGGGTGACGCCGGACGAGGTCCCGTTCGTCTCCGAGTGGGGATTCAGGACCGAGATGCGCGACCTGCGCAAGGTGATCCGCAAGGCCGGCAAGGGTGGTCGCAAGGTAATTCTCGGCGGCCATTCCCGTGGGGCCTCCTCGGCGGTCGCCTACGCCGCTTGGGACTTCAACGGCAAGGGCGGTTTTCGCGACCTCGACGGTCTCGTCCTGATCGACGGCGGTCTCGCCGCCTTCGGTCCGCAGGACTTCAGCAAGGCTCAGGCCGAGGAGCGCCTGGCCGAGATTCGCGGCGGCGATCTGTTCAGCGATCCGCTCGGCGCCGGGATCCCCGAGATCGGCCCGATCTTCAGCGAGCTCGGCGCCCTCTACGCGGTCAAGCAGCCGCAACAGGCTTCGCCCCTGCAGGACCATCCCCTGATCCCAGCGAGCCTGAAGCCGTCGTTTCCGGTCACCAACGAGGGTTTCCTTGGCTTCATCTTCGACGACACCAACTCACCCCCCGGGTTCGCGGCGCTGCGAATCCGCGCCGGGACGCTTGCCCCCTCCGGCGATCCGAGGCCCTGGGTGGACGGGCAGAACATGCCGCTCAGCGACTTCGCCAAGGCCTTCTCACGGGAACCGGCGAACGCAACCGAGTGGTATTACCCGACGCGGATGGTGCTCGACACGGCCGCCGCCAACGCTCTGCGCCCGACGCCGGCCGCGCGCCTGCTCGGGCTGGAGATCAAGCATGCGGCCCGTATCAACGTGCCCTTGTATGCGATCCAGACCGAGCTCACCAACGGCGGCGTCCTCGCGGGCGCCAACACGGTGATCGACGGCTCGCGGATCAAGAAGTCGAAGCTCGTCGACGCCAGCGAGAGGATGAGCCATCTCGACCCGGTACTCGCTCCGGCGAAGACCAACCGCTTCACCAAGACCGTGACCCCGTTCCTCAAACGGATCGCCGCCGGCCGCTAGGCCGCCCGCGACGGTCAGGCTCACCGGCGCTCACCGGCGCTGAGCCACGCGCCTAGACTTGTCGGCTCGATGGCTCCGGACCCCGACGCAATCCGATTCGACGATCAGGGCCTGGTGCCGTGCGTCAGCCAGGACGCCGGCACCGGCGAGGTGCTGATGCTCGCCTACATGAACGTCGAGGCCCTGCGGCTGACGCTGGAGACCCGGGAGATGCACTTCTGGAGCCGCTCGCGCTCGGAGATCTGGCGCAAGGGGGCCGATTCCGGGAATGTCCAGCACCTCCGCCAGCTCCGCTACGACTGCGACGGTGACGCGCTCGTGGCGCTGGTCGAGCCCGGCGGTCCCGCCTGCCACACCGGTGAGCGCACCTGCTTCTATCGCGATCTCGAGGGCTCCGCCGATGGGGCGCCGGACGGTCCTCCTGCCGCAGGCGAGCCCGAGTCACTCGCCGTCGACGCGTTGCCGGCACTCGAACGCACCCTTGCCGAACGCAAGCGGGAGCGGCCCGGGGGCTCCTACACGGTCGAGTTGCTCGATGACCCCGACCTGATCGGTGCCAAGATCCGCGAGGAGGCCGGCGAGGTCGCCCGGGCGATCGCCGGCGAATCCGACGAGCGAGTTGCCGAGGAGGCTGCCGACCTGCTCTACCACCTCGAGGTAGGGCTGATCTCGCGTGATCTGCCTCTCGTCAGCGCGCTCGAGGTCCTCAACGCGCGGCGAAGATGAGTGCCGGCTTGTCCGCCGCCGCACCGCCGCAGCTGACCCCCGACCTCGAGGGCGCGCGGGCGCTGGCCGCCGACGCCAACGTGATCCCGATCGTCCACCGCTGGATCGAGGATGCCGAGACCCCGGTCTCCGCCTTTCTCAAGCTCCGCGGCGAGGGGCCTTGCTTTCTGCTCGAGTCGGCGGAGCAGGGCGGGCGCATGGGCCGCTTCTCGTTCATCGGCGTACGCCCACACGCCATCCTGCGCTGGGCCGACGGCGAGCTTCATGAGTGGAGCGGGGAAGCGGCGCTCGATCCCACGGCTGAGCCGACGAGCACGACTCCCGCCCCCGATCCCTACGCGGCGGTCGCCGAACGGGTCGGATCGCTGCGGCTGGCCGACGTCGAGGGGCTGCCGCCGTTCCCGGGCGGCGCCGTCGGGCTCTTCGCCTACGACCTCGTCCGCACCGTTGAGCCTCTCGGCGAGCCGAACCCCGACCCGCTCGGGTTGCCGGACCTGGCTCTGATCATCGCCGAGGCGATGCTGGTGTTCGACCACAACAGCCGCGAGCTGGCCGTGATCGCCAACGCCTTTGTCGATCAGGGAGGGGTCGATGCGGCCTACGAGCGCGCCGGAGAGGCGATCGCAGATATCCGCGAGCGGCTTGCGCGCCCGACGCCGCGCCCGACCTCAAACGGAGGCAGACCGCAGCGGCCTCCTGAGAGCGCCGCCGGGAGCGCGACTGATCTACCGCTCGGCTTCAGCTCGAGCGTCACCAGGGAGCAGTTCGAGGCGACGGTTGCCCGCATCGTCGAGTACATCCACGCCGGCGACGCCTACCAGGTCGTGCCCTCTCAGCGTTTCTCGGCTCCGTGCCCGGTCGAGCCATTCTCGATCTACCGCGGGCTCCGAGCCGTCAATCCGTCGCCGTACATGTACTTCCTCGACTTTGGTGATTTCGAGGTGGCCGGAGCCTCACCGGAGCCTTTGATCCGCGTCAACGGCCGCCGGGTCGAGACACGGCCGATTGCCGGCACCTATCCACGTGGGGAGGACGAGGAGGAGGACCGCCGGCGCGCCGAGGGGCTGCTCAACGACCCGAAGGAGCGGGCCGAGCACGTGATGCTCGTCGACCTCGGCCGCAACGACCTCGGCCGGGTGAGCGAGTACGGCAGCGTCAAGGTCGATGAACTGATGGTCGTCGAGACCTACTCGCACGTGCTGCACATCGTCAGCCAGGTCTCCGGCCGGCTGCGGGAGGGGTTGACGGCGATGGACGTCCTCCGCGCCTGCCTGCCCGCGGGAACGCTCTCGGGCGCTCCCAAGGTCCGCGCGATGCAGATCATCGATGAGCTCGAAACGGTCAAACGCGGCTCCTACGGCGGCGCGATCGGCTATCTCAGCTTCAACGGGGACCTTGACACGGCGATCCACATCCGCACCGTCGTCGTCAAGGACGGGCAGGCGCATGTGCAGGCGGGCGGCGGAACCGTCGCCGACGCCAAGCCTGACTACGAGTACCGCGAGTCGCTGCAGAAGGCGCAGGCCGTGTTCAGCGCGATCGAGCTCGCCAACAACCATCCGGACTGGGACTAGCCGTGGCCCGCGCACTCGTGATCGACAACTACGACTCCTTCACCTACAACCTCGTCCAATACCTGGGCGAGCTTGGGGCCGAGATCGACGTCGTTCGCAACGACGAGGCCGAAGTTGGCGAGTTGCTCAGCGCCGGCTACGAGCGGCTCGTGATCTCGCCCGGACCCTGTACGCCGGCCGAGGCCGGGATCTCGGTCGAGGCCGCGCGACGGTTCGGTGAGGCGGGCGTCCCGACCCTCGGAGTCTGTCTCGGGCATCAGTCGATCGTCGTCGCATTCGGGGGCGAGGTGCTGGTCGGCGAGCCGATCCACGGCAAGGACGCGAAGATCAACCACGACGGGCGAACGATCTTCGCTGGTCTGCCGGAGCCCCTGCTGGTCGGCCGCTACCACTCCCTGGTCGCCGGCCCCGAGCTTCCCGACTGCCTGGAATCGAGCGCCTCCTACGAGGGAGTCGTGATGGCGGTACGGCACCGCGAGCTGCCTGTCGAAGGAGTCCAGTTCCACCCCGAGTCGGTGCTCACTCCGGCGGGCAAGTCGCTGCTCGAGAACTACCTGCAGCACGGTTGCGGCGCCGATAGCTGAGCCGATGAGCGAGAAGGGACGCCCACGCCTGCTGACGATCCCGATCAGCCACTACTGCGAGAAGGCCCGCTGGGCGCTCGAGCGCGCCGGGATCGACTACGTCGAGGAGGCTCACGTTCAGCTGATCCACCGGATCGTCGCGATGAGGACCGGCGCCGGTCGCAAGGTCCCGGTGCTGATCACTGCGGAGGGTGCGCTGAACGAGTCGGCGCAGATCGTTCGCTGGGCCGATCAGCGGCTGCCTGAGGAGCGCCGCCTGGTCTGGCCGGAGGCCGAGGCTGAGATCGACCGGCTGGAGCGCGGCTTCGACGAGGGCTTCGGCGTCGAAGGCCGGCGCTGGATGTACTCCTGCCTGATGGACACGGACATCCCGACCCGTTTCGGGATCGAGCCGATGCCGGCCTGGGAACAGCGCATCGTCCCGCTGGCGATGCCGCTCCTGAAGATCTACTTGAAACATTTCATGGACGCCGAGCCGGATCAGGCATCCGCGGCACTGGTCAACGTCGAGGGCACCTTCGATGAGGTCGAGGAGCAGCTCGCCGATGGGCGCAGGTACCTGCTCGGCGATCGCTTCAGCGCCGCCGACCTCGCCTTTGCGGCACTCTCGGCTGCCGTGCTGATGCCTGAGCGCTACGGCGTCCGCCTACCCCAGCCCGCGGATCTGCCCCCCGAGCCGGCAGACGTCGTGGTTCGCCTGCGCGAACGTCCGGCGGGTCGCTTCGCCGCGCGCGTCGTCGCCGAGGAGCGGCCCTGGCCTTCTGGATCGTTGCGGGCCGCGACCGGATCGCGGACACACTAGCCTGCCCGCCGATGCCGAATCAGATCCTCACCAGGGCGATCGATGCCGTTGCTTCCGGCGAGCATCTGACTGCGGATCATGCCTCGACGGTGCTGGCCGAGATCATGGCTGGCCGCTCCAGCGACATCCAGACGGCGGCGTTCCTGATTGCCCTGAGGGCCAAGGGTGAGACCGTCCCCGAGTTGGTCGGCCTGGCACGAACCATGCGCGGGCTCGCCGCCCCGGTTGAGATCGACGGCCACGGTCTCGTCGATACCGCCGGCACCGGCGGTGGCCCTTCGACCTTCAACATCTCGACGACGGCCGCCTTGATAGCGGCCGGCGCGGGCTGCGCCGTAGCCAAGCACGGCAATCGATCGAACACGTCGAAGTCGGGTTCCGCGGATCTGCTCGAGGCGCTCGGAGTGCGGATCGATCTCACTCCCGAGCAGGTGGTGCGCTGCATCGAGGAGACCGGGTTCGGCTTCATGTTCGCCCCCGCTCACCACGCGGCGATGAAGCACGTGGTCCCGGTTCGAAAGGAACTCGCCGTGCGAACGATCTTCAACTTCCTTGGGCCGCTCACCAACCCGGCCGGCGCCAGCCGCCAGCTGCTCGGCGTCTCCGACCGCCGCTACCAGGAGACGATTGCCGAGGCGCTCGCCGGCCTCGGATGTACCCACGCGCTCGTTGTCGCGGCCGAGGATGGGCTCGATGAGCTGACGATCTCGGGTGCGAGCCGGGTGATTGAGGTCCGCAACGGGCGCACCGAGGAGTGGTACCTGAGCGCCGACGAGGTCGGTCTCGCGGAATCGCCGTTGGAGACGATCGCCGGTGGCGAGCCCGCCGACAACGCAGCTATCACCAGGGCCGTGCTCGCCGGCGAGAGGGGACCGCATCGAGACGTCGCGCTACTCAATGCCGGCGCGGCGATCTACGTCGCTGGTGAGGCCGATGGGATCGACGCTGGTGTACAGCTGGCCACGGCCGCGGTCGACGGCGGCGTGGCCGCCGAGATGCTGGAGCGGCTGGTGGTCCTGAGCGCTGAGCTTGCGACAACCTGAATGCCGTGCCCCGCGGTGGGTGCGGATCGGTAGCCTGGGGGGCAGATGAGCAGGCTCGATCAGCTCCTCGCCGCCACCAGGGAGGACGTGGCGATGCGTCGTTCGCAGACCTCCGCCGAGGAGCTGCGCTCCCGACTCGGCACGCGCGGCGGCTCCCGACCCTTCAAGGAGGCCTTGGCGCGGCCCGGACTGTCGCTGATCGCTGAGTTCAAGAGGGGCTCACCCTCGGCCGGTGAGATCCGTCCTGGCGCGGAGGTCGCCGAGACCGTCGCCGCCTACGAGGACGGCGGAGCGGCGGCCCTTTCGGTGCTGACCGAGCCGCACCAGTTCCTGGGATCGCTGGATGACCTGCGCGCGGCACGCGCGGCCTCGGGTCTGCCGATCCTGCGCAAGGACTTCATCGTCGACCCCTACCAGCTTTGGGAGTCGGCGCTCGCCGGCGCCGACGCCGTATTGCTGATCGTCGCCGCGCTCGCCGACGAAGATCTGAGGTTGCTTTACGAGGAGACCGTTCAGCTCGACCTCGACTGCGTCGTCGAGGTTCACGACGAGTCCGACCTCGAGCGGGCGCTGGCGGTGGACCCGGAGGTGATCGGGATCAACAACCGCGATCTGCAGAGCTTCGAAACCGACATTGGCACCACGCGCGAACTCTGCCCCGATATTCCCGCGGGCAAGACGGTCGTCGCCGAGTCCGGCTACGAGCACCGCGAGCAGCTCGACGAGCTCGACCGGATCGGCGTCGACGCGATCCTCATCGGGGAGACCCTGATGCGCGCCTCCGATCCGGCCGCACTGGTCCGTGAGCTCACCCTGAACGAGGGGCTCACCCGCGAGCATCTGCTCGACGACCGCTGAGGCCGGCCGGGCGTCCCGCCGCGCTGCCTGAGGCCTGGACGTGCGGCTTGACCTTCCCTTGGGGAAGTCTTTAGCCCCCGCTCAGCCGCAGTTTCCGTGGCGCTAAGCGGTCGGCTCCATGATCGTCCGCTATGAGCAGAGTCAAACGTTTCTTCAGCATGCCCTTCGGTGCGGGAATCACCGGCGGTCTGGTTGTCGGGCTTGTGGGCTGGCTGGCGATTGCCGCCGGCTGGATCGAGTCCGACCCCGAGACCGTCGCCACGACCGCCTCGGCAACTTCCATCCCGGCTTCTGAGCCCGCCGCCGCCGGCGACGCGCTGACCGCCGGCGAGATCTACGAGAAGGCCGGCCCCGCGGTTGCCTTTGTCGCGGCCGAGCAGAGTGGCAGTACGAGCGGATCCCCGCTCGGGCCGGTGCCCGGCAACGGTGGCACCGCGACCGGTTCCGGCTTTCTGATCGACGACGCCGGCACGATCCTCACCAACGCCCACGTCGTCGACGGAAGCGAGGCGGTCACCGTCAAGCTCGGCGAAGACGGGGAGACCCTCGACGCCAAGGTCGTCGGTGCCGACGACTCGACCGACGTCGCCGTGCTCAGGGTCGATCCCGACAAGGTCCAGGCGGCTCCGCTGCGGATCGGCGACTCCGACGCGGCCACGGTGGGCGACGCGGTTGTCGCGATCGGCAATCCGTTCGGCCTCGACCGCACCGTTACGACCGGAATCGTCTCCGGGCTGCAGCGCGAGATCAGCGCCCCGGATGGGTTCACGATCTCGGACGTGATCCAGACGGACGCGGCGATCAATCCGGGCAACTCGGGCGGACCGCTGATCAGCTCCGCCGGCGAGGTTCTCGGCATCAACTCGCAGATCGCCACGGCCGGCGGTGGGGGCTCGGTCGGCGTCGGTTTCGCCGTTCCGATCAACACGGCGCAGAGCGTCGCCGATCAGATCCTCGACGACGGCCGGGCCGATCACGCCTTCATCGGTATCAGCGGCGCCGACCTCACACCCCAGATCGCAGACGTCCTCAACCTCGACCTGAGCGAGGGGGCTCTGATCCAGGACGTCACCCCGGGCAGCCCCGCTGATGATGCGGGCCTGAAGGTGGGCGATGCGACGATGAGCGTCGATGGCAATGAAATCCGCGTCGGTGGCGATGTGATCACTGCAGTCGACGGCGAACCGGTTACCGGCATGGACGACGTTGTCGCTGCCGTGAACCGCAAGGTCCCCGGCGACAAGCTCACGCTCGAGATCTCCCGAGGTGGGGAGCCCAAGACGGTTGAGCTGACTCTGGCCGATCGCCCGGCCAAGCCCGGGAGCTAGGCGGGTCCTCTTCAGATTCATCGCGCGGTCAGCGGTCGGGGCCCCGGGGCAGCGCAACCCCGAGGGTCCCGACCGTCTCGGTGATCTGGGCGAGATCGCGCCGGCGCGTCCTGAAGTTGACGAAGCAGACTCGTAGGCAGGTCCGGCCGTCGAGTTCTGCAGCGGCGATGAACACCTGACCGTCGCGCTGGATCTCGACCGCCAGGTGGGCGTTGTGGCGGTCTAGCTCGGCCTCTCCAATGTCGGCCGGGGCGTGGCGGAAGCAGACCGTGGAGAGCGTCGGATCGACCAGCAGTTCCAACTCCGGGTCCGCGCGGACCATCGAGGCGAATTCATCGGCCAGCGACAACGTGTGCTCGATCCAGGTCCTGAAGGAGCGCGCACCGTGCACGCGGAAGGCGACCCAGGGTGCGAGCGAGCGGAACGGCCGTGAGTACTCGAGCGTGCGCTCGACCGCGTTCGGGACCTCTTCGTCTTCTCGCAGCAGGTACGACTCCTCGTGCCCGAAGGTCGCCTCCAGGGTTCCTCGGTGACGAACCAGGACGGCGCTGCAGCTTTTCTGGACGCCCAGCCACTTGTGCAGGTCGACCGTCACCGAGTCGGCCCGCTCGACCCCGGCGAAGAGCTCACCGTGGCTGGCGCTCGCCGCCGCCGGCAGCCCGTAGGCGCCATCGATGTGCATCCAGACCGCCTCGCTCTGTGTGATGTCGGCGATCGGCACCAACGGGTCGACAGCGCCGGTCAGCGTCGTGCCGCCGTTGGCGATCACCGCCACCGGGACCACCCCCGCCGCCCGGTCGGCGGCGATCGCGGTGGCCAGTTCGTCGGGGCGGAGCCGGCGCTTCCCGTCGATTCCGAGGACGCGGACAGAGTCGGATCCGAGGCCGGCAGCCTCGACCGCACGGATCACGGAGTGGTGGGCTTCCGATGAGCAGTAGACGGCGTGACTGCCGAGCCCGAGCCCGCGGCGCCGGGAGCCTGGGAGTGCCCTCTCGCGGGCCGCGAGAACCGCGGTCAGGTTGGAGATCATCCCGCCGGACGTGAAGGCGCCCTCGGCAAATGGATAGCCGATGAACTCAGCCAGCCACTCGAGCGCCTGGCGCTCGACCAGATCGGCCGCGCGGGCGGTGCCCGCGAGGTTGACGTCGTAGGTCGCCGCCAATGCGTTGGCGAGCACGCCGACGTCGAGTCCGGTCGAGCCGATGTAGCCGAGATAGAGGGGCCGGGTCGGGGAGATGCTCGCGTCGAGCACGGCCGCCGCATCGGCAAGCACCGCCTCGATTCCCGAGGGCGACTCCGGCAGCGGCTCCTGCAGCCGGGCGTCGAGGTCGGGCTCGATTGCCGGCTCGAGCGGTCGTGGGCGCTCGAACGACTCCCAGGCGCCGGTGATGTGCTGCGTCAGCAGCTCCAATATGGCGGCGCGGTCGCCCGCTGGCAGATGGGGCGGGTCGGCGCCGCTCTGAGCGGTCGGCCGATCGCGGTGGCTCTCTTCCATACCACCACGCTATCGGCGGCTCGCGATCTGCGATCTTGTCTTGCGATGCGAGTCAAGATCTGCGGCATCACCCGACTGGAGGACGCCGAGGCGGCGATCCACGATGGCGCTTGGGCGATCGGCCTCAACTTCCACCCCGAGAGCCCCCGCCGCATCGACGACGACGCGGCGGAGCTGATCGGCGTGGCCCTGAAGCGCCAGGTCGAGGTCGCCGGCGTCTTCGTCAACGCCGGGCTGGGACGGATCGCCACCGTGGCTGAGCGCTGCAGCCTGACGCTGGTGCAGCTGCACGGGGACGAGGGGCCGGCATTCTGCTCGGAGGTCGCTCGCCGCACGGGCTGCAAGGTGATCAAGGCCTTCCGGGTGCGGAGCAAGGCTGAGATTCGTGGTGCCGCCGCGTTCCGGACGAGCTATCATCTCTTCGATGCCCACCGGCCGGGCGTACCCGGCGGGACCGGGGAGACCTTTGATTGGGAACTGCTGCGGGCCCGGAGCGCGGGATTGCCGGCGATCGTCGCCGGCGGCCTCACGCCTGAGAACGTGGGCGAGGCGATTATCGCCTCCAACCCATGGGGCGTCGACGTCGCCGGCGGGGTCGAAGACGCAACGCCGGGTATCAAGGACCACGATCTGATCACCCGCTTCATCGCGAGGGCCAACGAGGCCGGCGCCGTGATGCGCATCGGAAGCGACGGGCAGGCCGCCGCCGGCGACGGCTCCGAAGACGCTGAGCGAACGCCGGCATGAGCGAGTCCTCGCCCAAGCGGCCCCTCGCCCCCGCGACCGGGATCGAGGGCCGCTTCGGCCCCTACGGTGGCCGCTACGTGCCGGAGGTGTTGATCGCGGCTCTCGATGAGCTGACCGCGGCCTTCATCGAGGCCCGCGAGGACGAGGCTTTCCGCACTGAGCTGGACCAGCTTCTGTGTGATTTCGTCGGCAGGCCAACACCGCTCTATCGGGCGCGCCGGCTCTCGGAATCGGTCGGGCGCACCGTTTACCTCAAGCGCGAAGATCTGGCTCATACGGGTGCTCACAAGATCAACAACGCGGTCGGCCAGGCCCTGCTCGCGAAGCGGATGGGGAAGCGGCGGATAATCGCCGAGACCGGGGCCGGGCAGCACGGTGTGGCGACGGCGACGGCATGCGCTCTCTTCGGGCTCGAGTGCGTCGTTTACATGGGTACCGAAGACATGCGCCGCCAGCGTCCCAACGTCGAGCGCATGCAACTGATGGGCGCGACGGTGGCGCCGGTCGAGGCCGGTGCACGAACCCTGAAGGAGGCAGTCAGTGCGGCGATTCGCGATTGGGTGAGCAACGTCGGCGATACCCACTACATCATCGGTTCTGCCGTCGGGCCGGCGCCCTACCCAGCGATCGTTCGCGATCTGCAACGGGTGATCGGCGATGAGGCGCGGGAGCAGATCCTCACCGTCGAGGGGACATTGCCCGAGCGGGTGATCGCCTGCGTTGGCGGCGGCTCGAATGCGATCGGCACCTTCGCGGCCTTCCTCGAGGATGACGGGGTCGAGTTGATCGGTGTCGAGGCTGCCGGTGAGGGACTCGACGGCCGCCATGGGGCCTCGCTGGGCGCCGGTCGCACCGGAGTCCTGCACGGCGCCCTCTCGTCGGTGATCGCCGACGAGGACGGGCAGATCCTCGAAGCGCACTCGATCTCCGCTGGACTCGACTATCCGGGGGTCGGCCCCGAGCACGCTTACCTCCGTGACAGCGGTCGCGCCCGCTATGAAGCGGTCACCGACGAGGCAGCACTCGAGGCCTTCGAACTGCTCTGTGGCCTCGAGGGAATCGTGCCGGCGCTGGAGTCGAGCCACGCGATCGCCTGGCTCGTGGCGGATGCGGGCGAAGCCAGGGGCGACGGCCTCGACATGCTGACCCTCTCCGGCCGGGGTGACAAGGATCTCGACGAGGCGCTCGCCGCCATCGCCGGCAAGGCCGGCGATGGCTGAGGCGGCCGCCTCGGGCGTCGAGCGGATCGATGCCGCGTTCGCAGCCGCACGCGCCGAGGGCCGCGCGGCTCTGATGCCGTATCTGATGGGCGGCTTCCCGGATCTCGCGACCTCGCGGGCCGTCGCCGAGGCTTACGTCGACGGTGGTGCGGACCTGATCGAGCTCGGCGTTCCCTACTCGGACCCGCTCGCCGACGGGCCGGTGATCCACGCCGCTGCGACGAAGGCCTTGGCGGTGGGAGTCACGCTCGACGACGTGCTCGGGATCTGCGCCGATCTCGGCGGGCGCCTACCGATCCTGCCGATGGTCTACGCGAACATGGCGCTCGCTCGCGGGGGCGAGGCCTTTGCGCAGGCCTTGCTCGACGCCGGGGCCTGTGGCGCGATCGTCCCCGACCTGCCGCCCGGTGAGGACCAGAGCCTCCCGGCGGCGATGGCCGATCGCGGGCTTGCGCTGATCCCGTTCGTGGCGCCAACGACGTCGCCGGCGAGGCGCCGACGGCTGGTTGCCGATGCGCCCGGCTTCGTCTACGTGGTCTCGTTGTCCGGCGTCACCGGGGAGCGTCAGGACCTCGCCGGCGATCTCGGCGCGCTCGTCGCGGCGGTGCGGGCGGAATCGAGCGCCGCGGCCGCCGTCGGATTCGGGATCGGGACTCCGGAGCGCGCGGCCGAGGTCGGCCTGATCGCCGATGGCGTGATCATCGGCAGTCGCCTGGTTCGCGAGGTCGCCGATGCTGACGACGCCGAGCGGGCGGCCACGGGGGTCCGCGAGTTCCTCGAGACGACCCGGGCCCTGCTCGCGGCCCACCGCTGTTAGATTTCCCCCGATGCAGCTTCTCGTCTTCACGGCCGTCGGCCTCGTCGTCTTCCTGCTCGCCATCAGCTTTGACCTGGGCGGAGCGATCGGCGCACTGCTGTTTCTGCTGATCCTGCTCGTCGGCGCCACCCTGAGGGCGTGGGCACCGCTGGTCGAGCGGGTTCGCGGGCCCGCCTCGAAGCTCTAGGTACGCCGGCCTCCGGCCCCCGGGGTCGGCTCAGCTGAAGAAGCGCTTTGCGATCTTGAGAAGTCCGAGGTCCACCGGCTTGATGCCCTCGACCTTGGAGATGTCGACCGAGGTCACCTCGTCACCGTGCAGCGCCGCCATGCGGCCGAACTCGCCGGCCCGTGCCATGTCGTATGCCTTCGCTCCGTAACGGGTGCCGAGCACGCGGTCCCGTGCCGTCGGCGTGCCGCCCCGCTGGATGTGGCCGAGCACAACGCTGCGGGCCTCGAAGCCGGTCAGCCGTTCGAGCTCCCTCGCGAGCACCGGCCCGACGCCGCCGAGCTTCGGGTAGCCGTACTCGTCGGTGCCCTGCGAGATCGTGATCTGTTCCCGTTTCCCGCCTTCGAACGAGAGCGTCGCCCCCTCGGCGACGACGATGATCGACGAGTCCTTGCCGCGCTCGTGCCGCAGCCGGATCGTGTCGGCGATCTCCTCGCATGTGGTCTCGACCTCGGGAATCACGATTCCGTCGGCGCCGCCGGCGAGCCCCCCGTGCAGAGCGATCCAGCCGACGTTTCGTCCCATCACTTCGACGACCATCACCCGATTGTGGGAGGCGGCCGTCGTCTGCAGCCGGTCGAGCGCCTCGCTGACCACGTGCACCGCCGTGTCAAAGCCGAACGTGTAATCGGTCCCGACGACGTCGTTGTCGATCGTCTTCGGGACCCCGATCAACGGCATCCCGTACTTCTCGTGCAGCTCGCGGGTCATCCACATCGTGTGCTCGCCGCCGATGGCGATCACGGCGTCGAGCGAGTCGGCCTCGATCGCGCCATGGATGCGGTCGATCGCGCCCTCGCGAACCGGCTCGAAGCTGGATGTGCGGAGGATCGTGCCGCCGAGCGAGAGAATGCCGCTGACGGTCCGCATGTCAAGGGGCATGTAGTCGCGCTCGGCCAACCCCTGAAAGCCGCGCATGATCCCGACTGCCTCATCGCCGCGGTCAATCGCCGACCTCGCGACCGCGCGGATCACGGCGTTGAGCCCTGGGCAGTCCCCTCCGGCCGTAAGCACTCCGATTCGCATCCTTCCGCAGACTAGATCAATGCCGTCGCAAAGCGTGATCGGCAGGCCGCAATAATCCCCAAATGCCCGGCGTGCACGACCACGTGATCCCCGACGATGCCACCGACGCCACCGACGCCGCTCACCGCTGCGTCGCGGGCGATCGGCCGATGCTCGTCTGGGTCCTCGCCCTCGCCATGGCCCTTGTGGTGGGTGGCTGCGGCACGACCGTCAGCGCGGGCAGCGAGCTCACCGTCTACGTCAGTGCGCCGCTGCGGGGCGCCGATCGGCCGGACGGCGCCGAGGTCGTCGCCGGCGCGACCCGGGCGCTCGAGGACGCGGGGGGCGAGGCCGGCGGCGTCCCGGTCACGCTCGAGGTGCTCGACGACGCCGAGCAGCTTCCACCCGCGGCGGGCGGCACCGGCTGGAGTCAGGCGCAGGTCGCGGCAAACGCGAGGGCGGCGACGGAGGATTCAACGGCGATGGCCTATATCGGTGAGCTCCAATCCGACGCGACCCGGGTCTCGGCGCCGATCACCAACGAGGCGGGCGTGCTGCAGATCTCCCCCGGCCCGGTCGCAGCGGAGCTATTGGCCGAGCCCGGGGGCAACGATGTACCGGAGGACTTCCAGCCGACGGGCGAACGGACGCTTGGCGCCCTCGTCACGCCGGCCTCGATCCGCTCGGGGTCATACCGCGACTACGGCTATGAGGCGATGGCGCTGATCCTCGACTCGATAGAACGGGCGGAGGACCCGCTCAGTCGCGCTGACGTGATCGCCGGATTCCTCACCACCGTCGACCGAGAGTCCAGGCTCGGCACCTATTCGGTCGGACCCACGGGACTGGCCGCGTTCGCCGGCCCCTAGGAGCCTCAAAGCCACGGGCCAAGGGCCCGAGGGGGCTACGCCAACGCCGCCCGCAGGCCGGAATCGATATCGGGGTGTCTGAAGACGTACCCCTGATCCTGGGCACGGCGGGGAAGCGCCCGCTGGCCACCTACGGCGACCTCGCCCAGCTCAGCTCCGAGACGGAGCTTGACCGCGAACTTCGGTACCGGCATCACCGCGGGCCGCCCCAGCGCCCGTCCCAATGCCTTCGAGAAGGCCCGGTTCGTGACCGGCTCCGGAGCCGTCGCGTTGTAGATGCCCTCGGCGGCCTCGGTGTCGAGGGCCCATAGGATCAGCCCGACCTCGTCGTCGAGGCTGATCCAGGGCATGTAGTTGGCGCCGCCTGCCACCGGGCCGCCGAGGCCAAGCTTGAACGGCAGCATCAGTTCCGCCAGCAGGCCCGTGTCACTGTCGAGAACGAGGCCGGTACGCATGATCGCGAGCCGCACCCCGTGCCCCGAGATCTCCTTGGCGGCCGCCTCCCAGGCGACACAGACACCGGCGTCAAAGCTCTCCCCGGGACCGGTCTCCTCGTCCACGAGCGCGTCGCCGCGGTCGCCGTAGTACCCGACAGCGCTCTGGCTGACGAGGACCCGGGGGCGCGGCTCCGCCGCGAGGATCGCCTGCACCAGGTTGTGGGTCGCGGTCCCGCGGGACTCGAGAATGCGCTTCTTCGCTTCCTCCGTCCAGCGCTGGTTGATCGGCTCGCCGACGAGATTGATCACGCCGTCGACGTCGGCCAGAGCCGCGTCGGGGGGGCGCTCCAGCGCCGGGTTCCAGGGGTGCCAGTTGACCTTCGGGTTGGTCTCGCGGGCAGCGTCGGGATTCCTCGTCAGGCCAACCACCTCGTCGCCGCGCCCGAGCAGCGCGTCGCATACGGCGCGGCCGATCGTCCCGCTTGCCCCGGTGACTAGAACCCTCATCCCCTTGCCTCCTCGTGTCTACTCGACGATGCTGAAGGTGCCGGTCTCGTCGCTGACTCGCGCAAGGCCCGCATTCTTCGCTTCCTGGACCACGGCCGCCGCGACCGCCGGGGCCACATCGCGGTCGAAAACGCTGGGGATGATGTAGTCCTCGTTGAGGTCGTCGTCGGTGACGACGGCCGCGATGCCCTGGGCCGCGGCCAGCTTCATCTCCTCGGTGATCGTCGGCGCGCCGGCGTCGAGTGCGCCGCGGAAGATGCCCGGGAAGCAGAGCACGTTGTTGATCTGGTTCGGGTAGTCCGAGCGGCCGGTAGCCATGATCCGCACGAAGGGCTCGGCGTCCTCAGGCATCACCTCAGGGGTTGGGTTGGCCATCGCGAAGACGATCGCATCCTTGGCCATCGCGCCGAGTGACTTGGCCTCGATCAGCCCGGGGCCGGAGAGGCCGATGAACAGGTCGGCTCCCTCGAGCACCTCGTTCGGGCCGCCGGCGAGCTTGTTCGGGTTCGAGATCTCGGCGAACCAGCGCTTCATCGCCGGCATCCCGCCCGAGTGGTAGTCGTCGCGCTCGGTCGAGACGGCGCCGCGGCGGTCGCAGCCGATGATGTTGGTGACCCCGCAGGCGAGCATCATCTTCGTGCAGGCGATCCCAGCCGCGCCGAGGCCGACCATGACCACGTTCAGCGACTCGATCGGCTTGCCGACGATCTTCAGGGCGTTGACAAGCGCCGCCATCATCACCACGGCGGTGCCGTGCTGGTCGTCGTGGAAGACGGGGATGTCGAGCAGATCGCGGAGCCGATCCTCGATCTCGAAGCAGCGCGGGGCAGAGATGTCCTCGAGGTTGATGCCGCCGAACGTCGGCGCCAGCAGCTCGACCGTCTGGATGATCTTCTCGGGGTCGTTGGTCGAGAGGCAGATCGGGAAGGCGTCGACGTCGGCGAACTCCTTGAACAGCATCGCCTTGCCCTCCATCACGGGCATCGCGGCCTCGGGGCCGATATCGCCGAGGCCGAGCACGGCGCTGCCGTCGCTGACCACCGCCACGGTGTTCTTCTTGATCGTGAACTCGAAGGCCTTGGATCGATCCTGGGCGATCTCGGTGCAGACGCGGGCGACGCCCGGCGTGTAGGCCATCGAGAGGTCGTCGCGGTTCTTCAGCGGGTACTTGTTGTGCTGCTCGATCTTGCCGCCGCGATGCATGGCGAACGTGCGGTCGGTGTACTCGAGCACCTTTGCGCCGCGGGTTGAGCCGATTGCGCGCAGGATCTGCTCCCAGTGCTCGGGGTCACGGGCATCGATCGTGAACTCCCGCACCCGCTTGCCTTCGGCGCCGGCGCCGGGCACCAGATCAACCGACTGCAGCGCGCCACTCGATTCGGCGATCGCCGCTGTGATCCGCCCGAGGGGCTCGTTGCGCGCGTCGAGTTCGACGCGCACGGTGACCGAAAACTGTGCGCTGACGGAGGCCATTGGGGCCGCGGATCATAGTCGCGGGCCCGCGGCGGCCTCGTTGAGCGCAGGGTCCCCCCGAAGGGACCGAAGAGCCGGAGCTAGAGGGAGTCGGCCGAGAAGGTGTCGCAGCGGGCGGGCTCGCCGGACTCGTAGCCGGCCTCGAACCAGCGCCGGCGCTGCTCGGATGTCCCGTGGGTGAAGCTATCGGGGTTGACGCTGCCGCCAGCCTGTTTCTGCAGCCGGTCGTCACCGACGGCCTCGGCCGCGGTGAAGGCCTCGTCGAGATCGCCGCTCTCGAGGTTGCCCTCGGCGTATACGGTCGCCGCCCAGACGCCGGCGTAGCAATCGGCCTGCAGCTCCTGGCGGACTGAGAGGTCGTTGGCGTCGCCCGGGTTCGCGGAGGCGAGCCTGTCGACCTCGGCAGCGGTGCCGGTCACGCGCTGGACGTGGTGGCCCATCTCGTGGGCGATTACGTAGGCCCAAGCGAAGTCGCCGCTCGCGCCGAGCTGCCGGCGCATGTCCTCGTAGAAGCTGAGGTCGAGGTAGACGCGCTGGTCGGCAGGGCAGTAGAAGGGACCGACCGCGGAAGTCGCGTTGCCGCAACCACCGGTGCTGACCGCGCTCGCATAGAGCACCAGCTCTGCTTTGCGGTAGTTCTCGTCATCCCGGGCGAGAGTTCCCTCCCAGGTCCGCTGCGCGTCGCTGAAGACAAATGTGGAGAAGTCCTTGAGGTCGCGCTGCGGATCCTCTCCCGGGGGAATCGGTGAGGGATCGCCGGCCCCGGGCGCGCCGGTGCCCGTGCCGAAGGCGCTCTGCAGGTCGAAGCCACCGCCGCCACCGAAGGCATTGACGGCGACGATCACGATGACGACAATCAGCCCAGCCCCGCCGCCGAGACCGGCGACGCCACTCGGAATCGGGATCGAGCTGCGGCTGCGACTCGAGCCGCCACCGCCGGAGGCGCCGCGGATGTCGATTACGTCCTTGCTCCTGACCCGTTTCCACTTCATCGCCGCCTCACCCTAATCGGAAACAGCGGAGGCTTCCTATGATCCGCCCGTGCCCGGCGATGACAACGAGACGCGGAGTGACGGCCAGGGGGAGCTATTCCTGATCGACGGCAACAGCCTTGCCTACCGCGCCTTCTTCGCCCTGCCGGAGTCGATGGCGACCTCCGACGGACGGCCAACCAACGCGATCTACGGATTTGCCTCGATGATGGTCAAGGCGCTGACCGATTTCCGGCCGCGGGCGGTGGTCGTCGCCTGGGATGCGGGGATGTCGGGTCGTGAGAAGACCTACCCCGCCTACAAGGCGCAGCGCAAGGGCCGGCCCGACCTGCTCAAGGAGCAGTGGCCGCATCTGGAGCCGCTCGCCGAGGCATTCGGCTTTACCAACGTGCGCGTCGATGGCTGGGAGGCCGATGACGTAATCGCGACGCTGGCGACGGAGGCGAAGCGTCGCCAGATCCCGGTGATGGTCGTCTCCGGTGATCGCGACGTCTACCAGCTGGTCGGCGACGGCATCCGCGTGATGACCACGACGCGCGGCGTCTCGGAGACCAAGATCTACGACCGCGAGGCCGTGATCGAGCGCTGGGGGGTGCCGCCGGAGGCGGTCCCTGACCTGATCGGGCTCAAGGGCGACACCTCCGACAACATCCCCGGGGTTCCCGGGATCGGAGAGAAGACCGCGGCGACGTTGCTACAGGAGTACGGCGACATCGAGACGGTGCTGGCAAGCATCGAGAAGATCTCCGGTAAGAAGCGCAAGGAGAACCTGACCGAGCACGCCGACGACGCGCGCGTCTCGCGTGACCTGGCGACGATGCACCTCGACGTCGAGGTTGGCGTCGACCTCGACGAGGTGATGGCGGCCGAACCGGATCGGTCCCGGCTCCGCGACTACGCGGCCGAGTTCGAGCTCCGGCAGGTGATCCAGCGGCTCGAGGAGGACTGGCATGAGCCGGTGCCGGAGCGCGCGGCTGAGAAGACCCTGGAGATCGAGGTCGGGGAGGGCCTGCCGGCGGAACTCGCCGACGGCGAGGCCGCGGTGGCCTATACCGGTGGTCGCTGGGGCGGCTTCGACGGGCGCCGGCTGCTCGCCGGCGAGATCGAGCCCGGCGCGCTGGTCGAGGCGCTTGGCTCCAGGCCCCTGCTCGCTCATGACTTCAAGGGGCTTGGCGGCGGTGGGCCCGACGGCCTGCTGGCGAACGCCCCTGCCGGCTCGCTGCAGCTCGCCCATGACACGATCATCGCCGCCTACCTGATCGACCCCGCCCGCCGCACCTACGAGCTGCGCGAACTCGCCGCCGATGAGGGGATCAGCGTCCAGGCCCAGGACACCGACGACGGGCAGCTCTCTCTCGACGGCTCCGAGCAGGGCACCGACACGGCCGAGCAGGCGCGGCTCGCCTGGGAGCTCGCGGCGCGCCAGCGGCCCAAGCTCGGAGAGCTCGATCTCGAACGGGTGATGAGGGAGGTGGAGTTGCCCCTGATCGAGGTCCTCGCGGTGATGGAGGCCGAGGGCCTGAAGCTCGACACCGAGCGGCTCGCCGGGATCTCCGATTCGCTCGCCGGTGAGGCGGAGAGCCTGCAGGCCGAGATCTGGGAGCTCGCCGATCGCGAGTTCACGATCGGCTCGCCTCAGCAGCTCGGCCAGGTGCTGTTCGAGGAGCTTGGCCTGAGCCGCAAGCGCCGTGGGAAGACGGGCTACTCGACCGACGCGCGGGTGCTCTCCAAGATCCGCGACGAGCATGAGATCGTCGCCAAAGTCGAGCGCTGGCGCGAGGTGACGAAGCTGAAGAACACCTACCTCGATTCGCTGCCGGGTCTGATCAACCCCCGCACGGGGCGGATCCACACCACCTTCAGCCAGGTCAGAGCGGCGACCGGTCGGCTCTCCTCGACCAACCCGAACCTGCAGAACATCCCGATCCGCTCGGAGCTCGGCCGTCCGATCCGCGGCTGCTTCGTCGCCGAGCCGGGCCACACGCTCGTCTCCTGCGACTACAACCAGGTTGAGCTGCGGGTGCTCGCCCACATTGCCCCCGATGAGGCTCTGCGGCAGATCTTCGCCTCTGGTGAGGACGTGCACTCCGCCACCGCGGCCGGGATCATCGGCGCCGATCCCGCCGCGATCACGGCCGGCGAGCGCTCGAAGGCGAAGATGGTCAACTACGGCATCGCCTACGGGCTCAGCGCCTTCGGGCTCGCTGATCGGTTGGGGATCGATGTCAAGGAGGCGGGTGCCTACATCGATCGGTACTTCGAGCGCTTCGAGGGTGTCAAGCGTTTCATCGACGCAACGATCGAACGCGCCCGCGAGGAGGGCCGGGTGACGACGTTGATGGGCCGGCGACGCCTGATTCCCGAGCTTCGCTCGAGCAATCCGCAGACGCGATCATTGGGTGAGCGACTGGCCGTCAACACCGTCATCCAGGGCACCGCCGCCGACATCATCAAGCTGGCGATGATCCGCTGCCGGGCCGCCCTCGCCGAGGGCGATCTCAACTCCCGGCTGATCCTCCAGATCCACGACGAGTTGCTCTTCGAGGGTCCCACAGAAGAGGCCGAGGCCGTCGGTGAACTCGCCCGTCGCGAGATGATCGCCGCCTTCGAACTCGACCCGCCCCTCGCCGTCGACATCGGCTCCGGGCCCGATTGGCTCGCGTGTAAGTAGGGGCTGCGCCAACCCCGTCGCAGGGGTGAGGGAGGGTTCGATCAGGGTCATTCCCGATTTACAGAGACGGGTTTCGCTGACAGCCTCGATTGCGTAAGTCAGCAATCCTGATGTCTGGAGGAATCGATGGAAGACGAACGACAGGGAACCGGGGCCGAGGAAGACACCGAGGTCCGCGAGCCGGAGACCGAGCCGATCGAAGCGACCACAAGCTCGGCCGAGGGACAACGTCCCAAGCGGCTGCTGCGCTCGCGTGATGATCGGATGATCGCCGGTGTCGCCGGCGGGCTCGGCCAGTACTTCGGCGTCGATCCGATCATCATCCGGATCGGCTTCGGGGTCTCGGTGCTGTTCGGCGGCCTCGGTCTGGTCGCCTACCTCGCTCTGGCACTTTTCGTGCCGAGCGAGGACGGCACCGACGATCCCCAGGCGCCGTTTCAGAGCTCGAAGGCGATGGCGGTGCTGGCCGCTGGACTTGTCCTGCTGGTGCTGTTGTCCGGGCTCGGCGGCCTTCTCTTCTGGGGTGACGGTCCAGGCGGGCTGCTCTGGGTCGTGATCCCGCTCGCCGCAGCGATTGCGGCTTGGGCGGCGATCCGGGACCGCGGCGGCTGGAGCGGCACCGGCAATGTGCTCGGTACCGTCGGTCTTGCGCTGCTCGCGGGGACCTCCTTCGTCGTACTCGCGACCGGTGCCGCGCTGTTGACGGCGGTCGGCGAGGGCGTAGCCGTGGCGCTGGGCCTGATTGGCGCCGGGGTCCTGCTGGTCGCGCTGGCGCTCACCGGTGGCGGCCGGTGGTTGATCGTGCCGGTGGCCGCAATCGGGCTTGGCCTCTCCGGTGCCGCGGCCAGCGACCTCGATCTCGGCGGCGGAATCGGCGAGCGGATCAATCAGCCGGTCACCGTTGCCGAGATCCCGGCCGACGGATACGAGCTTGGGATCGGTCGGTTGGTTGTCGATCTGCGCGAGCTTGACTGGCGGGGACAGGTGATCGATCTGGAGGTCGATCTCGGGATCGGCGAGGCGGTGATCGCAGTGCCGGAGCGTGTTTGCGTTGTCGCTGAGGCGCACGTCGGAGCCGGTGAGATGCGGGTCGTCGGCAAGCGCTCCGATGGAGTCGATGTTGACCTGCCGCCGATGTCCGCCAGCCCCTCGCGGCCGCAGCTACGGCTCAGTGCGGATGTCGACCTCGGCGAACTGCGGGTGGTCAACGATGACGCCGCTGACCTTGAGCGCGGCCCCAACGGTCTCGGTCGGGATTTCGACGCGACCTCTGCCGACCGCAACGACGCCGCGTGCGCGACGTGAGCGGCCGTCGTATCGAGCCGGTGACGATGGCCGCCGGCCTCGTCGCGGTGGTGGCCGGCACCCTGCTCGCGCTCGATCAGGGCGGGACGATCGATCTCAGCACCGGCTGGATCGCCGCGCTGCTTTGCGCTGCCGCCGGCCTCGTGCTCATCGTCGGCGGAGCGGCAGCCGGAGAGAAATGACGGAGCCCCTCCCCGATAGCGACGCCACGGGGGCCGACCGACGCTTGAGGCGCGATCCTGAGCACGGCGTCGTGGCGGGCGTTCTCTCCGGGCTCGCGGCGCGAATGGACGCTGACCCGCTGCTTGTCCGGATTGCCTTTGTCGTCCTCGTGGTGCTCACCGGCGGGCTTGCCCTCGCCGCCTACGCCCTTGGCTGGGCGGCATTGCCGGGACGACCCGAGGCACCCCTGAGCTCGGGCCCAGTGGCTGGGGCCGGGCCGGACGGCGGCCGGCGGCGGGGCCGTCTCGCTCTCGGGGTGGGACTGCTGACGCTCGCCGTGCTGCTCTCGTTCCGCGAGCTCGGCCTCTGGTGGAGCGACGCCCTCGCCTGGCCGCTTGTTCTGGCCGCCTCGGGTGCCGCCCTGCTCTGGCGCCAATCAGCGGTGAGCGATCCGGTGGCCGAGGAGATCGGGGCGGAGGATCGGCCTGACGGTCGCCGCTCCGGGCAGCGGCGGATCTACGTCGGGGCGTTCGGCATTGCTCTCGTCCTCGGCGCGGCGTTGCTCTTTCTCTCCGCCAACGATGCCCTCGGCGCGGCCCGCGATGCCGCGATCACGGTCGTGGTCGTGGCTCTCGCGCTGACCCTGATTCTCGCGCCCTTTCTCTGGCGGCTCGGGCGCAACCTCGCCGCTGAGCGGGCTGAGCGGATCCGGACCCAGGAGCGGGCCGAGGTGGCCGCCCACCTACACGACTCGGTCCTGCAGACGCTGACCCTGATCCAGAAACGGACCGATGAGCCCGAGGAGATCGCGGCGCTGGCCCGTCGCCAGGAGCGCGAGCTTCGGGCCTGGCTCGTCGGTGATTCAGGACCAGCCGGCGACGGCTTCGCCGGGGCGCTCACGCAGGCCGCCGAAGCCGTCGAAGATGCCCAGCGGGTCAGCGTCGACGTCGTCATCGTCGGTGACTGCAGCCTCGATGACCGCGGCGCGGCGGTCGTCGGCGCGGCGCGAGAGGCGATGACCAACGCCGCGAAGTTTGCCGGCTCGCCGATCTCCCTCTACGCCGAGGTCGGCGAGAGAGGGATCGAGACCTACATCCGTGACCGCGGCGCAGGATTCGATTCCGCCGGCGTCCCCGCCGGCCGTCAGGGTCTGCGGGAGTCGATCATCGGGAGGATGGAGCGCCACGGCGGCAGCGCCGAAATCAACTCGACGGATTCGGGAACCGAAATCCAACTGCGGATCGGGGGCCAGGGGTGAGCGGTCCCAGAAGTCCGAGCATCGTTCTGGTCGACGATCACGAGTTGTTTCGCAGCGGCGTCCGGGCAGAACTGGAGGGGAGGGTCGAGATCCTCGGCGAAGCGGGCTCCGTCGAGGAGGCGGTGGGCCTGATCCTCGAGCGCAAGCCCGACGTCGTCCTGCTCGACGTCCATATGTCGGGTGGCGGCGGTGCTGAGGTGATCCGGGGCGTATCGGGCCGCCGTCCCGGCCAGCGATTCCTCGCTCTGTCAGTGTCGGACGCCGCCGAGGACGTGATCGCGGTCGTCCGCGCCGGTGCCCGGGGGTACGTGACCAAATCGATCTCAGGTGAGGACCTGGCCGCCGCGATCGGCCGCGTTGATGAGGGCGACGCTGTCTTCTCGCCGCGGCTCGCCGGTTTCGTGCTCGACGCCTTCGCCGGCGAGATCCCTGAGGATCAGATCGATCCCGAGCTCGACCTGTTGACGATGCGCGAGCGTGAGGTCCTGCGCCTGATCGCGCGCGGCTACCTCTACAAGGAGGTCGCGCTGAAGCTGAGCATCTCCACCAAGACGGTCGAGGCCCACGTCAGCGCGGTGCTGCGCAAGCTCCAGCTTTCGAATCGCCACGAGCTCAGCCGCTGGGCGGTCGAGCGCCGCCTGATCGACTGAGGCTTCTTGGGAACGCAAACGGGGCGCCCAATGGCGCCCCGTTCGGTCGGTCGGACTCGAGTTGCCTAATCGTCGTCGGGCTCCCCGTCGGGGTTGGCACCGACCAGCTCGATCTCGTCGAAGACGAGACCGTCCGCGGTCAGCTCGAGCTCCGCCTCGCTGACGACGGCGCCCTCGACCAGCTCGTCAGTCGTGCAGAGCCTGTCGTCGCCATGGCCTCCGTTGCCGTTGTCTCCGTCGTCCTCGTCGTCTCCGTCCTGACCGTGGCCGGAGCCGTCGCCGTGGAGCAGCGAACGGTCGTTGCCGGGATCGTCGTCGCCGTAGTCGTCATCGGTTCCTCGACAGCCGCA
>JAQBGG010000020.1:0-3016 GCA_032122625.1 Acidobacteriota bacterium
TGATGAGCGAGGTGAAGCCGCGGATGGCGGTCGCCTTCCACTTCTTCAACGATTACGACACCCGCGATGAGGTCTCCGAGGGCGTTCGGCGCACCTACGACGGACCGGTGACGCTGGCTACCGACCTACTCGTCTGGACCGTAACCAAGGACGAGATCCGCGTCCGCGAGGCGATCGTCGACGACGTTGTCTGGCCGGCCCCCTCACCGACCCCGCCCGACGAGCCCGATCCGTCGGAGAGGGTCCAGTTCTCCGAGTTCATCGCCGGCGGGCGCTTCGACGTCAGCGACGTGCTCGACCCGCTGGTCGACAGCTTCAAGCAGGAGCACGGGCTCGACTGAACCCTGCGGCAGCGTCGTCCCCCGGGCCGGCCAGCGCCTTGCTGGCCCGGTCGCTCAGGAAGGGGCGTCTTGGATCTCCTCGATGGCTCGTTCGCGTTCAGCCACTTCGAGCCGCCCGACCCGAAGGCGGCCAACCTCGAGGTCCTCGACTCGCAGCCGCTTCACGGCGCCGCGCCCGATCGCCAGCTTTCCGATCGCGAGCTTGCCGACGGCCAGGGCCCCGACGGCCCCCGCACCGATCGCAATCGCTCCGAGCGCGGCCGCGCGAACCGCTGCTCCACCGAGCGCCGTGACCTCGGTGTTCCGTCTCGCTTGCCGCCGTGCGCAGACACGACAGCCGCAGCGGCGGCCATGTCCTCTCCTTCGCGCGGCTCTCATCGGAACCCGCCCGAAGCGTCCGCGCGCCCCGTTGCTGTGGCGGCCTGGTCGGGACCTGCAGCCTCCATCACGCCTACCTCGGTTCCGGCCGAGGGTGCATGGGTCCAGTCCTGTTGCTCGAGATCGCGCAAGCTTTCCTGAGATGGTGGGAGCAATCGCGGAACCAGCATCACGGAGCGGAGCACTCGCGACATCCCACCGATCTACGAGTCCGTCACCGTATTTCCCCGTAACGCTCGGCTGCTGGGCTTCGCGAGGAGCGGCAGATGGCCGTCGCTACTCGCAGAACGGGGTT
Organism: Acidobacteriota bacterium; assembly: GCA_032122625.1. Lineage (GTDB taxonomy): Bacteria > Actinomycetota > Thermoleophilia > Solirubrobacterales > 70-9 > CAXMST01. Next base: position 1,015 of record JAQBGG010000020.1, read on the forward strand.
TCGGGGAGCCGACTATCCCTGCCCTTGATTCCCGAGCATCGCCGGAGGCGGTCGAGGCGGGCCTCGAGGCCGGGTGGGATCGGACGGTCGCCGCGGAGTTGGAACGGGTCCGACTCGAGCTCGTAGTACTCGAGCTCGTCCGCAGGTTTGCAGGCAAAGGTCCCCGGCTCCGGCAGCAGGACGTGGTTTATCAATGCCTGCCGTGGTCTGCGCAGCCCATCCCAGGCGCAACTCAACCCATAGTTGGGGGCGCCGATATCGAAGCCGGTACGGAGCGCCCGCTTCGCGGTCCAGCCGGGCTCATCTCCTTGAAGAAGGGGCAAGAGGGACCGCCCGTCCATCCTGCGGCATGCATCTTTCGCCCAACATGGCCTCGCGTCAGCCAGCTTGAGAATCGTCGGCGCGAGATCGATGTTCGCGACCGGGGCGGGGAGGACCGCGCCAGAACGAGCTGGCTTGGGGAAGTTGCGCGGCGGGCGGATCACGAGCGGGACCCGCAGATGCTCCTCGTAGGGCATGCCTTTGGTCGCCAGCACGCGATGCTCGAGGAAGGAGAAGCCGTTGTCGGAGGTGAAGATGATCATCGTATTCCCGAGCTCCCCGGTCTCCCTCAACGCGGAGACGATACCCGCGACGCCGCGATCGACAGATTGCAGAGACTGGAGCGTGCAGCGGTAGAGCCGGTCGGCTTCCGCGGCATTCGCCGGGCCGATCTGGAACCGTTGCTGGAGGAACTGCGGCTTGTCGCTGACATCTGCCTCGCGCGTGGCCGGGTTGCGCGGAGCTTGTGCATCGGGGAACGCGTCGGCGTCTCCAGGATCGGGAACGGCGCCACCCTTGCATGGGCCGCCCTCGTTACCGGAGCCGACGTGCGGCCCCAGATGGTCTATCTGCAGATAGAAGGGTCGGTCCGCCCCTGCCTGGCGCCGGATCGCATCCGTGGCGAAGTCATTCAGAGTCGTCGTCAGGTAGGTGTCCGAGTAGGTCTTCTTGTCGCCGTCGATCGACCAGATCGAGTCCTCATAGTCGGAGGACACCAGGCTCTGCCAACTGTCCCAACCTGGCCCAGGTGTAAGACCTTCGGCTGTGTAGTACCCGTTCAGGTACTTGCCGAGATGGATCGTTTCGTAGCCGGCCGCCTGCAGCCAGCTCGGCAGCACGCTCGGCTTGTCGCGGAGGAGCGGGTAGCCGGGATCGTTCGAGGTGACGCCGTTGTTCTGCGAGTACTGGCCGGTCAGATAGCCCGCGCGAGAGGGGCAACACTGTGGGGTTGAGACGATCGCCTGCGAGAACGTTGTGCCCCGTTCGGCCAGCGCTCGAACGGCCCTGGGCATCACAGCTTCGTTGAATGACTCGAGAGTCTGGTCGTCGGTGACGACCACGACCACGTTCGGTCGCTGATCGCCGGCCTGCACGGCCGGCTTGGGGACGGTGAAGGTCTGCTCGCCGCCTGAGTCACAGCCGCTGGAAGCGAGCGCCACGAGCGCCAGCGCGAGGATGCAGGAGACGGCGTACCTGTGCCGCTGTCGCATCCGCGGATCGCCTGCGGTTGCGCGGCGCGGAGCTGGCGACCGGCGTGCTGGCACCGCACCACACTATCGCTCGTAACCTCCCGGGGCGACGCAAGACGCGATCTTGGTACCAACGCGCCCCGGTGGCCGATACCACCCGCGGCCACAGCAGCCGCGGCCACGAGCCACTCGCTTGTGACACTAGCCGGCGGCCGGAGATCGGCAAACCTGAATCGGCACCGCCACCTGCCCAGCCCAGGGCTCGGACGCACCGTCGGGGGGGACTACGACGGCTGCGAAGGACTCGGCATCGAGAGCGCCGATCGGGACTGTCGGGGGGCCGAAGCGGCCGATCAGGAGTGGTTGCGGGGGGCCGGGCTCGGCCAGGCGCAGCAATGTCGTGCCCTCGGCGAGCCCGAAGCGGGCTGCGACGCCTGGCGGCGCGGACTTGCGCTCGCATTTCGTCGCGGCGGGCGGCGATGGTTGATCCG
>JAQBGG010000021.1:0-28805 GCA_032122625.1 Acidobacteriota bacterium
ATGCCGCATCCGCTCGACTCTCCGGCGAGACCGTCACCGTCACCGGCGGACCGGCCTTGACCAGGATCGGCGCCTTGACTCGGGTTGGGGTACCCGGCCTGCGCGGATAGTTCCCCCACTGCCTGGCGCCGATCACCACCAAGGGACCGGCGACGACACTCTTCTCTCGAGCCCTTTCGGGAATCCGGCCCGAGTGCCGGCCCGACGGGATGACCTGAACTCGCGAATCGCAGTCGACCACGGGCGACCCGGCCGGCATTGTTGGGCCCTGCGGGTCGCTCCCCCCGCATGCTGCCAACGCCACCGCTGCCACGGCGCCCAAGCTCAGTCCGATCCTCACCTTCTGACCATCCCACACGAACCACGGCCCCGCAAGGCGTCCGGGTCCCGGGTGCTCAGCGACGAGGGGTCACGTTCCTCGGAACTATTCCGGGTTTCGTGACCCCTCGGGCGTTTGAGGCCCCCGTCCGGGGTGCTCCCCGACCGTGGGCGCTCGGACTATTGCCTTGGGGGCGGTAGGAGCGCCCACGGTTGTGCTGTCTTCGTCCAGGCGGCGACTCGGGTCGGCGCCTCGAGTTCGTGGTCGGCGCCCGCCGCCCGCAGCGCGGACGCCACTCCGTGGCGTCGGCTGCGCCCGCAAGGTCGTAGATTGCGGGGCGTGAGCGAGGAGAGGATGTATGAGCGCTTCGTCCGCCTCTGCGAGATCCCGAGCATTACCGGGGATGAGCGGCGGGTCACGGACGCTGTTGCCGCGGAGCTGCGGGGGCTGGGCCTCGAGGTCAGCGAGGACGATTGCGCCGAGCCGGCTCGGGCCGGCGCCGGCAACCTGCTCTGCCGGCTGCCGGGTGAGTCGAGCGAGTGGGTGATGTTCTGCGCCCACCTCGACACCGTGCCGCACAGGGAGCCGATCGAAGTCGTGCTGACCGACGGTGTCTTCGCCAGCGCCGGGGAGACGATTCTCGGTGCCGACAACAAGGCGGCGGTGACGGTGCTGATGGAGATGGCCGCTCACTACGCGGAGGCTGGGGCGCCGCCGATCGGCATCGAGTTTCTGTTCACGGTCGCCGAGGAGCAGGGCCTGCGCGGCGCTCACGCCTTCGATGTCGGTCAGTTCCGCTCCGAGTTCGGCTTCGTGCTCGATCACGCGACGCCGATCGGCGAGCTGATCACCGCCGCCCCGACCTACAAGAAGCTGATCGCCGATTTCACCGGGGTCGAGGCGCATGCCGGAATGCGACCCGAGGATGGGCGCAACGCGATCGAGGCCGCCTCGGCGGCGGTCGCCGCGATGGAGCTCGGCCGCCTCGACAGCGAGACGACGGCGAACATAGGAACGATCTCGGGCGGCACGGCTGCAAACGTCGTCGCAGGCTCCTGCCGGCTGGATGCCGAGGCCCGTGGGATCGAGCCGGGCCGGGCCGAGGAGGTCGCGATGGCGATGATCGAGGCCTGCCAATGGGCCGCCGGCGAGCGTCGATGTGATGTCGACGTTGAGGTCTCCGAGTTCTTCCGCGGCTACCGGGTCAAGTCCGGAGAACGGGCGCTGGAGGTCGCCCGGCGGGCGCTCGAGCGCAACGGCATCGAGCCGAGGGAGGTCAGCAGCGGCGGTGGCAGCGATGCCAATGCCTTCCGCCGCAACGGCTTCGAGGCGTTGTTGTTCGCCAACGGTACGGAGGCGAATCACACTGCCGATGAGAGCGTGGACGCGACCGAGCTCGATCGCATGCTCGCGGTCTGCTTGACGGCGGTTGAGGAGGCAGCGGCCCTGTGCTCAAGCTGAGGCGTGGGGTCGTGGTCGAGGCCGACCCACTCGAGGTCGAGGTTGAGGGTGAGCGGCGCCGGGCCTGGGCGGACAAGGGGCTGGTCGGCGCCTGCGAGGTGGGTGACGAGGTGGTCGTCAACACCGCCGCGATCGACCTCGGGCTCGGCTCCGGTGGCTTCGATCTCGTTCACGTCAACCTCAGCCGGGGCCTGAGCGGTGGCGAGAGGGCGGACGGCCTCCACGTGATGAAGCTCAACTACACCTCACTGCAGCACCCCGTTGAGCCGATCGAGCTCGGGGCCGATGCCCCGGCGCGGCCTGAGCGCCGGCCGCCGCTGCTGGTTCTGCCTCTGCACGGCCATCTGGCGCCGGCCTGCTGGGCCGCAGCGCAGGCCCGGCCCGACTTACGCCTCGGATACGTGCAGACAGCGGGGGCAGCGCTTCCGGGCTCACTTTCCCGCGACGTCACCGCGCTCCGCGAGCGTGGCCTGCTGGCGGAACAGATCTCGGTCGCACCTTGCTATGGGGGTGGCCTCGAGGCGATCAGCGTTGCCGGTGCCCTGCACGCCGCGGCGGACCGGCTCGACTGGGACGGGGTGATCGCCGGCCCGGGCCCGGGCATCCTCGGCTCCGCCACCCGCTACGGGCACGGGGGGATGGCCGCTCTGGAGGCCGCGCATGCCGGTCTCGCCCTGGGCTTGCCGACGCTGCTCTCGCCGCGTCTGTCGAACGCCGACCCCCGACCGCGCCACCTCGGCGTCAGCCACCACACACGCGTCGTGCTGGAGCTGCTGCTGGCGGGCGTCGGGGTCCCGGTGCCGGCTGCGAGCGATGGGCTCTGGCCGAGCCAGAGTGGGGGCGCCGGGGGAGTCGAGGAGTTGGTCGGCGCCTGCGGCGAGCGGCATCGGCCGACGCCGGGCGAGGCCGATCTCGATGGCTACGCCGCCAGTGGGCTGTCGCGGCGGACGATGGGTCGCGACCTCTACGAGGACCGACTCTTCTTCGCCGCCGCGCTAGCCGCAGGGAGCGTCCTGGCCGAGCTCCTTCCGGCCGGCTGAGCCGGGCCGGCGGCGCCCGCACGCCCAGTTGCATTGCAGGGAGCGGGGCCGCTGTCGTGAATCGGTGGCAGTGACCGTTGCGGAGAAGCCGACGAAGCCCGCTGAGCCGAGCGCTCGATTCGAATCCCTGCTGCTCGACTTCCTCGCCTACCTCGAGTTCGAGCGTGGCCTCGCCCGCAACACCCTCTCGGCCTACAGGACCGACCTGCTGCAATACGCCGGCTTTCTCGCCGGTCGTGGGCTTGATGTCACCGAGGTCAGCGCCGCAGACGTCGCCGACTTCCTCGCCGAACTCGCCCGGGGCGTCGACCGCCCCCCGGCGTCGGCGGCGACCCTGAACCGGAAGGCTGCCTGCCTGCGGTCCTTCTACAGGCACCTGCGTCGGGCGGACCATGTCGATGCCGATCCGACATCGGATCTGCGTCCCCCTCGGAAGAGCAGGGCGTTGCCGAAGGTGCTGGGCTACTCGGAGGTCAAGCGGCTGCTCGAGAGCGTTTCCGGCGCCGAACCGGCCGACCTCCGCGACCGGGCGCTTCTCGAGGTGATGTATGGCTGTGGCCTGCGGGCATCGGAGACCGTCGGCCTCGAGCTCGGCAGCATCGATCTCGAACACGGTTTCCTGCGTGCCTACGGCAAGGGCTCCAAGGAGCGGATCGTGCCCGTGGGCCGTGAGGCCGCCGCGGCGCTGAAGCGCTATCTGCGGGACGGTCGCCCGGCGATCGCGTCGGCAACCGATCAACGGGCCGTGTTTCTCAACCAGCGCGGCGGCCCGCTCACGCGCCAGGGGCTCTACAAGGTGATCCAGGGGCGGGCGCGCAGCATCGGTCTCGACCAGAAGATGAGCCCGCATACGCTGCGGCACAGCTTCGCCACCCATCTGCTCTCGGGCGGCTGCGACCTGCGCTCGGTCCAGGAGATGCTTGGCCATGCCGATGTCGCGACGACGCAGGTCTACACCCATCTGTCGGCCGAGGCGATCAAGGAGGTCTACTTCGAGGCGCACCCACGGGCGCGTCTCAAACGAGGGACCGCCCGGGCTCCGGTTCCGAGCTGAGCTGCCGGGCTCCCGCTCCTGTACAAGGGGGGTGTGCCTGAGCTTCCCGAGGTCGAGACCATCTGCCGACAGCTCGAACCCGAGTTGGTCGGCCGCCGGATCGAGGAGGTCGAGATCCTCGATGAGCGCTGGTCGCGGCCTGAGGCCCCGGCGGTCCTCGAGGGCCGCATGCGTGGCAGGACGATCACCTCGGTCGGCCGACGGGGCAAGTACATCCTCGTCGGCCTCGATCGAGAGACGACTCTGCTGATGCACCTGAGGATGACCGGCAACCTCGTGATCGATGAGCGGCGGCTTGGCGGCGAGCGGCTCTACGAGGGTGACGGCGCCGCTGAGGACACCCACCTGCGAGCCGAGCTTCTGCTCGAGGATGGCCGCAGCCTCCGCTTCACCGACCCGCGGCGCTTCGGCCACGCTTCGCTGCTCGCCGATCAGAGCGTCGGTCCCTACTTCGCCGAACGGCTCGGCGTCGAACCACTCGACGGGGACCTCACCCCCGAGCTGATCGCGGCGCTCGCCGACGGGCGCACCGCGCCCCTGAAATCGTTCTTGCTCGACCAGAGGAAGATCGCCGGGATCGGCAACATCTACGCGGACGAGGCGCTTCACAGAGCGCAGCTGCACCCGCTCTCGCCCGCCGGGTCGATGCGGCTCGAGCACTGCGAGGAGCTTCGCGACGGGATCATCGCGGCGCTCGAGGCCGGAATCCGCAACGGCGGCTCCTCGATCGACGACTACCGCGACGCTCGCGGCGAGCAGGGCTCGATGCAGGACGAGTTCCTCGTTCACACTCGCGAGGGTGAGTCGTGTCGGCGCTGTGGGGAGACGATCGCCCGAATCGTCGTTGGCGGCCGCTCGACCTACTTCTGCTCCAACTGCCAGACACGTTTGAGAAAGCGTCGCAAGAGGACGCGGAGATGAGCGAGCCCATGTCGCCCCCTGAGGGCTTCGCGATCGGCCACTGGACCGACGAAAGGGCTGAGACCGGTTGCACCGTGATCCTGCCCCCCGCAGGTTCCGCCTGTGGCGTAGATGTCCGCGGCGGCGGTCCGGGCTCGCGGGAGACCGAGATCATTTCGCCGCTGGCCAACGCGCAGGAGGCGACGGCGGTGCTGTTCACCGGCGGCAGCGCCTACGGCCTGGCTGCGGCCGACGGCGTCGTTCGCTGGTGTGAGGAGCAAGGTCGCGGCTACCCGACCCCGGGCGGGTTGGTGCCGCTCGTGCCGGCAGCGGTGATCTACGACCTGATCGCCGGTGACGGCAGCGTCCGTCCGGGCCCCGACCAGGGATATGAGGCCTGCGAGTCGGCGCGGGGCGGTGTGCCGGCGCGCGGCCGTCTCGGCGCGGGGGCGGGCGCTGCGGTCGCCAAGGCAATGGGCCGCGAGGGCTCGACTCCGGGTGGGGTGGGTTACGCGGCGGCGGCGCTCGGCAGCGGTGAGACCGTGGCGGCGATCGCGGTGGTCAACGCGACCGGCGACGTGATCGACGCCGATGGTACGGCGCTGGCGGAACCCCGTGGCTCCGACGGCAAGACGCGGCGCAGCGCCGAGCTCGTCGCCTCGTTCAGGGGGAAGCCGGAATGGGCGCAGGGCGAGCCTCGTGAGAGCACGACCCTGGTCTGCGTGCTCACCGACGCACCACTCGACAAGCTCGCTGCCAACAAGGTCGCGCGAATGGCCTCGGCCGGAATCGCTCGCGCCGTCGACCCGGTCTACACGCCGTTCGACGGTGACATCGTCTTTTGCCTCGCGGCCGGCGACGGGGAGCCGAGGCCGGTGGATTCATGGCGGGTAATGACCGCGGGAACGCTCGCCGCCACAGTAACCGCCGCCTCGATCCGCGACGCGATCCGCTCGGCGAATCCAGCCTGACCCGCCGTCCGCTTCCTACGCCATCCTTGGATCGTGGCCGGTAGCGTCAAGACAGAGGCAGTGGTCCTACGCAGCATCCGCTACGCGGAGGCGGACCGGATCCTGCATCTGTACACGGCTGACAGGGGCCGGGTCAACGCGATCGCCAAGGGCGTGCGCCGGCCGCGCTCGCGGTTCGGCGGCCGCCTGGAGCCATTCTTCCGCCTCGACCTGATCCTCTATCAGGGGCGCAGCGATCTGCTCACCGTGACCGGCGCCTCGACGCTCGACGGCTACGGCTCCCTGCGCTCGAGTGGGCCCGCGATCGGGGCTGCGGCTCGCGCCTGCGACTCGGTGCTCCGCCTGCTCGATTCCCATGAGCCGAATCGCCCGGCCTACCACCTGTTGCGTCGCTACCTCGAGCTGCTCGACTCGGACCCCGGGCGCGACCCGGACGTCGATCCCACCCGGCAGGCCACCGCGCTTGCCTTCCGGCTCAAGCTGGCGCTCGCCGCGGGCTTCGTCCCCGAGCTTGCCTCCTGTGCTCGCTGCGGTGAGGCCGAGAAGATCACCGCTTTCTCCGGAGCGGCCGGAGGCGTCGTCTGCGCCTCCTGCGAGGGCGGAGGTTTTCCGCTCAGCAGGGAGGCGCACGAGTTCATGGTCTCCGCGCTGGGCAAGCCGCTCGCCGAGTTGCCCGCCGCCGGCCCGGCAGCGCTGCGACAGGCCGAGCGCGCAATCGGCGACGTGCTCGCCTATCACGCTCACGTTCAGCTCCGCACGGTCGCCTGAGGCACCTGCCGATCCGACTACGGGAGCTACGCCTTGGGGCGGTAGAGGCGCTCGGTGACGCGCAGCTGGAGGCTCCGGGGACCGATCTTCGAGCCGCGGATCACCCAGCGCATCAAGCGACCGGGGACGACCGAGCGCTTGCCCCGATCCCAGGCGTCGAGCGACTCGGCCACGCACTGCTCGGCGGAGATCTCGCCCGGCACCATGCCGACGTCATCGAGGCCGGCGACATCCTGCCACTCGGTTGGGACCGGGCCCGGGTTGACCGCCATCGCCCTGACCCCGGTGCCACGCAGTTCCTCGCTCAGCGCCTCGGTATAGCTCAGGGCAAAGGCCTTGCTGGCGGCGTAGGTCGTCTCGTAGGGCAGCGGTTGCATGCCGGCGGTGGAGGCGACGACGATCACGCCGCCGTCGCGGCGGGCGACCATCGCCGGCAGGAAGGCCCGCGTCAGCACGACCACCGCCTCGCAGTTGAGCCGAACCATCTCGGCGTCGCGGCCCTCCTCTATCTCCCAGACGCGGCCGTAGGTCCCGAAGCCCGCGTTGTTCACCAAGAGGTCGACCTCGACCCCCTGCGCTCGGACTTTCTCGGCGAGTCCGGCGGCGTCGGCGGCGAGATCGTGGCTGATCACGGTCGGATCGCCGGGGAGCTCGTCGGCCAGGGTGTGGAGGCGGTCGCCGCGGCGGGCGACGAGCACCACCTGATAGCCGCGAGCAGCGAGTCGGCGAGCGAATTGTTCGCCGAGTCCCGAGGAGGCGCCGGTGACGAGGGCGGTGGGCATCGGGGGAACCGTAATCGATCTCGACGGCCCGCCGGGGAGTTGGCCATATCCTCCGCGGAGTGAAAGACGATCGCTTCGAACAGAGGATGCGGGCAGCCGAGGAACGTGATCTCTCGCCGCTGGCGACGCCGTCCTACCCGGCGCAGCGAGTGCAATCCGAGCCCGACGGCGCCCTCCGCACACCGTTTCAGCGGGATCGTGACCGGATCGTCCATTGCAAGGCGTTCCGGCGGCTCAAGTACAAGACGCAGGTCTTCATCGCCCCCGAGGGCGATCACTACCGGACCCGGATGACCCACACCCTGGAGGTTACGGGTATCGCCCGCAACGTCGCCCGGGCGCTGGGGCTGAACGAGGACCTGACCGAGGCGATCGGCTATGGACACGATCTCGGCCACCCGCCCTTCGGACACATCGGGGAGGAGGTGATCGACGAGGCGATCCGCGAGCGCGGTGGCGACGGGTTCCGCCACAACGAACACTCCCTGCGAGTTGTCGATGTGCTCGAGCGCGACGGACAGGGGTTGAATCTGACCGAGCCGGTCCGCGAGGGAATCCTCAACCACACCGGGCCGACGAAACCGGCGACTCTCGAAGGCAGCATCGTCCGCCTCGTCGATCGAGTCGCCTACATCAACCACGACATCGACGATGCCGTTCGCGCCGGGATCATCGACGAGAGCGACCTTCCGGCCGAACTGATCGGACCGCTGGGCAACAGCGGCTCGGCCCGGATCGACACGCTTGTCAGCGACATCGTCGAGCGCTCCAGCGAGGCCGGCGAGATCGTCCAGAGCAAGGAGATCGGGGGCGCGATGCTGCGCCTGCGCAAGTTCATGTTCGACCGCGTCTACCTCGGCCCCGACGCTCGCTCCGAGCATCAGCGGGTGAGCCGGACGCTGCGGGCGCTTGTCGACCACTATCTGGCTGATCCGAGTCAGATCCCCGACAGTGGGGTCGTCGTCGAGACCGATCTGCAGCGGGTGATCGACTACATCGCGGGAATGACCGACCGCTTCTGCATCAAGACATTCCGGCGGATCGCCCTTCCGGAGGAGTCGCGGCTTTGAGTCTGTTCACCCCCGAGACGATCGACCGGGTGCGCGACGCTGCCGACATCGTCGAGATCGTCTCCGCACACACCGACCTGCGACGCCAGGGCGAGCGCTTCGTCGGCCTCTGCCCGTTCCACGAGGAGCGCACGCCCTCGTTCTCGGTCAAGCCGGCCGAGGGCTTCTACTACTGCTTCGGCTGTGAGGCCGGCGGCGACACGATCCGCTTTGTCCAGGAGAAGGAGGGGCTCGCCTTCCCAGACGCGGTCGAGGCGCTGGCGGATCGCTACGGCGTCGAGGTCGAGCGCGAGCAGGAGGATCCGCAGGCTGAGGCGCGCCGCCGTCGGCGGGGCCGCCTGACCGAACTGCTCGAGCGGGCGTCGGCCTTCTATGAGGCCTACCTCTGGGACCATCCAAAGGCGTCGGGATCCCGCCAATATCTGGCCGAACGCGGGCTCGGCGAGGAGGTGCTGCGGGCTTTCGGCGTCGGCTTTGCGCCGAGCGCCTGGGACTCGATCCTGACCCGCGGGCAACGGGCGGGGTTCTCCCTCGATGAGATCAAGGCTGTCGGGCTCGTGGGCCCGGGCCGCAAGGGCGGCTACTACGACGCCTTCCGAGCCCGGATCACCTTCCCGCTCCGCGATCTTCGCGGTCGTACGGTTGGCTTCGGGGCTCGCGCGACAACCCCCGATCAGAGGCCGAAGTACAAGAACTCGGCCGAGGGCGAGATGTTCCATAAGAGCCGGATGCTCTACGGCATCGACCGCGCCCGTGGCCCGATCGCGAGAGCCGGGCGCGCGGTCGTCGTCGAGGGTTACACCGATGTTCTTGCGCTTCACCAGGCGGGGATCGAGGAGACGGTCGCGGTGATGGGCACAGCGATCACCCCCGATCAGCTCAAGCAGCTCGCCGGCTTCGCCGAGGAGGTCGTGCTCGCGCTCGACGCCGACCGCGCCGGTCGTGAGGCGATGCTGCGGGCTCAGCGGGTGGCGGGGAGCGGCAAGCTGCGGCTGCTCGTCGTGGCGATGCCTGAGGGCGAGGACCCGGCCGATCTGCTCGCTGCCGACGGCGGCGAGGAACGCTTCCGGCGGCTGCTGTCGGAGGCAGTCGATCTGCCGGTCTTCCACGCTCGGGCGATCCTCGACGGCGGCGCTCTCGCCACTCCAGCCGGTCGCGACAAGGCCCTGGACGAGGTCGTGCCGGTGCTGAGGGCGATGGGGGAGACGATTACCCGCCAGGAGTTGATCGGCGAAATCGCCGACCGACTCGACACCAATCCAGCGATGATCAGCCGCCGCCTGGGTGCCGCCGGCGCAGCGCTCCAGCAGCCGGGGGCGGCCAGCCGCAAGCCGACCCAGGCCCCGGCCGCATCCGAGCCCCAACGGGCACCGGTGGACCGCCGGTCGACGGCCGAGGAGCGTCGTGAGGACGCTCTGCTGGCGATGTGCGTCGCCAAGCCGGACCCGGGCGCCGACTACATCGCCCGCATCGGCCCCGAACACCTGGTCGGCGAGCGCGCGCAGTTGGCCCTGCCGTGGCTCAAGCAGCATCTGGCGGCCCCACTGGACGGCCTCCCCCGTGAGCAGGAGGCCCTGTTCGCCGAGATCAGCCGGCTGGTCATGCTGGCGGAGCGCGAGCCGGCCGATGCGGCCTCGATGGAGCTCTCATGGCTGATGCTCGAACGCGCCCGCCTCGATCGCGAGATCGCCCGCCGCCGGCGCGAGGGCAGCGAACAGTCGACCGAGACGGTCGAGCTCCAGCACGATCGCGCCCGCATCTCCGACGCGATCGCGACCCGGAGCGGTTAGAAAGATGCGCGCGCGAACTGCGACGCTGAAGTAGGGCGGGGCGTCCGCTCTCTGACGCTAAAGTGAGCGCCCGCCGGCCTGCGGTCGACGTGCACATTCCGGGGTAGCTCAATGGCAGAGCGTCGCACTGTTAATGAGAATGTAGTGGGTTCTAGTCCCACCCCCGGGGCTCGACCAGCCAGCTGCCTAGTCTGACGCGACGCGCGAGGCCGTCTTTTTCCCCTCCCCGAATGCACTATCGCGGTCTCGGGTTACCCACGGGGACTCTCGATCGCTCGGCACGGGATGGCCCAGCTCCTCCCCCTCAACGAGCGCCAGCGAGTAACGCCTCGATCGCCCGGCAGGCCCGCTCGGCGCCCGAGCCCGGCTGGTGGGCGGCCGCGATCTCCTCGGCTCGCCGGCGATAGGCCGGATTCGAAAGCAGCTCGAGCGCGACCCAGCGCAGCGCTGCGGTCCGCCGCAACCGGGTCGGCAGCATCAGCCCGCAGCCGGCCCACTGCACCCGGGCGCCGTTCTCGGTCATGTCGCCGACGGCGGGGGAGACGAGCAGCGGGGTGCCGGCCTCCAGGGCGCGGCAGACCGTGCCGTGGCCTCCATGGCCGATGACCAGATCGGCAGCCGACATCAGCTGGCTGTAGCTGAGCCAGCCCACCAGGCGGGCGTTGCCGGGCACATCGATCGGCTCGCGGGGGAAATGGCCGTTGCTGGTCGCGACTATCCGGACCGGCTCGTCCGCCAGCGCCGCGAACGACCGGCGGATCAACCGGCAATCGGGATCGTGGGCGGTGCTCGAGGCGATCAGGACGAGTGGCGCCTCGCCCGCAGGCAGATCAATCTCGGGGTGGGGGATCTCGTAGCTGAGCGGGCCGCAGACCTTGACGTGGGCAGGCCAGCGGCGCGGATACTCGAGCTCGGGGTATGTCCCGACCAGAACCAGCTCCTCGCTGATCCCTCCGTGGAAGCCCGAGAGCGGTGGCAGGCCGAGCTCGGAGCGCGTCGCGTTGAGCTCGCGCCGCCCGCGCCGCAGCCCCGTCTCCAGGACGGGCAGCGCCGCCCGCCAGGCGAACCGGCCGAGCGGCGTCCGTGGCGGCATCATCCCGAACGCGAAGAACGGCATCCCCTCGTCGTGGACGGGGAAGAGATGGGGGACCAGGGTCGCCCGCCGGCAGCCGTGAAGCTCGGCGGCAAGCGACGGCGCCAGCGTCAGCACGTCGCTGACGACCAGGTCGGGCTCGAAGTCCTCGAGCAGCGGCAGCAACGCACGCGCCGCCTCCGCCGGGCCGGGCTCGGCGCCGGGGGGTGGTGGTGGGAACACGGTGTAGGCCTCGGCGGCCCGGAACTGCAGTCCTTCGGCCTCTACCGGCTCCCTCCAGTGCTCCCAGGTCTCCAGCACCACCTCGTGTCCGCGCTCGTGCAGGGCCAGCGCCAGGGCGATCGCCGGGAAGGCATGCCCGGCGTCGCCGAAGGCGGCGATCAGGACGCGACCACCGCTCATATGCCCTCGCCGGGTCGTTTCTGGCCGCTGCAACATTCGTTTCGGCGCTGGAGTGCCCTTGACCCCGCCCCCTTGCCCCCACCATCCTTGGCCTTGTGAAGGCGATGAAGCTTCGGAAGGGATACCGGCAACCGGCGGCGCGCCTTCGCCGTACGGTGGACGCGCTTCCGCGGCACAGCCGTGAGGCGATGTTGCGAGGCATCGAGAGCAACCGGATCATCGCCGGCGCCTACGTCGACCCGGGCAGCGGTGGCGTCTGCCCGATGCTGGCCGCCCACCGCAACGGTGGCCGCACCGACCTCGCAGGCTTCGCCCGCTCTTGGGACATCTTCACCGGCGCCCGCAAGGCGCGCCGCGCGACCCGCCGTGAGGTCGATGCCCTGCGCGGCTACCTCGAGATGAGCCTGATCGCCGAGGGCGACGAGTACCTGACCGCGCGGGAGTCGATCAGCGATGCGGCCGAACGGATCCGGCGTGAGCGCGCGGACCACCGAGCCTCCGCGGTCGTCGCCGAGACCGTCGAGGCAAGCCGTGAGCGCGTGCCGACAGGAGAGCGCAATCGGGACCGGGAGCTCCGCGGCCGACGCCTCTGGTCCTGGATGCGCCCGACGCGACGCTACGACGTTTACCGCGAACGCCTCGCCGCCGCGTCCGTCGAGCACGCCGAGCAGGGCGCCACCGATCTGCTCGATCCGGCCGAGGCGCCGATGCCCGTCACCCGCCAGCACGGGGGGCAGCTCGCTCAGACTGAGAGAGCCGAGGCGTCGCCCGGCCGCGTGTAGACGATCTCGGGAATCAGGCAGTTGGGTGAGGTCCGCAGCAGCAGCCTGACCGTCTCCGCGAGGTCCTCAGGCTTGATCATGTCCTTGGGGTCGACCTGGCCGCGAATCCATTCTGTCATCGGCGTGTCGACGAATCCCGGGCAGAGTGCCGTGCATTGGATGCCCTCGGAGGCAAGCTCCGTCTGCGCTGCCTGCGTCAGCCCGATCACCCCCGCCTTCGTCGCCGAGTAAACGGCGAGCCAGCCTTGGCCCGCCTTACCTGCGATCGAGGCCGTGTTGACGATCAGCGCCTTCCGGTGCTCGGCACCGGCGGCGGTCAACATCGGCGCCGCTTCGCGGATTGCGATCACATAGGAGCGCAGGTTGACGTTCAGCTGCATGTCGAGCTTCTTGGTCTCGATCTCGGCCAGCGGGCCGCCGATCCCAAGCCCGGCGTTGTTAACCAGCACGTCCAATCGCCCGTATCGCTCCTTGTGGTCGGCGAACAGCTTGACCACCTGTTCCTCGTCGGAGACGTCGGCGGGCGCCGCGGTCACTTCGAGGCCCTCGGCTGCGAGCTCATCGACGGCCGCCTGCAGCTTGTCTGGGCGCCGGGCCGAGACGGTTACGGCGTACCCATCCTCGCCGAGGGCGCGGGCGATCGCCATCCCGATGCCACTCGATCCACCGGTCACAACTGCTGCTCGTTCGGCCAACTCGGCTCCTCCTCAGGTGAGTACGTTCGGAGCCAATCTATCTGCTTCCGATCAGGCGCTCGCGGCCGCTTCGGCGGCAGCGTCCCTGGGCGGCTTTAGGGCCGCTTAGCCGAGCTGATTACTATTGCCGGATGCGGTCGAGGGCAGGAAGTTCGTTGCTGGGCGTCGGGGCGATCATCCTCGCTGCTGGGCTCGTCGGCGCAGGCTGTGGCGGCGATGATGAGTCCGCGCTCACCGGCGAGTCGGCCGCCCCGGATGCGGCGGCGTTCCCAGATCCGGCCGGTCGCACCCTCGAGCAGATCGCTGCCGATGAGGGGGTCGAGAGCGATCTCGTTGTCGCCCCTGCGGGTCAGGTCTTCCAGAAGGGCCAAAACCGACTCGGATTCGGCGTCTTCACGGTCGAGCGCGTGGCCGTCGCGGATGCTGAGATCGCGATCTACGCGGCCCCTCCGAACAAGCCCGCCGTCGGACCGTTCCCGGCCTCAGTCGAGTCACTCGATGTCGGCGCCGCCTTTCGCTCACGTAGCACCGCGGCCGATCCAGATGCCGCCAAGGTCGTCTACGGCTCGGACGTCGACTTCGACGGCAAGGGCGAGTGGCGTCTGCTGGCGCTGGTCAAGCAGCCCGACGGCAGCTTCACCTACACCGCTGCGCCAAGCGCCGTCGTCGGCCGGTTCCCCAAGGTACCCCAGCCGGGCGAGAAGGCACCGGTGATCGAGACGCTGACCGGCGATGATGTCGGCGGCGATCTCGTCAAGATCGACACGCGACAGCCGCCGAGCACGATGCACGAGGACAACTTCGCCGAGGTCGTCGGTAAGGAGCCGATCGTCCTGCTCTTCGCGACCCCCGCGCTCTGCTCGAGCCGGGTCTGCGGGCCGGTCGTCGACATCGCCGAGGAGGTCAAGTCCGAGCGCGGCGACGAGGCGGCTTTCATCATGCAGGAGATCTACAAGGACAACATGGTCGACAAGGGGCTGCGCGGGCAGGTCGAGGCTTACAACCTGCCGTCGGAGCCCTGGCTGTTCGTGATCGACACCGACGGCAACATCTCGACCGCGATCGAGGGCGCCTTCAGCAAGGGCGAGCTCGAGGCCGCCCTCGACCAGGTCACCGCCGGCTGAGCGGGCAGAGCCCGGCGTCAGCGTCGTGGCGTCCGTCGTCCACGTTTGCCGGCCGGCCGGTTTCCCCTCTGCTCGAGGTTGCGCCGTCCCGACTGGCCCGCGTTTACCGGCTTGACCCGACGTAGCTCTGGCAGCAACAGGTCGTGCGCGCAGCGCCGGTGCCAGTGGTGGTGGTCGGTGCCCCCGAGGCGGAGGACGTACTGGACGACGACATGTTCGTCGCCGATCCCGATCGTCCCGTGGCACCCCGGGCAGGTGTAGAGCTTGCGGGAAATCCCGCGGATCAGCCAGGCCTCGTCGCCCTCGGCGGTGACGCCGAGCAGCGACTGGCGGGAGTCGGGCAGGTGGTCGTACATACGGGCTCGACATTGTCCACTGCGGAAGAACTCGGTGCCCCCGGCACTCGCCGAGGTGGATGAGGCGCTGTAATGGAGTGGTACCCAACAGCGTGAGAGGAGCTGCCCGGATGCAGCCACAGGCAACGGCGACGAAGCTGCTCGACAACTACATCGGTGGCAAGTGGACCCCGGTTGATGCGAGCAACGAACTCGATGTGACCAACCCCGCGAGCGGGGAGCTGCTGGCGCGCGTACCGCTCTCGAGCGCCACCGATCTCGACGCCGCCGTCAAAGCGGCCCGTGCTGCGCTCCCCGCGTGGCGGGACGTGAGCGTGATCCAGCGAGCCCGTCATCTGTTCGCCCTGCGCGAGGGCCTCGAGGCTCGCCGCGAGGAGATGGCGCGGTCGGTGACCGCTGAGATGGGCAAGACGATCGCCGACTCCCGCGCCGAGGTGGGACGGATGATCGAGATGGTCGAAGCCGCCTGCGCGATCCCGACCACCATGCAAGGCCGCGTGATCGAGGACGTCTCCCGCGGCGTCGACTGCGAGACGATCCGCCAGCCGGTCGGCGTCTGCGCGGGGATCGCCCCGTTCAACTTCCCGGCGATGGTCCCGTTCTGGTTCTTGCCCTTCGCGATCGGCTGTGGCAACGCCTTCATCCTGAAGCCGTCCGAGCAGGTCCCGATGACCCAGCAGATCGCCTTCGAGGTGCTCGATGGGCTCGATCTTCCCCCCGGAGTCGTGAACCTCGTCAACGGCGGCCGCGAGGTCGTCGAGTCGATCCTCGAGCATCCCGACATCGACGCCGTCAGCTTCGTCGGCTCGGCGCCGGTGGCGCGCCTCGTCTACGAGGGAGCGGCGCGGACCGGCAAGCGGGTGCAGGCGCTCGGCGGCGCCAAGAACCACATGGTGGTGATGCCCGACGCGGTTGTCGACAAGACGGTCAACGGGATCATCGGCTCCGCCTTCGGAGCCGCCGGTCAGCGCTGCATGGCGGGCTCGGTCCTGGTCACGGTCGGCGAGGCCCACGAGCGCGTGATGCCGAGCTTGATCGAGCGTACGAAAGCGCTCAGTCTCGGCGAGGGCCTCGACGAATCCGTCGACGTCGGACCGGTGATCTCGGCCGCGGCCTGCACGCGGATCGGAGAGGCGATCGAGCGTGGCGTGGGGGAGGGGGCGGAGCTGCTGGTTGGGGGTCAGGCGCCGGATGTCGATGGGGACGGAAGCTTCGTCGCCCCGGCGATCCTCGGCCGGGTGAGGCCGGAGATGGCGACGGCTCGTGAGGAGATCTTCGGCCCGGTGCTGAGCGTGATCGAGGTCGAGACCTTGGAGGAGGCGATCGCGGCGATCAACCAGAGCAGCTTCGGCAACGGTGTCTCGATCTTCACCGAGTCCGGGGCAGCGGTCCGTCGCTTCCGCCATGACGTCGAGGTCGGGATGATCGGCGTCAACGTCGGCGTCGCCGCGCCGGTGGCGTTCTTCCCGTTCAGCGGTTGGAAGGACAGCTTCCTCGGCGATCTCCACGCCCATGGGCCGGATGCCGTTGACTTCTTCACCCGCAAGAAGACGGTCACCAGCCGGTTCTTCAGCGACGGCCAGCCCAGCGGGCCTTTCTTCGTCGAGAGCTAGTGGATCCCGTCCGGGTCCACTAGTCCCAGCCCGGTCCCTCGTCCCAGCCGCAATCATGGGGGCATGAGTGGCTTGGCCTCGATCGTTGCGGTGCTCGGCCTTGTTGCGCTCAACGCCTTCTTCGTCGTCGCCGAGTACTCGCTGCTGACAGCGCGGCGCGGCGTCCTCGCGGCCCACGCCGACAGGGGCAGCCGGCGCTCAGCGGCGGCCCTGCGGTTGATGGATGATCCGGTCAGGGTGATCTCGACGGTCCAGATCGCGATCTCGGCGATCGCGATCCTCACCGGCGCGATCGGCGAGCCGCTGATGCGCGATCTGCTCGGCGACGATCTGCCGGCAGCGATCGGTTTCCTGCTCGCCTTCGCGATCGTCGCCTATCTGACGGTCGTCTTCGGCGAGCTGGTTCCGAAGGCGGTCTCGCTCGATCGAGCCGAGACGCTGGCGCGCCTGATCGCGACCCCGATCGAGCTGGTAGGCCGGGCCCTGAGCCCGGTCGTCTGGCTGCTTGACCGCTCCGCTCGCGCGGTCCTGAGGCTGTTCGGGATCAGGCACGTCGTCGCCGGGCGCTCGGTCCAGACCGCGACTGATCTCCGGGACATGGTCGACGAGGCCGAGCAGACCGGCGTGATCCCGCGGGCGCAGGAAGAGCTTCTCCACAACATCTTCGACTTCGCGACCCTGGAGGCGGGGGACGCCATGGTCCCCGCCCATGAGGTCGTCTGGCTCGACGCCGGGGCCTCTCCCGAGGATGCGATGGAGACGATGATCGAGAGCGTCCACACCCGCTTTCCGGTTGGGGACCAATCACTGGACCACGTCGTGGGCGTGATCCACTCGCGCGAGATCGCAACCGCCGTTCGGGACGGCGAGCCGCCAACGATCCGGCCGCTCGTCCGGGAGGCGTTCGTCGTGCCCGAGACCAAGGACCTCGGCGCCCTTCTGCGCGAGTTCCGCGCGAGCCGCGAGCAACTCGCGATGATCGTCAGCGAGTACGGGACCACCCTGGGGATCGTCACGGTCGAGGACATCCTCGAGGAGATCGTCGGCGAGATCGAGAACGAATACGAGCTGCCGGACTCGAGGGTCGAGCGGATCGACGAGGAAACCGTACGCGTGGCCGGCTCGATCACCGTGGACGACTTCAATGAGTCGGAGGGGACAGGGTTACCGCAGGACGGTCCCCGCACGCTCGCGGGTCTGGTCTTCGATCGGCTCGGCCGTGCCGCCGAACCCGGCGATCGCATCTCGATCGACGGCGTGGAGTTGCACGTCACCGGGGTCGAGGGCGTGCGGATCACGAGCCTGGAGGTTCAGCGTCCCCGCCGCGATCAACGGGATGCGTAGCGGTCCGGCTCCGCCGAGAAGGCGCCGGCGCACTTCAGCGAGCAGAAGTGGAACTCGATCCCCGAGTGGGTGAGCCGACCCACTTCATGATCGGGATTCACCGCCATTCGACAGACCGGATCAATCGGCAGTTGCTCCCTGCCTGAGGCCTCCGACTGCCAGACAGCCTCAAAGACCGCGATCGGCTCGCTGACGTTCTTGAAGGTGCGGGTGCCGAGGGCGTGGAGAGCGACGTCGTCCATCGAGCTGGAGGCCTGCTTGGTGGCGTCGCTGAGTACCACCTGGCCACCCGCGGCGATCGACGAGACTCTCGCGGCGATGTTGACCGCCGCCCCGATGAAGTCCCCGTCGCGCTCGACGGCCGATCCGGTGTGCATCCCAACCCGGACGCTGGGCATGCCGTGACAGTCGCCGACCTCATGGGCGAGCCGCAGACCGAGACGAACTGCATCGGCCGCGTCGGCGCCGGCCACCATCAGCGCATCGCCGATCGTCTTCACCTCGCGGCTCTGATGCGCGCCGAGCAGCCCGCGGGCTGAAGCCACGAAGTCTCCGACCAGGTCGGCTGCATCGACGTCTCCGTGAACCTCGGTCAGGGCGGTAAACCCGGCCAGGTCAGCGAACAGGAAGGTGTGGGGAGCCTCAGCCTCCATCGCGCTCGGACGTCAGCTCGGGCCGTCGCCAGGCCCGCAGCCGGTTCGCGTTCATGACCACCGAGAGGGAGCTCAGCGCCATCGCCGCGGCGGCGACGATCGGGCTCAGCCGAATCCCGAGAAACGGGTACAGGGCGCCGGCGGCGAGCGGGATGCCGAGGCTGTTGTAGCCGAACGCGAAGACGAGGTTCTGGCGGATGTTTCGCATCGTTGCCCGGCTCAGATCGAGCGCGTCGACGACGCCCCGGAGGTCGCCCGAGACGAGTGTCACATCGGCGGCCTCGATCGCCACATCGGTTCCCGTCCCGATCGCGATCCCGACGTCGGCCTGCGCCAGGGCGGGGGCGTCGTTGATCCCGTCGCCGACCATCGCGACGGCTCGCCCCTCTTGCTGCAGGCGCCTGACCTCGCTCGCCTTGTCCTGCGGCAGGACCTCGGCGAGGACGCGGTCGATTCCCATTGTGGCGCCGATCGCCTCGGCCGTGCGAGCGTTGTCACCGGTGATCATCACGACCTCGATGCCTGCTCCCCTCAACGCCTCGATCGCCGCGGCGGAGCCGGGCTTTGGAGTGTCGGCGACAGCGATGACGCCGGTCGCGCGGCCGTCGATTGCGATCAGCATTGCCGTCTTGCCCTCGGTCTCCAGGCGCGACGCGGCGTCCTCGAGCGCGGCGTGGTCGATGCCGTTGTCCCCGATCAGCCTGCGGGTGCCGATCAGCACCGTCGCCTCATCGATGGCTGCCTCGATTCCCTTCCCGGTCTCCGATTTGAAGGCAGTCGCTCGGGGCACATCGATTCCTCGCTCGTCGGCCCCCGCGACGACCGCCTGAGCGAGTGGATGCTCGGAGGAGGCCTCCGCTGCCGCGGCGAGCCTCAGGATCTCGTTCTCACTCAGATCGCCGATCGCGACAACGTCGGTGAGGGCAGGCTCGCCCCTGGTGATCGTTCCCGTCTTGTCAAGGATCACGGTGTCCAGTTTGTGCGCGTTCTCCAGCGCCTCCGCCGACTTGATCAGCAGCCCGCTCTGGGCACCGTTGCCGGTGCCGACCATCACCGACAGCGGCGTCGCCAACCCGAGCGCGCAGGGGCAGGCGATGATCAAGACCGAGACCGCGGTGATCAGAGCGAAGGTCAGCCGCGGATCGGGGCCGAGGTCGAACCAGAGCACAAAGGCACCAATCGCAATGAAGATCACCGCTGGGACGAAGTAGCCGCTGATTCGATCCGCGACGCGCTGGATCGGCGCCTTCGATCCCTGGGCCTGCTCGACGAGGCGGATGATCTGGGCGAGCATCGTCTCGCGCCCGACCGCGGTGGCGCGAAAGCGGAACGCTCCGGTCTGGTTGATCGTGGCTCCGATTACCTCGTCTCCGGTGGCCTTTGTCACCGGCAGCGACTCGCCGGTGACCATCGACTCGTCTATCGAGGAGGTGCCTTCGATGATCTCGCCGTCCACGGGGATCTTCTCCCCGGGCTTGACGACGACGACGTCGCCGGGGCTGACGTCCTCGATCGGCATCTCAATCGTCTCGCCCCGCCGCTCGACGCGCGCCGTCTTCGCCTGCATCCCGATCAGCTCGCGGATCGCCTCGCCGGTTCCGGCCCGTGCCCTGGCCTCGAGCAGGCGGCCGAGCAGGATCAAGGTGATGATCACCCCGACGGACTCGAAGTAGACGTCGCGCAGATCCTCGGGAAGGAGGCCGGGCGCGACCGTGACGAGGACGCTGTAAGCGAAGGCGGCCGAGGTGCCGATCGTGATCAGCGTGTTCATCTCGGCCGAGCGGTTGCGCAGGGCGCGCCAGCCGGTGGTGTGGATCGGCCAGCCGATGAGCAGGAACACCGGCGTGATCAGCGCCAGTTGCAGCCAGTGGTCGGTCAGCAGGTCGGGCACCCAGCTTGCGTCGAACACCTCGGTCGCGATCGCAGCTAAGAGCACCGGAGCGGTGAGGATCGCGCCACCAACGACGCGCCGGGTGAGGTCTTGAACCTCAGCCGCCCGCTCGGCAGCCTCGAGATCCGGGCCGGCCGCGGAGCTCGGCTCGGCATGCTCGCGAGCCTCATATCCGCTCTTGGCAACCGCCCGCTCCAGGTCGGCGATCTCGGCTCGGCCAGGGTCATAGCTGACGTTCGCCCGCTCGACACCGAAGTTGACCGAGGCGCCGTCCACCCCGGGCACCTCCGCGAGGGCCCCCTCAACGGTTCGCACGCAGCTCGCGCAGTGCATTCCCTGGATGTCGAGATCGACCGAGCTGGAGCCGCTCGTCCCGGCCGTCTCCGTCTCGCGATCGAGGGGGGAGGGGATCGCCCCCTCGGATCCGCCGCCGTTGCCCCCCGGTTCGACCACCAGCGTGCCGTGAACCATGTTCATTCCGCAGGCGAAGTCGAACTCGCCCGCGCGGTCGGGGAGCAGCTCGACCGTCGTTCGCTCGTAGGCTGGAAGAGAGGCGTTCACCGCGAAGTCAGGGAAGAGGACCCGCGACGTGCACTCGCCGCTCTCCTGGCGGTCGAACGTGATTCGCAGCGGCACCCCCTCGCGGACCCGGATCAGGTTTGGCGAGTAACCGCCGCTGACGGTCACCTCTGCGGTCTGGGTTCCCCCGCTGATTTCGCTGACGCCGCCGCTCCTCGGGCCGAAGAAGAACCACGCGAGCCCGGCGATAGCCAGGAGCCCGCCGGTTGTGACGAGCAGCTCAGCCATCGGTGTCGCGCCTCTCCCGGTGGGCGCCGAGAATTGCGCGTCGGCGCTCGTCGTACTCCTCGACGGAGATCGTCCCATCGGCAAATCGGTGGTCGAGGACCTCGAGGGCCGAAGGTGTGTTGGGCCGCTCCGTGCGCCGCGCCGATAGCTCCCGTGCCAGCCACACCCCGCCGGCAATCACCAGCCCCCAGAAGATCAACATCCCCGCGCCCATCAGTATCCACCAGCCTCCGTCCCAGTCGTGGTGGCCTTCGAAGCTCTGAGCGAGCGGTAGCCAGGTTGTCGCCAGAAGCGGGGGGAAGTGCATGATCGTCTCCATTGTCTTCGGGGTGTGCAATCCCATTGTCTTCGGTGGGGCGTGCGATCGAGTCCGTAGTAGGTGTGTGACCGGCTCCGTAGTAAATACCCAGGAGGGGTATATCTAAGAAGCCTACCCTAGCGGTTGTTGATGTCTGGATCTGATCACCACAGCGGCGCGCCCCGCACGGCCGGCCCCAGCCCCCGCAGTGGGCCGGGAAGTCGAGACCCGGTGCTCGCGGTGCGAGACGTCACGAAGAGCTTCAGGCGGGGTCTCGGCCCGCGTCGCCGTACGATTGATGTCCTCCGCGGCGCGAGCATGGAGGCCCGCTCAAGCGAACTGATCGGCCTCGTCGGTGAGAACGGATCGGGAAAGAGCACTCTGCTGAAGATCATCGTCGGGATGCTCGAGCGCGATGGCGGCAGCGTCGAACGGAGCGGGCGTCTCGGCTATTGCCCGCAGGTACCACTGGCATGGGAGAAGCTGACGATCCGTGAGCATCTCGATCTCTTCGCTCGTGCCTACCGGCTTACGGAAGCGGAGCTCGACAGCGCGACCGAGCGACTCGTGTCGGAGCTGCAGTTCGAGCGCTATCTCGACTACCGGGTCGAGGAGCTGTCGGGTGGGACGCGGCAGAAGCTCAACCTGTCGCTCGCACTCATGCACGATCCCGATCTGCTGCTGCTCGACGAGCCCTACGCCGGATTCGACTGGGAGACATACACGCGCTTCTGGGAGATGAGCGCCGGCCTTCGCGACGGCGGCATGGCGATCGTGATCGTCTCGCATCTGATCTCTGAGCGGGACCGGCTTGACCGCGTCTACGAACTGCGCGAGGGCCGCCTGGAGGGGGGCTGAGGGTGGCTTCCGCTTCCGTCGCTTTCGTCCGTGAGCACCTCAGGGCTCGGCTCACCCTGGCGCTGTTGGTGTTGATCCCGGCGCTCTTCGTGATCGCTTCGGCCGCCGTGCTCGGTGAGTTCGCATCGGCGCTCGGCGGTGCCGTCGCCGGTAGCTCGGCGAGCGCCCTCGGGGCGGGGTGGGCCGCCGCCTTCCTGGCGGGCGCGCTCGGCTTCTTCCAGGTCTCCTCCTCCCGCGACGCTGACCGGCGCCTGGCCCTCGCCGGGCTCGGGCCGACCCGGGTGGCCGCGGCGCGGATCGGGGCCTCGGCCGCGCTGGCGATGGTCGTCTCCGCCGCCGCCTTCATCACGCTGGAGCTGAGCGAGCCGCCTCTCCATCCGGCACATGCGGCCGCCGCGATCGCCGCCTTTGCTCTGATCTATGTCGGCCTGGGCGCGTTGATCGGCTCCTTCGTCTCGGGGCCGCTGGAGGGCTCGCTGACCGTGGCGCTGATCTTCCTGGTCGATATCTTCTCGGGCCCGGGCATGACCGACAGCGGCGGTGTCGCGGCGCTGCTGCCCACACGCGGGGTGGCGGAGCTGTTGATCGCAGCCGGCGCCGGCGAGGGGTCGCCCACCGGAGACTGGTTGGTGGTCCTGGCCACGGTGATCGGGAGCCTCTCGATTGCCTTTGGCGCCTTCTGGTGGGCCGCCAGGCCGAGGACCGGCTGATGAGCGGGCGGGTTCTGACAGCGACGAGACTGGGCTTTATTGAGCAGTCGCGACGCCCGCTGCTGCTCGTGCTGCTGGTCACCATTCCTTTCATCTTCATCACCTGGAGCTTCTGGGTGACCGAGGAGATTCCCCGGATCGTCACCCTCCCGGGAGGGCAGCTGATTCCGACGACGATGCGCGATATCCACGGCGCGGTCATGGTCCCGATCACGGTCGCGTTCCTCTCGGGTCTTGTCGGGATGTTCGTCGTCCGCTCAGCGCTGGAGTCAGACCGCCGGCTTGTGATCGCCGGCTTCAGCCCGGGCGAAGCGATGGCTCCCCGCTTGGCGGTGATGGGGGTGATGACCCTGGTCGTCCTCGCCGTGTCGGTCGCGGTCACGGCAATCGATTTCCAGCCCGAGTCCTGGTCGGCGTTCGGGGTTGGCAATCTGCTCGCGGGTCTCACCTACGCGCTTATCGGCGCCCTCGCAGGGGCGACGATGGGCGAGTTGGGCGGCGCCTACCTGATGTTCTTCTTGCCGATGGTCGACTTCGGGATCGCTCAGAACCCGATGTTCTTCGACGGTCGCCCTCCAGAGTGGGCGATGGCCCTGCCCGGGTGGGGGTCGACCCGCGTGATCGTCGATGGAGCCTTCAGCGCCAACTTCGAGGCCACCGCTGGGTTGCTCGCCGCGATCGCCTGGGGCGTTGTGCTCGCGCTCGGCGTCGTCTTACTGCTCCGGCGTGCGGTTGCGCCCCGCCATTGAGTCGCCGCAGTCGCTGGTCGGCGTAGGCTCTAATCCCCATCTCATCAAGACCCCCTACAAGACGACCAGGAATCGATGACAGAGGAGGATCGAAGATGAAGATCAATCGCAAGGTGGTCGCCGTGGTCGCCTCGCTGGGTGCGATTGCAGCAATTGCATTCGGCGCGACCTACGCGATCGGTGGCTCTGAGGAGAAGGTCACGGGACCCGACTCCACCGATGCCGCGTCAGCGGCGATCAAGGCCGTAGGCGGCGGCACGGTGACCGAGGTCGAGCATCAGGACGGCGATGGCGCCGGCCTTTACGAGGTCGAGGTCAAGAAGGACGACGGCTCCCAAGTCGAGGTTCACCTCGACGCCGACTTCCAGCCGCTGGGCACCGCCCCCGACGATGACGCCGGGGAAGGCCCCAACGACGACGCCGGAGAAGGCTCCGGCGGCTAACGAGACAAGCCCCTCTCTCGGAACGGAGCCCCCGCGGCGCAGTGCGCGGCGCGGGGGTTCGTCGTTTCCGCAGCCTCTGGCCCGGTCGATCCCCCGGCCGCCGCGTGAACCCATACCGCCGACCGGGCCCCCGGCAGGGACCGCGTCATTGGCGCTGCCATGTCCGCGACGGGGCGCCCACCTGGATCCCGAGGTCAACCGCGAAAGGCGCAGTCAGCGAGGTGGTCGTTGACGATTCCGGCGGCCTGCATGAAGGAGTAGGCCGTCGTCGGGCCGAAGAAGCGGAAGCCGAGGCGTCGCAGCTCCTTCGCCATCGCCGTCGATGCCGGGGTACTGGCCGCCAGAGCGTGGCCATCCACCGGCGGGGGGTCAGGCTCCGGTGGGGCGAAGCTCCACAGCAACTCGTCCAGCGATCGATTCTCTTTCTGTAGACGGCAGGCCGCGCGCGCGTTGTTGATCGCCGCCTCGATCTTGCCGCGGTGGCGAACGATTCCGGCGTCGCCCAACAGGCGATCAACATCGGTCTCGTCAAAGTCGGCGACGCACTCGATCTCAAAGCCGGTGAAGGCGCTGCGGAACCCCTCGCGCTTGCGCAGGATCGTCAGCCACGACAGGCCCGACTGAAATGACTCGAGCGTGAGCAGCTCGAAGAGCTCGTTGTCGGCGTGGGTCGGCCGGCCCCACTCGCTGTCGTGGTAGTCGACGTACTCGGGGGCACCCAGGCACCACCAGCACCGAAGCGCTCCGTCGTTTCCCGTGGCGACCCCCCATTCCTCGCGCTCGCTCATGCGCCCCAACCCTACGCCTCGGCGCCCACGATAATCACCTAACCGGGCCGGTGCTCAATCGTTAGATTCCACTCCATCCGGCCTATTTCGGGGGGTTTCGCCGAAGGGCCGCCGGTAGATCTCGCTGAGGCCTTGGCCCCTGGCTACTTGCGCTTCCGGTACTTGCAGCGGATCACGCCCGCAAACGAGTAACCCTCGGTGAAGCTCTTGCTGGAGGCGGGGGAGAGTCCGATACCGACCTTGCGGCCCCCCTTGCCGAACTTGATCGCGCCGCCCCCGACCGCCCCGGCGGGAGTCCCTGGGATCTTGAAGTTGCTGAACACTTCGTCGTCGGAGTTCCGGTGCAGGAACACCTGGGGGTCGCTGCCACCGTAGAAGATCGTGTAGTCGTCGTGAAACCCGGTGAATACGGGCGAGTCGATGAAGGCCGTCAGCGCGAACTTCCCGGCTTTGGATTTCGCGGTCAGGAAGAAGTCCTTGCTGCCCTTCTTGCCGCTCACCCGGCACTTGCCTTTCGCGATCGTGTCGACCTTCTGCCCGTTGTCGCCGAGGATCGTCACCCTGGCATTCGCCGTCGGCGCGAGCAATGCGAGGCCGATCCCGATAGCAATGACAATGAGAACGAGACGGCGGATCACGTCGCCATACTCTCACACGCGGGCCGGTAGCTCAGTTGGTTAGAGCAGCGGACTCATAATCGTCGCGCCAGAACGGCCGCACGTCGCTTAGTAGAGCGCCTTTGCGGCCGTTTTCGTGTGGCCCGGATTCGGTCCATTTAGGGCCGATTCTGGGGGGTTTGGGCAGCGAGAGCGGCCCGCTGCCCAATGGGCATGGGGTGAGCCGACGTCCTTGGCGCGCACCGCGATCTGCTTAAGAAGGAGAACCGACGTCGGCGCCGGAGGGACTCATGGCTGGCCTAGGACGGTCATCCATCAGGCCCAGAAGCGACGGAGGGCGCCTCAGCAGTGCCCTCCGTCGTCCAGCTATCCGATCAGAGGCTCTGATCCTCAGCGGCTGCTTGCTACGGCGAAGCGCAGATGACGGTCACCTGCCAGGCTGCGTCAGCGGCATCGAGCAGCACGAAATACCTCGTCGCGGTTCCGAGCGCAGGATCGGGGCTAGCGATGGTCACTTCTCTGCCCCCTACCCCGAGGTATCCACCCCCGGTGGCACGTTCTCCGGCCTGACAGTTGCTCAGGCATTGGTCTGCACCGTTGCAGGTGACGGTCCGGGCCGTGACGTTCGTTGCGCCGTTGACACCCGGATCGCCCTGGTCGCCCTTCACACCCGGATCGCCCTGGTCGCCCTTCACACCCGGATCTCCCTGGTCGCCCTTTTCTCCCGGCGGACCAGGCGTCAACTCGATCTTCCCGTCGAGCTTCTTCGCCTGCTTTTTGGCGATCCTCGTGACCTGCTTCTTGTCCTTCTTGTTGAGCGACGTGACCGCGACTCCGCCGATCGCCGTTCCCGCCAGCGCCGCCACCAGGGCGACAACTGCGACGAGCAGGGCCGGCGAGGGCTTCGCTCCCTTGATCCTCCGCATTGGGTACTCCTCCCGAGTTGGTTGGAGCCGAGCCTACGCCGGGAGGGCCTGCGGCGCAACCGCAGGTCTGCGTAGGCTGCCGCGAATGGACAGCGTCCGGCTATCTGCGGGCACCATCGCAACAATTGCGGGTCCAGCGACTTTCGTACATCGCCGAGCAGCTCGGCCACGAGGACCCCGGCTTCACCTTCCGGGTCTATCAGCGGGCCGCGAAACGGCGCGATCGGCTGAGCGCGGCCTACCGAGAGGCCTATGATCGGGCACTTGATTGGGCAGCAATGGGCAGCGGGGCCGGTTTCCCACCCGAGGCGACCCGATCGAGCACCCGGCGGCAGCAGCAGGAATCCGCATAGGTAAGCCGAAAACTGCCACCCCGGGCCGGTAGCTCAGTTGGTTAGAGCAGCGGACTCATAAGCGTCCTGACCCCTCGTGCTGAGGTCCCGCTATCCCGCATCGGTAAGGGGGATGCGGCCTCTCGACCTGCCGCCGGCCGGTGCCCAAATACTCGCCGATATGGGCGGATAGCGGCGGATAAAGGCACCAGTGCCCAATCCCACCGGATTCGCCCCGCACTTCAGCCAGCCTCGACGAGCTGTGCCGCAGGCCCTACCGCCGTACGCTCCGTCCCAACCAACTCGGGAGGAGTACCCAATGCGGAGGATCAAGCGGGCGAAGCCCTCGCCGGCCCTGCTCGTCGCACGAGGTAGGACTGCGTGAACGTCGCGGACGGTGCGCGGCGAGAGCAGCTTGCCGGTGCGCTCCGACTCCGACGATCTGGGCCCCCGAGCACGATATGCCGGCGGCGAACGTTGGTGAGATCGAGATTGAGCTGGTCGACGAGCATCGCTTCACCGACGCTTCTGCAGGGTCACCACCCACCAGGACGTGTCCTAGCAGGACGTGGCCGAGTTTGGGAGCTAGGATCGTCGCGTGACCTCCCGGAATGGCCAGGGTCGAGACGGGCGACGACGTCGCCGGCAAGCTGCTCGGCCGATGAGTTGCGTCGGGAGCAGGTGAGGATCTGTTGAGCGAGACGGCGGTCAGCGAGATCGAGGATCGCCAGGCGAGGCTCGAGTGGTTCGAGAAGACGTGCGGGCGCCTGCACGCCAAGTACGCCTCAATGCAGGACGGGGCGCCCGCTTCGTACATCCCCGAGCTCGCCAACGTCGATCCGGATCGGTTCGCGATCTCGGCGGTCACGATCGATGACAGACGGGTGACGGTCGGCGATGGCGAGCATCGCTTCACGATCCAGTCGATCTCAAAGCTGCTCCTCTACGGACTCGCCCTCGAGACCCACGGCCGGGAGAAGGTGCTGGCCCATGTCGGCGTCGCGCCGACCGGTGAGAGCTTCAACGCGATCACTCTCGACGATCACGAGAACCGGGCCCCGAATCCGATGGTCAACGCCGGGGCGATCGCGATCACCGACCTTGTCGTCGGCGACGACCTCGAGCAACGAGTCGAGCAGGTCCGGTCGATGTACGAGCGCTACCTGGGCCGCCGGCCGGAGATCGACCGGGCGGTGTGGGCTTCTGAGCAGCGGACAGGGAACCGCAACCGCGCCATCGGGTACCTGATGCTGAGCCGCGGGATCATCGGCGAGCGGGTCGAGGAGACGCTGGATCTCTACTTCGGGCAGTGTTCAGTGCTGGTCACCGCCGATGACCTGGCGGTGATCGGTGCGACGATCGCCAACCACGGAGTGCATCCGCGAACCGGCGTACAGGTCGTGCCCACGGACGTCACCCGAGACATGCTCACCGTGGCCCTCACCTGCGGCATGTACGACTATGCCGGGGAGTGGACGTACTCGGTCGGCATTCCCGCCAAGAGCGGGGTCGGCGGCGGGATCCTTGGCCTTCTCCCCGGGGTGGGCAGCGTTGCGGTGTTCTCCCCACGACTCGACGAGCACGGCAACAGTGTCCGCGGCCTGCGCACCTTCGAGGACCTCTCGGAGGAGTTCGACATGCACCTCTTCGACCCCGCCCGTCCGTGGCGGCGGGCGCCGAGCCGACCGTCGTAGCGAGACGACTCCCCGCCCTGTCCGGGTGACGGCGTTGGCGGATTTGTCGCCAGGCCGAGGCGCAGTCGCAAGCACGCCTCAACGGAGGTTCCGGAGGTCGCTTCTACATCCCCGACCAGCTCGGCCACACTGATCCGGGGTTCATGTTCCGGGTCTACCAGAAGGCCGCGAGGCGCCGCGACCGGCTCAGCGGGACTTACCTGGACGCCTATGATCGGGTCACTCGATTGGGCAGCAATGGGCAGCGGGACCACTCTCGACGCCGGCGACGCTCGATCGGACACCCGGCGGCAGCGACAGGAATCCGCATAGGTAAGCCGTAAATTGCCATTCCGGGCCGGTAGCTCAGTTGGTCAGAGCAGCGGACTCATAATCCGTAGGTCCCAGGTTCGAGTCCTGGCCGGCCCATGAGGTAAGTCCAGCATGCAAGCGCATTCGGCGCTGTGCTCGGGTGCTTGCAGCGGCAACGGGTGCC
>JAQBGG010000022.1:0-4764 GCA_032122625.1 Acidobacteriota bacterium
GCCGGCGAGCATGTCGACGCGCGCGACCAACGGCGTCGTCCCGAATCGCCGATCGATCGCGGCCAGGGTCTGCTCGGCAAGCCTGATCTCGCCAGGTTCGGCCCGCCCCGGAGAGACCAGATCTGGGTCATACATCGACTCGGCCACGCGGAGCTCGTCCTCGCGCACCGGGGCGACCTCGTCCGGCTCCAGGACCGGGCTCTTGTGGAGCACGTGGCTGACCTCGCCCGCGATCATCACAACCGCTGTCTCTCCGGATGTCTCAACGGTCGGGATGAAGGGCTGGACCATGGCCGTGCCGCCGCGATCGCAGATCCGTTCGATCAGCTTGCGGCCGGCGGCGGCCGAGGCCGGACCGAAGCGCCCGGTGTCCCGGGCTCCGGCCGAGATCGTCGGCTTGACCACCACCTGTGAGTCGATTGCCGGCGGTCGCTCCCCCCGGGCCACGTAGGTCGTCTCGACCACCGGCACGCCGTCCTCCCCCAGGTCGGCCAGGTAGCGCTTGTCGCTGTTCCACTCGATCAGACCGGGCGCGTTCTCGAGCGGTGCCCGCACGCTTCGCACCCAGTCGATGAACTCGGCGTGGCGCAGCGCGTAGTCCCAGGGGGAGCGCGCAACCACCAGATCAGGCGATGCCCAATCAGCCCCCTCGTCGGTCCACGGGATGTAAGCGACTTCGGCGCCGCGCTCACGGAGCTTCTCGAGCAACAGCCGGTCATCGCCGCCGAAATGAGGCGGCATCCCCTCGAAGGTCGCGATCGTGATCCGCATCCGCGGAATCAAAGCCGATCGCAGCGGGCGGCGCGCGCCGAGACGACATCCGCGCCACCCGCCGACTTCCTCTCAGGGATCGGGTGTCAGCGACCGGGCCTCCGGGCTCCCCCGGGGCTCAGGAATCGCTTCCATTGACCCCGTTCGCGCTTGACGGTACGCCGGTGCTGATGCTCTGATGCGCTCCCGACTCCCGATCGGGCGATCGCCGCGAATACCTGTCTCATCTCGTCCTCCTAGGGTTTCTCACTGTCGCCTACGACCGTAGGGCGGTTGTGGGCAAAAAGCACCGGGTGACCACCTAGTTTCAGCGAGCCTCCGCACGGCGCTGGAAGGCGTAGCCTGAACTCATGCTCCTCGGACGGGGCCCAGAGCTCGAACGGGTAAGCCGCCTGGTCACTGAGGCCCGGCAGGGGAACGGCGGCGCGCTGCATATCGTCGGCGAACCGGGGATCGGGAAAACGTCGCTGCTGGCGCGGGCAATCGACGACGCCGACGATCTGCGTGTGATCATGGCCGGGGGCATCGAGGCCGAGGCCAACCTTCCCTACGCCTGCCTCGGGGAGACCGCCGCGCCGCTGCTCGACGGGCTCGGCTCGCTCTCCAGCGCGCAGGCGGATGCGATCCGGGCCGCGCTCGCGCTGGGACCCTCACCGGGCGCACCGAGCGATCGATTCGCCACTTGCGCGGCCTTTCTCAACCTGCTCAGCGGCGCCGCCAAGCTCGAACCGCTGTTGATCGTGATCGACGATGCACAATGGCTCGACTCACCCTCCGCCGAGTGCCTTGGGTACGCGGCGCGGCGACTGGCGAACACCCGCGTCGGCCTGCTCGTCCGGGCGGCAACGGGCCCCTGCTCGGGTCGGGCCTGGAGAGGTTGCAGCTCTCGGGCCTGGGAAGCGACGATTCCCGGGCGCTGGTCGAGGCCTCGGTGCCGGAGGCCGTATCGAACGTGGTCGCTGCGCTGCTCGAGATCGCAGCCGGCAACCCACTTGCCTTGCGTGAGCTGTCCGCTCGACTGAGCGAGGATCAGCGCCTTGGGCTCGTGCCGATCGACGTCGTCAAAACCGGTGGCGTCGCGCTGCTCGAAACGTTCGAGGCCCAGCTCGTGGCGCTCGGCTCTGAGGACCGGGAAGCCGTCGTGGTCGCCTCCGCCGCGCTCGACCGGGGCCTGGCGCCGGTGATCGCGGCATGCCGCGACCTGGGCCTCGAAGGCGGAGCCCTCGAGCGAGCCGAGGCGGCCGGAGTCCTGAGCATCGGCTCGGACCGGCTCAGCTTCGCCCATCCACTGGTCAAGGCGGTCGCATACGAACAGACGACGCCGGCCGAGCGGCGGCGCGCCCACAGAGCTCTTGCGGAGCACTGCGAGGCTGACGCCCGGGCCTGGCACCTCGCCGCGGCGAGCGTCGGCCCCGATGACGCCGTCGCCGAGCTGCTCGAGGGGGCCGCCCGTAGGGCCGCCGCCCGCGGCGCCACAGCGCTGCCGACGATGCCCTCCAGCGGGCAGCGCGCCTCACCGAGGACGCAAACTCACGCTCCGGTCGGCTTTATGCAGCAGCCGTCTCAGCGGCGCTGGGCGGCGCCTACGATCGCTGTGCGGCACTTCTGGAGCCGCTGACCGAAACCGATGAGCCGCTGCTCAGGGCCCGCGTCCGACACACGCTCGCGGTCGCCACGATGACGGGCGGGATCCAGCCCCCCGCCGACACCCACCTCATGCTCCGCGAAGAGGCCGATCGGGTCCTTCCCTTCGACCCGGCGGGGGCTGCGGCGATGCACACCGATGTCGCGTTGCTGGCCGGGGTCTCCGGGCAGTTCAAGGTCGGACCGGCCGCGGCAAGGCGCGCCGCCGAGGTCCTTCCCGACGATGCCTCTCCGATGGTCCGCTGCCGCGTCCGCGCCCTGTCGGGGATGGCGACAATGCTGGCGGGCGATGCCGCCGATGCCCGGGACGCCCTCGAGGAGGCGGGGCGACTGCTGGCCGGCATGGATGGACTCTCACCGGGAACGCAGTCAGCGGTGCTCGGACTCCATGCCGGGGTCTCCACCGGCCAGGAGCGGGAGCTGCAGGCGCAGATGACCCACCTGATCGAGATGGCGCACGAGACCGACACGTTCGGGCTGCTTCCCTATGTCCTCGGGGTCCTGGCCGACGCGGAGTATCGACTCGGGGACTGGGATGCAGCAGCCCGCGACTTGAGCGCCGTCGCCCTCGCCGAGGAGTACGGGCAGTACGGCATCCTTCCCTTTTGCCTGAGCATCAGCGGCCGCCTTCGCGCCGCCCGCGGTGAGGAGTCGCGGGCCCGAGCTGAGCTGGAGCGCGCGACGACGCTGGCCCAGGAGGTGGGTTCGCTGACCGTGGTCGGCTGGGGGCACTCGGCTTCCTCGAGCTGGGACTGGGTCGTCCGGAGGAAGCGCTGGTCGAGCTGATCCAGGTCGAGGCCTTCGCTGAGGACTCCGGCCTCGAGGACCCGCTCTTCGTGCCCTGGGCGCCCGACCTGGTGGAGGCCTACGTACGGGCCGGGCGCCCCGCGGAGGCAGACGCGGCGTGCGTAGCCCTGGTGCGCAGGACCGAACGCGCCGGCGTGCCACTCGCCCTCGCTTTTGGAGCGCGCTGTCAAGGCCTGGTTGAGGCAGAGGGATTCGAGCACCACTTCGAGCAGGCCCTCGCCGATCACGAGCAGGCCGATTCCCCGTTCGAGACCGCCCGCACGCTGCTCGCCTACGGCTCACGCCTGCATCGCGCCCGCCGCCGCGTGGCTGGGCGCGAGCAGCTGCGAGACGCGCTCGAGATCTTCGAGCAGCTCGGGGCCGCTCCCTGGATCGAGCGGACCACCGCGGAGCTGCAGGCGGCGGGGGCGATCCACCGCGACCCGATTGGCGACCCCGATCAGCTCAGCCCGCAGGAGGTCAGGGTTGCGATCGCCGTCGCCGCCGGGGCGACGAACAAGCAGGTCGCGACAAAGATGTTCCTCAGCCCGAAGACGATCGAGTTCCACCTCGGCCGCGTCTATCGCAAGCTCGGAATCCACTCCCGAACCGAGCTGGCCGCCCTCGTCGCGAAGGGCGAGCTTCCGTCTCCGCCGTAGGCGCGGGGAGCGCTGGCTCGATCAGGCTCGCCCGAGGTACCGCGGCCCCGCGAACACCCGGCCGATGATCGGCTCGAAGAGCTCGATCGGCAGCGACTCGTAGGCCGGGTCGAAACAGTTCTGGTCGTATATCTCGCAGAACTCGGCGCAATCCTCGAACCACTCGTGGCCGCGGTAGCGCTCGCGGGCATCGGGGTCCTCACCGGTCTGCCGCGCGTAATGGAACATCTGAAAGACGCCATGGTGCCCGACGATCCAGCAGATCCGCGGCTCGACATAGGGCTTGAGAATCGCCGCGACCATCTCACCGTGGGTGTAGGGGGCTAGTTCGTCGCCGATGTCGTGCAGCAGCGCGGCGGCCACGTACTCCTCCGAGCGCCCGTCGCGCTGCGCCCGAGAGGCCGACTGCAGCGAGTGCTCGTAGCGCGTCACCTGGTAGCCGCCAAACGAGTACTCGAGAGCCTTGACGGCCGCGATCAGCCGGCCCGGGAGCATGCGCTCGTACTGCTGTTCCCGCTCGGCCAGCAGCTCGTAGTCCTCGACTGTGCCGTCCGCCATCCTCGTGAACCCGACCGTCTGCATTCGGATCACCTCCGCCAGGGCTACGGGACGCCTATCGTCCTCTCGCAGCTCTTGTCGGCCTTGTCGTCGTTGCCCTTACCGCCGTCGCAGCGGTCCTCGTCCTCGTCACCGCTGAGAAAGTCGGCCCCGTCGTCGCCGTAGAGGAGGTCGTTGCCGAGACCGCCGAAGATCGAGTCGTTGGCCTCTTCGCCGTGGATCGTGTCGTCGCCTGCGTTGCCCTGGATCAGATCGTCGCCGAGATCGCCGAAGATCCTGTCGGCGGCGTTGGAGCCAATCAGCTTGTCATCGTCCAGCCCACCATCCATCTTCTTCGGCGCGATGT
>JAQBGG010000023.1:0-2776 GCA_032122625.1 Acidobacteriota bacterium
CATGCACAAGGACCCGCAACCGGACAAGCTCTGGTACGCGGGACCCTTCTTCCGGGCCGAGAACCCGCAGAAGGGCCGCTACCGCCAGTTCAACCAGGTCGGGGCCGAGGCGATCGGAACCGACAGCCCCCTCGCCGACGCC
Organism: Acidobacteriota bacterium; assembly: GCA_032122625.1. Classification (GTDB taxonomy): domain Bacteria; phylum Actinomycetota; class Thermoleophilia; order Solirubrobacterales; family 70-9; genus CAXMST01. The sequence continues at coordinate 143 of JAQBGG010000023.1, forward strand.
GAGCTGATCGTCCTCCTCGACGAGCTCCTCCGCGGCCTCGGGATCTTGCAGCTCGAGTTGCGCCTCAGCAGCCTTGGCTCGCCGACCACGCGGGCCGCCTACCGCGAAGAGCTTCGGGACTACCTGCGCGAGCACGAGGGCGAGCTTTCATCCGAGGTTCGGAGCCGGATTGACAGCAATCCGCTGCGGGCCTTCGACTCCGACCACGAGGGGACACGGGCGGTGGTCGCATCGGCGCCGACGCTGCTCGAGCGACTCGAGGGCGAGGACGCCGAGCACTTCGCGGCCGTGCGACGGCTGCTCGATGCGGCCGGCGTGCCCTACCGGCTTGACCCTGCTCTGGTGCGGGGCCTCGACTACTACACGCGGACGGTCTTCGAGTTCACCTGCGATTCGCTCGGGGCTCAGTCCGGAGTCGGCGGCGGTGGCCGTTACGACGGCCTCGTCGAGATGCTCGGGGGACCACCGACGCCGGCGATCGGCTGGGCGGCCGGGGTGGAGCGGATCCTGCTGGCGATGGCCGAGACACCGCCCTGGGCGCGCCCCGAGGTGTTCGTCGTCTGCGGCGACGGCGACGCCGCCTTCGATCTCACCCTGGAGCTGCGCCGGCACCGGATCTCGGCCCAGTTCGATCTCGCCGGCCGCGCCTTCAAGGGGCAGATGAAGCAGGCGGACCGCTCGGGTGCGCGCTTCGCTGTGATCCTCGAGCTCGACGGCAGCGCCAAGCTCCGCGAAATGGAGAGCGGAGATCAGCGTGAGGTCGATCCGGCTGAGCTGCCGGCGGTCGTGATCGCCGCGCGCGAAGCGTGAGCCGGCCGTGGGTGCGAGACTCCGCCGCTATGTCAGACGGCGACAGCGAACGGCGCTTCCCCGCGCAGCGCGGCAACGTCTATCGCGACGCCTGGTGCGGCGAGATCCTCGCCAACCGGGTCGGAACGACGGTCCGCGTCGCCGGCTGGGTCCACCGTCGACGCGATCACGGCGGCTTGATCTTCATCGATCTCCGGGACCGGACGGGCCTCGTTCAGCTCGTCTTCGACCCCGACGAGATCACCGCTGAGCACTTTCAGGCGGCCCACCGGCTCCGGGCCGAGGATGTCGTCAGCGCGGCTGGCTCGATCGTCGATCGCGACACAGAGCACGTCAACCCGGATCTGCCGACCGGAGCCTGGGAGGTCCGCGTTTCCTCCTTCGATCTGCTTGGCGATGCGGAGACGCCCCCTTTCGAGATCGAGAGCTGGTCGGGCGAGGCGGGGGAGGAGTCTCGCCTCAGGTACCGCTACCTGGACCTGCGACGGGAGGCGATGCGCGAGGGCCTCGAGTTGCGCTCTCGACTGGTCAGCGCAATGCGGGAGTTCCTCGACGGTGAGGGCTTCCTCGAGATCGAGACCCCGGTGCTGACCCGATCGACTCCCGAGGGCGCCCGCGACTTCCTCGTCCCGGCGCGGACCAGGCACGGATCGTTCTATGCGCTGCCGCAGTCGCCGCAGCTTTTCAAGCAGCTGCTGATGATCTCCGGCTTCGAGCGCTACTACCAGATAGCCCGCTGCTTCCGGGACGAGGATCTGCGGGCCGACCGCCAGCCGGACTTCACCCAGCTCGACATCGAGATGTCGTTCGTCGAGCTCGAGGACGTGGTCGACTTGAACGAGCGGCTGATGGCCCACGTTCTCGCCGCGGCCGGCGTCGAGCTGCCGTTGCCGCTGCCGCGGATCCCTCACGCCGAGGCGCTGGCGCGCTACGGGTCCGACAAGCCCGACATCCGGTTCGGACTGGAGCTGGTCGACGTCAGCGATGCTCTCGCGTCGACCGAGTTCAAGGTGTTCAGCGGCACGATCGAGGGCGGCGGCGCCGTCAAGGGAATCAACGCGGGCAAGCGCGAGCTGCCGCGCTCTGAGCTCGACGGTTTGATTTCGGAGGCCCAGGATCTCGGCGCAAAGGGCCTCGTCTGGGCCTTCCGCGAGGGCGACGGCTGGCGCTCGCCGACGGCGAAGTTCCTCAGCGACGACGAGCTGGCCCGCCTGAACGGGATGCTTGGCGCCGAGGAGGGCGATCTGCTGCTGCTGGTCGCCGACACGATCCCCCTCGCCAACTCTGTGCTCGGCGGCCTCCGCACGCGGCTGGCCGAGCGCTGGGGGCTGATCGAGCCCGGCTCGCACGCCCTCTGCTGGGTGGTCGAATGGCCGCTCTTCGAGTGGAACGATGCGGAGGGGCGATGGGATCCTCACCACCATCCGTTCACAGCACCGGTCGGGGAGATCGACCCCGACGATCCCAGCGCCGCGATGACGCAGGCCTACGACATGGTCTGGAACGGCTGGGAGATCGGCGGCGGCTCGATCCGCATCAGCGACGTCGAGGTGCAGAGGCAGGTCTTGGATCTGCTCGGAATCGACGCCGAGGAGGCGCAGGCGCGCTTCGGCTTCCTGCTCGACGCGCTCAGCTACGGCGCCCCGCCGCACGGCGGCATTGCCTACGGAGTCGATCGGATCGCGGCTCTCGCTCACGGCACCGACTCGATCCGCGACGTGATCGCGTTCCCCAAAACGCAGCGAGCGCAGTGTCTGCTTACCGATGCGCCGAGCAGCGTGGACGAAAAGCAACTGCGGGAACTTCATATCCGCCTGCGCCAGA
>JAQBGG010000024.1:0-3656 GCA_032122625.1 Acidobacteriota bacterium
GTGCAGGAGACGGACATCGTCGGCAGCGACGTCCGGGAATGCCTCGACTCCCTCGCTCGTCGGATCACCGAGCGGCTCGGGGGACCCTACTGGGACCACTGCGGCCGCGCCCTCCGGATATGGTGCAACCGCCTGGCGTGAACGCCGGGAATCTGGCCGGCCTTGCTGGCACGGTGCCGGACGCCCCAGCAGTATCAGCCGCTGCTCGAACCCCAGATACGCTCGGCAATCTTCCGATCGATTGCGTATTCCGCTGATCGTGATCACCGAATCCGGGGATTGTGATCGCAGATTCCGATCATCGTGATCAGGAGTCGGAGCGGAGCGACGATAGCGGGTTAGCTTTCTTCCTCCTTGGCGGCTTGGACCGCCGGGATCATACGCCGTTTGCCGTTGAGACAGATCGGTTGGGCCTGTGGAGCCTGTGGGCGGCGCGTAGCGCCGTCCAAGGAGGTGTGGGAAACGCCCGCTGGGACGATGGAGTCTGAGGGACGGTGGGCGGCGTTTTCCATACCTCCGGCAGGATCCATAGGCCACAGGTCGGGAAGCGAGCGTCCAGGATGCCGCAGGATCGACGCGCGGAGCTGGGGACGACCCGTAGCATCCCCCCCGAGAGCGCTCGGAGCGCAGCGACGGTGGTCATGGGGTCGCCTCGTTCGCCGTCTCGGGCGAGGCCTTGGTGCTGCGCATGGACGGGCCCTTGAGCTCGATGCGGTGAGCGTTGTGGAGGAGGCGGTCGCAGATAGCGTCGGCCTGGTTGGGGTCGCCGATGCCGGCGTGCCAGTCCTTTGCCGGGACCTGGGTGGCGATGAGGGTCGAGGCGCGCTCGGAGCGGTCCTCAATGACTTCGATCAGGTCTCGCCGCTCGGCGTCGCGCAGCGGTGCGAGAAGCCAGTCGTCGATCGCCAGCAGGTCGAGCTTGGCGAGGCGCGCAAGGAGACGAGTGTAGGAGCCGTCGCCGCGGGCCACGGCGAGCTCGTGGAGCAGCCGCGGCATGCGCACGTAGGCGGCGGAGTGGCCGCGGCGGCAGGCGCGCTCGGCGAAGGCGCAGGCGAGGTACGACTTGCCGATCCCGGTCGGTCCGATGATCACCAGGTTGTGGCGGTTCTGGACCCAGCTGCAGCTTCCGAGGCTGAGGACCTGCTGGCGGTCGAGCTGGCGGGGATGCTTGAAGTCGACGTCCTCGAGCGACGCCGGGTGACGCAGCCTGGCCGAGCGCAGGCGGCGACCGAGCTTGCGCTCTTCGCGAGCGGTCCACTCGGCGTCGACCAGGAGGCCGAAGCGCTCTTCGAAGCTCAGGCGGGCGTACTCGCCTGAGCCGAGCTGCTGCGGCAGGGCCTGGGCCATGCCGGTGAGCTTCATGGCGTTGAGCTTCTCGAGAGTCGGTTGTGTCAGCACTTGCGCTCCTCCTGCGCGGCGTAGTACTCGCCGCCGCGGATGTTTGCGTGGCGAAGCCCCGGGGCCGGGGCGGGCAGCTCGTCCTCGAGCGGCAGGCGATCCTGCGCCGAGGCGAGGATGTTCTTGACGGTGCGGTAGCTGTAGGAGCGCAGCCGCTCGGCCCGGGCGCAGGCGGCGTCGAGCCGGTCGTCTCCGTAGCGGCGACCAAGCCGGATCAGCCCGAGGCACGCGCGGTAGCCCTGTTCGGGGTGGGGGCGGCTCTTCAGGATCTCGGCCACCACCCGGCCCGTGGCCGCCCCCGACTTCTCCGCCCAGCCGATCAGCCGCGAAGGCGTCCACTCGGCGTGGGCCTGGTGCGAGCGGGGCATGTGCTCGGTCAGGGTCGAGGGGTGCTTGTCATAGCGGCGGGGGTGCGACGTCACGCGGCGGCCCTTGTAGTAGACCTCGACGATCGAAGCCGTGTAGCGCGCCTCGACCGCCTCGTGGACCAGCTGGTAGGGCACGCTGTAGAGGTGGCGGTCGACCTCGACGTGGTAGTCGATGTTGACCCGGCAGGTCTTCCACTGCGCCAGCTCGTAGTGGGTGGTGGGCAGCGGCAGAAGCGCCGGGCGGTCCAGCTGCTCCCACATCTGGCGTCGGCTGATCCCGAGCTTCTGCATCGGCCGGTCGTTGAGCTCGTCCAGCAGCGTCCGGACCGCCGCGTTCAGCTCGCCCGGCTCGAAGAAGGTCTGGTGCCGCAGCCGGGCCAGGATCCAGCGCTGCGCGAGGAGCACTGCCCCTTCCACCTTCGCCTTGTCCTTCGGCTTGCACGGACGCGCCGGCACCACCACCGCACCGTAGTGCCCGGCCAGCTCCTGATAAGTGCGGTTGAGGTCGGGCTCGTAGCGGCACGGCTTCGTCACCGCGCTCTTGAGCTGGTCCGGCACCCACAGCTGCGTCGAGCCGGCGAAGTACTCCGCCATCCGGATGTGGACACCCACCCAGTCACGCAGCTTCTGGCTCGGGATCGCCTCTGCGTAGGTGTAGCTGCTCGCACCAAGCACGGCCACGAACAGCTCGACCGGGATCTCCTCCCCCGTCCGCCGGTCCACAAGCTGAAGCCGTTTGCCGGAGAAGTCGATGAATGTCTTCTCTCCCGCCCGGTGCTGCTGCCGCATCGAGGGCCGCAGCTTCCGCGCCCAGCGGCGGTAGATCTCGCAGAACTGACTGTAGCCGTAGCCCTCCGCGTGCACCGCACGGTACTCCTCCCACAGCAGGTGCAGCGTGACCCCGACCTTCTTCAGCTCCTGGTGCATCCAGGCCAGATCCGGCGCCTGACGCTCCCGACCTGGCTCGGCCGGAGGAAACAGCCGCGCCTCGAGCGCCGCCTCGTCAAGCTCCGGAGACAAAGGCCAGCTCAGGCCCGCCCGCTTCGCTCGCCCGACGTACTCCGACACCGTCCCCACACCCACCCCGCAGGCAAGCGAAATCGCCCGGTGGGGCAAGCCCTCGTGCTTCAGTCGCAGAATCTCGCGTAGCTGTCTCATCGGCAGTCGGATCGCTCCCATCCAGGTCCTCCATGGAGAACCCAGCGTGTAACAAGTCCGCTACCGACGGCTGATCACGATCGCCGGAATCAGTGATCACGATGCCCGGAACGGGTGATCACGATCACCGGAATCCTTGATCAGGATCCCCGGAATCGATGATCACCTTCGGCCGGAATCAGTGATCACGATCGGCCGGAATACGCACGCCGTCCGTGCTAAGCAACTCATCTAGCCGCCGACGTAGGACATCTCGACCTTGGGAAGATCAATCGTTTCTGCTGAGCGAGTCTCCGAGTAGCGGTCGCTGCGCCCTCGCCATACGCCGCAAATCGCCTCCGTGATGTCGTCGTCGCTGGCGCCGCCGCGCAGGAGAGACCGCAGGTCGCAGCCATTGGTCGCAAACAGGCACGTGAACAGCTGACCGTCCGCCGAGAGCCGGGCGCGACTGCAATCGCGGCAGAAAGGCTGCGTCACCGACGCAATGATTCCGATCTCGCCGCCGCCGTCGCGATAGCGCCACCGGCTTGCGACTTCTCCGCGGTAGTTCGGGTCGATCGGCTCGATGGGCAGCTCGGCATGGATCGTCGCGAAGATCTCCGTGGCCGAGACGACATCATCGAGGCGCCAGCCGTTCGAGTGCCCCACATCCATGTACTCGATGAAGCGCGGGATCTGGCCTGTCCCACGGAAGTACCGGGCCATCGGCAGGATGCTGTGCTCGTTCACGCC
>JAQBGG010000025.1:0-3012 GCA_032122625.1 Acidobacteriota bacterium
CCTTGTGCTTCTTGGCCTTGTTCGGTGCGCCCTTGGTGATCCTGGTCTCGGGCGGATCGCACTCCGTCTGCGTGGCGGGGTCGGTCGGGCACTGGTCCTGGCTCTCGTCACCGAAGCCGTCGGCGTCGGCGTCGGGCTCGATGTCGGCGTTCAGCAGAAGCTCGCCGGAGTTGGACACGCTGTTGGGGGAGGATGGGCTGCCGTCCTCTGGGAGGGGCGTTGGATGCCAGAGGTTGACGGCCGCGCCCGCGGCCTGGCGAAAGCCGACGAAAGTCGTCGTGTCGAAGGCGTCGACGCCGATGAAGTCGCCCGCCTTGATCGAGAGCCGGGTCGCGAACCCCTGGAGCAGCGGCCCCGGCGAGCCAACCATTGCTCGCGGCCGGCTTCCTCGATCGCGTGGCCGAGCCGGGCGAGGAGTTCGAGACCGCCGTCGCGGAGGCCGCCGTCGCCGCCAAGGCCGCCAAGGAGCAGGCGCATCTCGGCACCAAGCTCCGCGCCCGCGCTGTTGCCCTCGAGGCGATGCGCGGCGGCTTCGAGCCCGGCGACGACGGCACCTGGTAGCCGCCGCCCGTCGGCTGACAACAGGCGCTTAGCGGAGCCACGCGACGAGAGTTCGGGTCTGGCACGCGATTGGGCACTGATGGGCACTGTGGACCCCGAGGAGAGGGTCAAGGGTGCCGGGCGAGCGGACAGCCAGTACCCTGCAAACGGCTTCGCAGAGCCGCAAATCTGCGCCCTGCCCCGATAGCTCAGCTGGATAGAACGACTCCCTCCTAAGCGTCCTGACGGCTCGCACGAAGTCCCCTCTATGCCGTATCGGCAAGCGGGATGCGGCCTCTTGAAACGTCGACCGCCAGCGCCTGGATACACGAGTCGGGCTTCGTTGATTAGGATGGCTCCGATGTGCAAACTCGCTCCGGCGGGTGCGAACCCCAGCGAAAGGCAAGAGCCATATGCCCGTCGGTCCGTCCAGCACCCTGCGACCCACCTCAAAGGCCGCGTTGCTTTTCCTCTTCGGGGTTCTTTGCCTGGCCCTGAGCGGCTCGGTGGCATGGGCTGGGACCAACGGACAGGACGGCTCTGCCGACCCGACGCAGATCAAGGCTGAGGACTTCGGTGTCAGCGTGGCGGTTCGCGATCTCGATGCGGGCGACTCAAGCCCCTCGGGTCACCCTTCGCCTCGCGTCAACCCGCTCGCCGATACCCCCGGCGCGGGGGCAGGCGGCACCCGCAGTCCCAACGCAGGGCCCGACGCTCTGACGGGTCGATCGCAGGCCGACGGCCGCACTCCGGCACCGGGCCCGGTGTTTGACGGAACCTCCAACCCGACGGGTTGCAGCGGCTGCACGCCGCCCGACACAACCGGAGACGTGGGACCCAACCACTACATCCAGATGGTCAACGCGACCAAGGTCGCGATCTACAGCAAGGCCGGCGCCCTGCTGACCCCCGCCTTCAACCTCTCGACCCTGTTCACCTCCGGGTCCTGCAGCACCGGCAACGCAGGCGATCCGCAGGTCCTCTACGACGAGCTCGCCGACCGCTGGCTGCTGAGCCAGTTCACAGCCACCAACCAGCTCTGCTTTGCGGTCTCGCAGACCCCCGACCCGACGGGCGCGTACTTCACCTACGCGTTCACTGCGCCCAATTTCCCCGACTATTTCAAGGTCGGCGTCTGGCCGACCGGCTACTACGTCGGCACCAACGAGAGTTCCTATACCGCCTACGCGCTCGACCGGACGAAAATGCTGAGCGGTGATTCGAGCGCCACGGCAATTAGGTTCCCGGGTCAGACAAACTTCCTGATGCCCGCCGATGTCGACGGGTCGGCGGCACCCTCGCCACAGGGCGGGCTCTTCTACACGTTCAAGGACAATCTGTTCCATGGCGGCGCCGATCGACTTGAGCTATTCCAGCTCACCCCCGACTTCGCGACCCCGGCGAACAGCACCTTCTCACCCACCGCCACGATCCCGGTGACCTCATTCACTTACACCGTCTGCGGGTTCTTCGTGCTCGACTGCATCCCTCAGCCCGCCACCGCGGAGGGGCTCGATCCGGTCAGCGAGTGGCCGATGCAACGCCTTGCCTACCGGCGATTTGACGACCATGAAGGGTTGGTTGGCAACTTCACCGTCGACGCCGGCTCCGATCGGGCCGGGATCCGCTGGTTCGAACTGCGCAACACGGGAGCCGGCTACACCCTGCATCAGGAGGGTACCCAGGCGCCCGCTGACGGCCTCAACCGCTGGATGGGCTCGATAGCCATGGACGTCGACGGCAACATCGCGCTCGGCTATTCGACCTCCAGCAGCACCGACTTCCCGAGCATCCGTTATGCGACGCGAACCCCTTCTGATCCGCTCGGCACCCTGCAGGCAGAGCAGGTCATGCAGGCGGGCGCGGGCTCGCAAACCAGCACAGGGAACCGCTGGGGCGACTACAGCGCGATGAGCGTCGACCCGGCCAACGACTGCGACTTCTGGTTTACGACCGAGTACTACGGTGCCACCTCAGCTACCGACTGGAAGACGGCGATCGGGACATTCAAGGAGCCGACCTGCCCGCGAGACACCACCCCGCCGGAGACGACGATCACCTCCGGGCCCGCGGACGGCACGACGATCAACACCGACTCCGTCGCCTTCGGATTCGACTCGAATGAGCCGGGCTCGACCTTCGAGTGCAGCCTCGACTCGGCTGCATTCGCGGCCTGCAGCTCGCCGAAGTCCTACTCGAGCCTCTCCGACGGCACCCACGACTTCGAGGTCCAGGCCACCGACGGCGCCAGCAACACCGACCCGACCCCGGCGAGCAGCTCGTTTACGGTCGATACCAAGGTCCGAGGCTCCGCCAGCGCAAGCAAGAAGCAGAAGCAGAAGGGCAAGAAGATCGTCGTCAAGGCCAAGGTAAAGGCCGACGAGGACCAGAGGGCCAAGGCCACCGGCAAGGTCAAGGTCAAGAAGCGGTCCTACAAGCTCAAGTCCCAGTCCAAGAGCGTCTCTGAAGGCC
>JAQBGG010000026.1:0-26744 GCA_032122625.1 Acidobacteriota bacterium
CCTTGTGCTTCTTGGCCTTGTTCGGTGCGCCCTTGGTGATCCTGGTCTCGGGCGGATCGCACTCCGTCTGCGTGGCGGGGTCGGTCGGGCACTGGTCCTGGCTCTCGTCACCGAAGCCGTCGGCGTCGGCGTCGGGCTCGACGAACGCCGCGATGTTGAGCGTCCCTTGCGGGTTGGGGCCAGACGTGGTGAACGTCGAGCCGACGGGAGGATCAGCGAACACGCTTCGGTAGATGTCGGAGGGATCGCTCGTCGCCCGGACGCAGCCGTGGAAGTCTGTGCCAGGCGTCAACCCAAGCCGGTCCCCGGCCGCGACGGGGATCCGCGCCGGAAACCGCTGAATGCCGGGCCCCGGGAAGCCGAAGAATCCAGCGCTCTCGCCGACCACAGTGAACTTGGTTGTCACCGAAGTCGGGCGGACGACCTTGAGCTTCAACGTCTCATCGACGGTCGTCGCCTCGACCTCCCAGTTGACGATCACGCCACCGCCCGCGGGCACGGCATAGGAGGGCGTGGTCGGGCCGGTGTTCGACTGGATGAAGGTGTTGCCACCAGCCATACAACGGCTGTTCGGCGGCCCGGCCTCTGCCCGGCCGATCTCCACGGCACCCGAGGCCGAGGCCGGGAGCGCGACGCACACCGCCGCGGCGATCCACAGGGCGGGCCTTACGCGGCGCAGCTTTGGCATCGGTCCCATCCTCTGGATCGCAGTTCCAGGCGAGCTTATTCCTGCCACGGCGGCGGGTCAACAGCAGGGCGACGGGACCAGATGATGGTCGGCGGACTTGAGATCGTCGTGGCCCCTGGCTACTCTGGCCCCTACATAAGTGCCCCCGCGACGCTGAAACGTCCGGGGGCGTGGCACCGGGTCAAGACCAACTCGCCCCGGCGCAGACCGAAGGCTATTGATGCCCGGTGCCTCGAACCCCGTAACGAGGAGGACGCGATGACGACGACCAACCACCACCGGGCGACCATCTGATGGCCCGCCCCGCAACAGGGCAGCTCATCGCCCCGAAGGGCAAGGCGAAAAGCTGGGCGATCCGCTTCCGCGCCTACGGCAAGCGCCACCACGTCACCCTCGGCAAGCCCGAGGATGGATGGAGCCACGAGCGAGCCGAGGCCGAGCTGCGCCACGCCCTCGCCGACGTTGAGCGCGGCATCTGGCAGCCGTACAAGCCCGCGCCGGTCGAGGCCCCGCCGGAGGAGCCGACCTTCCATGAGTTCGCGTCGGAGTGGTTCGCTCGCCACGAGGGTGACTGGCGAACCCATACGCAGACCGATTACCGGTGGGCGCTCAGCTACCACCTGCTCCCGTGGTTCAAGGATCACCGGCTGTCGCAGATAACGATTGAGGAGGTTGACCGCTACGCCGCGGCGAAGCAGCGGGAAGGGGTGCTGTCGAACAACTCGATCAACAAGACCCTGACCCGGCTGTCGCAGATCCTCGAGGACGCATTCGAGTACGGGAAGATCGACAAGAATCCGGCCCGTGGCAAGCGCCGGAGGCTGAAGGCCGAGGAGCGGTCGAGGCCCTGGGTCGAGCCCGAGCAGCTCTTAGCTCTACTGGATGCCGCCGACCCCTACGCCCGCCCTGTCTTTGCCACGCTGGCCGGGACGGGGATGAGGCCGGGGGAGGCCCTCGCTCTGCCGTGGCGCGGCGTGAACCTCGCCACGTCAACGATCAGCATCCGGGAGTCAAAGACCAGCGCGGGTGTCCGCCAGGGTGATGTACCGATGGGCACTGCCGAGGCCCTCCGAGAGTTGAAGGCCCGCTCAAGCGGCGATCCCGGCGATCCGGTGTTCAGCAACAGGCAAGGCCGCCGTCAGACCAAGCGCAACATCCAACAGCGACTCAAGAAGGCGATCGATGGGGCCAACAGTGTTCTGGCGGACGCCGGCATCGAGCCGCTGTCTGAGGAGGTCACGCCGTATTCATTCCGACGGACCTACTCCTCGCTCCGCGCCTCCAGGTGGATCGACGCGGAGGGAAACATGAGGCCCGGAGACGACCCGGTATACATCGCGGAGCAGATGGGCCACACCGATCCCAAGTTCACCTTCCGCGTCTACCAGCGGGCCGTCAAGCGCCGCGAGCGGCTGTCCGGCGCTCACCTAGAGGCGTTCGATAAGGCCCTTCAATGGGCAGCAACGGGCAGAATCTCGCCCGAGCCGGCAGTGCCGAGCCTGCCCAATGCCGCATTAATACAAGGAATGCCGGGGTAAAGCGCGTCCGCTGTGGAAACATGCGCGCCGATCAGCATCTTGGATAAACCCCTTCGAGTTCGATTCGCTCCCTCGCCCACGGGCGCGCTGCACATTGGCGGCGCGCGGACGGCACTCTATAACTGGCTCGCCGCCCGCGGGCGCGGAGGCTCCCTCGTCCTGCGGATCGAGGACACCGACCGTGAGCGCTCGACCGACGAGAACGTCACCCAGATCCTCGACGCGTTGCGGTGGCTCGAGCTCGACTGGGACGAGGGCCCGCTGAGTCAGTACGAGCGCGCTCCACGACACCGTGAGTGCCTCGACCAGCTTCTCGAACAGGACAAGGCATACCCCGACACCGCGACGGCGGACGACGTCCGTGCCTACAAGGAGGCCAACGACGGCGCCGGCTACCGGGGCACGGCGAGCGCCGCCGCCGGCGCTGCCATCCGCCTGCGGGTCCCCGAAGAGGGGGAGACCGTCGTCGACGACCTGATCCGCGGTGAGATCCGCTTTGAGAACCGCCTCCAGGACGATCCCGTGATCGCCCGCAGCGACGGCTCGGTTCTCTACAACTTCGCCGTCGCCGTCGACGACGCCGACATGGAGATAAATGAGGTGATCCGCGGCGAGGATCACCTCTCGAACACGCCCAAACAGCTACTCGTCCTCGCGGCGCTGGGCGCGCAGCCGCCTCGCTATGCCCACCTACCGCTGCTGCACGGGCCCGACGGCAAGAAGCTGTCCAAGCGCCATGGGGCCGCCTCGGTCCAGGAGCTGCGCGAGCAGGGGTACCTGCCGGCCGCGGTCCGGAACTACCTGGCGCTGCTCGGCTGGGGAACCCAGGACGACACGACCCTAATGGACACCGATGAGCTGGTCGAACGTTTCGCGATCGAGAGCGTCGGCCGTGCCTCGGCCGTCTTCGACGAGCCGAAGCTGCGCTGGATCAACGGCAGGTTCATGCGCGAGCTGGCAATCGATGAGTACGAGCGACGCCTCGCCGACCACATCGCGCGAGTTTCCCCTGACGCGGCTGCAGCTTTTGCCGCAGCCGACGCCGGGCAGCGCTCGGCGGCGTGCGCGATCGTCCGGGAGAAGGCGCAGACCGTGGTCGAGGTATGGCCGCTGATCGCCTTCCTGTTTGTCGAGCCCGAGATCGACGAGGCCGCCTGGAAGAAGGTCATGAAGCCCACCGTCGCTGCTCCACTGCAGCTCGCCAGAACGACTCTGGGGGGGCTGCGGGAATGGGATCCCGACAGCCTTGAGCGTGAACTGCGCGCCCTGCTGGAGCGGGAGGAGCTCAGCGCTCGCAAGGTCCTGCAGCCGATCCGGGTCGCAATCAGCGGCAGCACCATCTCACCGGGCATCTTCGAGTCGCTCGCGGTACTGGGACGTGAGCGCTCCCTGGATCGGATCGATGCAGCCCTGGAGCGGCTTTCGAGGCCTGATGCCTCAGCCGATTGGGACCCCTCGCAGGTGCCCGATCGCGCTCAGGACTAAATGCTTCGGCCGAATCTGCCGATCAAGAGTTCGAGGCCCGCAGGATGACCAACCCTGCCGGTTCAAGTACAGATGACGACCAAGGAGCAAACCTCAGTGCCTCCCCAGGCAACTGGAAAAGGCGGCCATCGGCTCGCGGTCGCCTTCGAGGCCGTGAATACCCTGCCCGCCTTGAGCGAGACGGTCTCCCGCGTCTCGAAACTGACCGACAACCAGGGGACCACGGTCGGTGAGCTCGCTGAGCTGATCGAGTCCGATACCGCCGTGACGATCGCCGTGCTGCGCGCCGCCAACAACGGTGGCGGCCCTCGCAGCCGCATCTCGAACATCCCCGACGCGGTCGAGGCACTCACCCCAGCCGGCATCCGGGCCGTCACTGCGCAGCTCGATACCTACCGGTTCTTCCAGTCGGTGGGCAACTGGGACCGGCTGCCCGAACGATTCCGCCGCCATGCCGTCGCGACCCGCCACGCCGCCGGGCGCGTTGCCGATTTCGGCGAGGTGGCCGGACGCGACGAGCTGGTGACAGCGGCCCTGCTCCACGACATCGGCAAGCTCGTCCTGATGCGTCTGTACCCAGAATATGAGCGGATTCTCGCCGACGGCAGCCTCAGCCCCGAGGACCGGACGCAGCGCGAGCGGCGTGAGCTCGGCATCGATCACACGTTGGTCGGCGGGGTGCTGGCGCGACGCTGGAGCCTACCCAGTGTGATCGCCAGCGCGATCGAGCGCCACCACTCGGACGAGGCAACCGGCCTCGCCGCTGCCGTGCGCCTCGGCGATCTCATCGTTCACCACTCACAGGGGGACGTCGTCGCCGGCGAGGCGATGGAGTCGATGGCCGTCACCTGCGGTCTGCCGCCCGAGCGGCTGACGCAGATCGTCTACGAGTTCCCGCATGCGCAGACCCCACGTCAGCGGCGGGGCGAGCCCTGCCCGCTCTCCAAGCGGGAGATCGACGCGCTCCGCGGACTCGCCGAGGGCAAGGTCTACAAGGAGATCGCAGCTGAGATGGAGCTCTCCGCGAGCACGGTCCGCACCCACCTGCACAACGTCTACAAGAAGATCGGCGCCGCCGATCGGGCACAGGCAGTCCTTGTCGCCCGCGAGCGCGGCTGGATCTAGCACCGGCGCAGCACCTCGCGCCCCGCACAGCTCACTCGATCAGCGAGCCCCGCATCGCCATCGCCACCGCGTGGCTGCGGCCGCGGGCGCCGAGGCGGCCGATGCCGGCCTTGGCGTGGGTCCGGACGGTCTCCTCGCTGAGGCCGAGGCGGAGCGCCGCCTGTCCGGTCGAGAGCCCGTCGGCGTAGAGCTGCAAGACCTCACGCTGGCGCCGCGTTATCGTCGCACCGCTGGCCGAACCGGCAGCTGGATCGACGAAGGGCTCCTGCTGTGAGGCGGCCTCGACGGCGCTGCGCAGGGAGCCGGGGGAGGAGCGCTTGCTGACGTAAGCCGTCGCCCCGGCATTCAACGCCTCGCGCACCGCATGGCGTTCGAGTGGCCCCCCGAGGGCGACGATGCCAAGCGCCGGCTGGGCCCCGATCAGGCAGCGGACGGTTTCCGTACCCGAGGGGCTGCCGTCGTCGGTCGCGGAGCGCATCTCGACCACGACCACATCGAAGTTCCCAACGCTGGTGAGCAGTTCCAGCGCCCCGCTGCCGTCGTGCAGCTCTTCCGTCTCCCATTCAGGCGCGAGCAGGCTGCGGACTCCAATCCGAACGATCGGCGACGTATTGATCACCAGGCAGACTCTCGGTGCGTTCATCCTTCTCCGCTTCCCCCTCCGATGAGCACGGTCGCTGGAAACCTTGACCCGAACCCAATGCGCTCAGCCGAGGGCGTGATCGTATACGAGCCGCCGCCGAGCCAACCGGTACAAACCATCAGCAGTGATCTCGGTAACAGCTAAGTCGAGGTATGCGGTTGTCGGCATGGCCGAGCTGGCACGCAACCCGGATCGGCCGGTGCCGATCTCGGTCGTCGCCGAACGTCGCGGGATTCCGGTCCAGTTCCTCGAGCAGTTGTTCAGCACCCTGCGTCGCAGCGGGCTGCTGATCTCCCAGCGCGGCGTCAAGGGGGGCTTCAGGCTTGCCCGTCCGGCGGAGGAGATCACCGTGCTCGACGTCGTCCAGGCCTTGGACGGCAGGATCGGCGCCGAGGGCACCGAGGCCGGCGGCATCTGGGCCGACGGGGTGGAGGCCCTCCGTCGCGTCTTCGGCCAAGCGACGATCGCCGAGGTGTCGCGCCGCGAGGAGACCGAGGGTGGAAGCATGTACTCCATCTAGCGCGATCACTCCAGCCGGCGTCACCTCTTGCGGCGGGTGGCGTCGCTAGCGTTCGCTGCAATGGGAACCGGCTCCGACAGACCAGTGACGCTGCGGATCGCCGCCGAGGCGTCGGCCGTCGTCGGCGACACACCGATGGTGCATCTGGCGCGGGTCGGCGAGGGCCTCGGTGCCGAGTTGGTCGCCAAGCTCGAATGGTTCAACCCGGGCGGCTCGGTCAAGGACAGGATCGGGGTGGCGATGATCGACGCCGCCGAAGCCGAGGGGCGGATCGAGCGGGGCAAGAGCGTGATCGTCGAGCCGACGAGTGGCAATACGGGAATCGCATTGGCGATGGTCTGCGCTGTCCGCGGCTACCGCTGCGTGCTGACGCTGCCCGAGGGGATGAGCCGGGAACGCTCGGCGCTGCTGCGCAGCTATGGGGCCGTCGTTCGCGAGACGCCGTCGATGGGCGGCATGGAAGAGGCGGTGGGCCTCGCCAAACAGCTTGCCTCCGAGCACGAGAACGCCTACATGCCGATGCAATTCGAGAACCCGGCGAACCCGGATGTCCATAGCCGGACCACGGCCGAGGAGATCTGGCGTGACACCGGGGGCGAGGTTGACGCTCTCGTCTGCGGCGTCGGAACCGGGGGGACCATCACCGGCGTCGGCCGGAGGCTGAAGGAGCGCCGGCCGGGCGTCTATGTCGTTGCCGTCGAGCCGGCCGCCTCGCCGGTGATTTCGGGCGGCTGCCCGGGGCCGCACAAGCTGCAGGGCATCGGAGCCGGGTTCGTTCCGGCGGTATTCGACCGGGACGTCGTCGACGAGGTGATCGCCGTCGAGGACGAGTCGGCGCTGAGCACCGCCGGGTTGGCGGCGACCAGGGAGGGGCTGTTCATCGGCATCTCCGCCGGGGCCGCCCTGCACGCTGCGATCGACCTCGCCGCGCGGCCGGAGATGAACGGCAAGCGGATCGTCGTCGTCTTCGCGGACTCCGGCGAGCGCTACATCTCGCTGCCGTTCTTCGGCGGCTGAGGCGCGGAGAGCCGCCGGCACGGAGCCGGCCCAGATCGGCCCGGTGCGGCCTGCGCCGGCGGTCCGCTGCCTATCCTTGGGGCATGTTCGGAGTTGGAACCCTGGCCCGCGTGCTCCACGAGGTCCGCGACGACGTCGCCGCCGCCCGCGATCGCGATCCCGCCGCGCGGACCGCGGCTACCGCTGAGATCCTCGCTACCTGGGGTGGGGTCCAGGCGATCCTCTCCCATCGAGTTGCCCATGCTTTGCACGAGTCGGGGGTCCCGCTCGCGCCGCGTCTGCTCGCCCACGCCTCACGTGCGGTGACCGGCGTCGAGATCCACCCGGCCGCCCGAATCGGCCAGGACCTGTTCATCGACCACGGCTCTGGCGTCGTCATCGGTGAGACCGCCGAGATCGGTTGTTGCGTGACGATCTACCAGGGTGTGACCCTGGGGGGCACGGGCTTTCAGCGGGGCAAGCGCCATCCGACGGTCGAGGACAACGTGACGATCGGTTCGGGGGCGAAGCTGCTGGGGCCGATCAAGGTCGGACATGGCGCGAAGGTCGGAGCAAACACCGTTGTTATCAACGATGTTCCGGCCAACTCGACGGTCGTCGGCAACCCCGGCCACACCGTCCGCGTCGAGGGCCGCAAGACCGAGGGGCCCGACAGCGACTGGATCCATCTCCCGGATCCCGTTGCCGACTCGGTGCGTAGCCTGAGCGAGCGGTTGACCGCGATCGAGGCGCGGCTCGAGGAGCTGGACGGCGAGCCGTCCAGCGGCGAGCTCCGGGAACTGCGCCCGCGCCGGGGACCGAGCCCGGCCGGCGGCTGAGGGGACTGCGTCGGCCGACGTTGTGGCTATTCTCGGCTGCGTGGCCGAGACTGCATCAACCGACCCCCAGCGGAGCCTCCACGAGCCCTCCCAAGAGGCTCTGGGCGCCCCCACGGCTGCCGGCGCGACAGCGATCGAGCAACTCCTTGCCGAGCTGAACCCGTCACAGCGAGAGGCCGTCGAGCACGGCGAAGGCCCACTGCTCGTCCTCGCCGGCGCCGGATCCGGCAAGACGCGGGTCCTCACCCACCGGATCGCCTATCTGCTGGCGACGGGGATGGCGCGCCCCGGCGAGATCCTCGCGATCACCTTCACGAACAAGGCCGCCGACGAGATGCGGGGCCGGGTTGAGGATTTGACCGGGGCTGCGGCGCGGATGATGTGGGTGATGACCTTCCACTCGGCCTGCGCCCGGATCCTCCGTCAGCACGCCGACCGGCTCGGCTATAAGCGCGCCTTCTCGATCTATGATGAGGCGGACTCAGTGCGCATGGTGAAGCGCTGTATGGAGGAGCACGACATCGACCCCAAGCGCTTCCCGCCACGGACGATCAAGGGCCAGATCTCGCTCGCCAAGAACCGACTGCGCGATGCCGAGACCTACCGCGAGGAGCAGGGCTCCTTCTTCGAGGAGACGGTCGCGGACGTTTACGCGATGTACGAGCAACGGATGCACGCCAACAACGCAATGGACTTCGACGACCTACTCGTCCGCTGCGTCAACCTCTTCGAGCTGTTCGAGGATCTCCGCGATCGCTACGCCCACAACTTCCGACACGTCCTCGTCGACGAGTATCAGGACACCAATCGCGTCCAGTATCGGCTTCTGCAACTGCTCTCCGGCGAACACGGGAACCTGTTCGTCGTCGGTGACGAGAGCCAATCGATCTACGGCTTCCGCGCTGCCGACATCCGCAACATCCTCGACTTCCAGAAGGACTTCGAGGCAACGAGCGTCAAGCTCGAGCAGAACTACCGCTCGACGCAGACCATCCTCGACGCATCGAATGCGCTGATCTCCCACAACCGAGATCGGCTCGACAAGGAACTGTGGACCGATGCGGGGGCCGGTGAGCTCGTCACCATCGCCGAGCTTCAGGACGAGCACGAGGAGGCTCGGTGGGTCGCCGGCGAGATCGACCGGCTCGTCGACGAGGAGGGGATCCGGCGGACTGAGGTCGCGGTCTTCTACCGGACCAATGCCCAAAGCCGGGTGCTGGAGGACACCCTGGTTCGCTTCGATGTCCCCTACCAGGTGATCGGCGGCACGAAGTTCTACGAGCGAGCCGAGATCAAAGACGCGATGGCGTACCTGACCCTCTTGATCAACCCCGATGACACCGTTTCGCTCGCCCGGGTGATCAACTCCCCGCGGCGGGGGATCGGCAAGACCTCCGAGGGCCGCCTGGTCGGTTACGCCAACACCCTCGGTTGCTCACCGATGGAGCTGTTGGGCGAGCCGCAGCGGATTCCCGGTCTCGGGCCCGCCGCGATCAAGGCAATGGGGCGTTTTGGTGAGCTGATCGCGAGCCTGCGGGAACGGGCCGAGCACCACGGTGGCGTCTCCGAACTGCTGGAGGCGACGCTCAGCGAGTCCGGCTACATCGACGCGCTCGAGGCGGAACGAACGATCGAGTCCGAGGGCCGGATCGAGAACCTTCAAGAACTGGTTGGCGTCGCGGCTGAGTTCGACGCCAACCGCGAACTGGAGGGCGAGAGCCCGGGCCAGCCGCTGGAGGAGTTCCTCGAGCAGCTCTCGCTGTTCACCGCCCAGGATGATCTCCGCGACGACGAGGAACTGGTGACGTTGATGACCTTGCACAACGCCAAGGGGCTCGAGTACCGAGCGGTATTCATCATCGGCTGCGAGGACGGGATCTTTCCGCACTCCCGCTCTGTCGATGAGGGCACGCTCGAGGAGGAGCGCCGACTGGCCTACGTCGGCGTGACGCGGGCGCGAGAGCGGCTTGCCCTCAGCCACGCGCGGCGGCGCTCGATCTTCGGCGCCAGCGGCACCGGCATTCCCTCCCGCTTTCTCGGTGAGATTCCGGACCCGCTGGTGGAGCGGCATTCCACGGTCGGATCGTCGACGGGCTGGGGCGTCGGCCTGGGCACCGCCGCGTCGGGCTCGAGCTTCGCAGAGCCCGCGGGCCACGCGGCCGCGCCGCTCGAGTTCGCTGTCGGCGACGATGTCGTCCACGCCTCCTTCGGGTCCGGGGTGGTGCTGGCGGTGGAGCCCGGCAACGTGGTTGTGATCCGCTTCGGCGGTGGTGGAGAGCGCAAGCTGATGGCCGATTACGCTCCGATTCAGAAGGCCTCCTGAGCGGGTGAGCGCGGAGGTCATCGACGGTAAGGCGGTTGCGGCCCAGCTCCGGGCTCGGGTCGCCGAGGTGGTCGCCGCCGGCGTTGCGGCCGGGGGCCGAGCTCCCGGTCTCGCCACGGTGCTGGTGGGCGAGGACCCGGCTTCGCACGTCTACGTCGCGAACAAGCGCAAGGCCTGCGAGGAGGCCGGGATCCGCTCGATCCACCATCAGCTCGAGGCCGATGTCGGGGCGGACGAGCTGCGCGGACTGGTCAGGCGACTCGACGACGACGTCGACGTCGACGGGATCCTCGTGCAGATGCCACTGCCCGAGGGCCACGAAGCCGACGCTGTGCTCTCAGAGATCTCTCCGCACAAGGACGTCGATGGGCTCACCCCCACGAATGCCGGACTGTTGGCACAGGGCAAGATCGGCCTCGCCGAAGCCCTCGAGCTCGAGGGATCGGAGCCGGCCGCGGGTCTGGTCGCCTGCACCCCAAGCGGCGTGATGGAACTGCTGCGGGTGGGCGGCGTCGACCTCGAGGGGGCCGAGGCGGTGATCGTCGGTCGCTCAACCCTGGTCGGCCGGCCGCTGGCGAGCCTGCTTCTCGCCGCGAACGCGACCGTCACAATCGCTCACTCACGCACAGCCGACCTGGCGGCGACCTGTCGACGCGCTGACCTACTGATCGCCGCCGTCGGCGTGCCCGAGCTGATCCGGGGCGATTGGGTAAAGCCCGGCGCGACCGTAATCGATGTCGGTATCAACCGCACCGAGTCGGGCCTGATCGGCGACGTCGAGTTCGCCGCGGCCGCCGCCCGGGCTTCGGTGATCACCCCGGTGCCCGGCGGCGTCGGGCCGATGACCATCGCGATGCTGCTCGCGAACACGGTCCGCGCCGCCCGGGCCAACGTGTCCGACTGAGGCGCCCTATACCCTCAACCCGTAGATAAGCTCGGCGAACGAGTCCGGGCCGCAACTCGGGAGAGATATGGACACAAGCGCAGTTGGACGAGGAGAGACAATCGCCGGCGTTTCGGCGGTCGCGCTTCTACTCATCATGTTTATCTTCGATTGGTTCGGATTCGGCGGCGCGATCGACACCGGCATCGGCACGGTTGACATCGGCGGTGGCTTCAATGCCTGGCAGTCGTTCGAGTTCATCGACATCATTCTGTTCCTGACTATCGGCGCAGCGATTGCGGTCGCCGCGATGGCCGCGAGCGGTGCCGGCGCCGGTCTGCCGGTCGCCGGCAGCGCAATCGTCACCGGCCTCGGCGGCCTCTCGACGATTCTGATCCTCTACCGGATCCTCGACACGCCGGGTGGCTCCGACCGGGAGATCGGCGTCTTCCTCGGTTTGATCGCCGCGGCAGGCATCACCTACGGTGGCTGGACCGCGATGCAGGAGGAGGGAACCTCCTTCGGCGACCAGGCGAGTGGCTTTGGCGGAGGCGGAGACGGGCCTCCACCTCCCCCCAGCGCCTGAGCGCGGGCACCAATTCGCGAGGACGGCCGCTCCCGGGCGGCCGTCTCGCGTCCGGGGCCGGTTTCGGTCTGGCGCGCGCGGTGGTTCGGCGCCCACGGCCGGACTAGAATGCGGCCGATGATCGATCGGGACCAAGTCCTTCATGTCGCCCGGCTGGCGCGGCTCCACCTTGAGGAATCGGAAGTCGAGCGGATGGCGGCCGAGCTCTCGGGCGTGCTCGAGCACGTCGACCGGATCGCCGGCCTCGATCTGGATGATGTCGCGACGACGACGCACGTGGTCCACCTCGAGAATGTGCTCCGCGACGACACCCCGACTCCCAGCCTGTCGCCGGAGCGGGCCCTCGCCGGCGCCCCCGACCCGGACCAGGGCTCGTTCCGGGTTCCCTCACCGCAGGCGTGAGCGACGTAGTCGAGCTCAGCTTGGTCGAGGCCGCCGAGGCGATCCGCTGCGGCGATCTCGACCCGGGCGAGTACGCCTCCGCATGGCGCCAGGCGGCGGCCGGCGATGCGCTTGGGGCGTATCTCTGGCGCGCCGATGAGGACGCCGGCCCGGGAACGTCTGAGTCTTCATCGGAGCTGGCCGGGATCCCGGTTGCCGTCAAGGACATCTTCTGCATCGAGGACGTGCCGACGACGGCGGGCTCCCGAATCCTCGAGGGATACCTGCCGCCGTACACCGCGACGGCGGTCGCGCGGCTACGGGCCGCCGGGGCTGGGGTCCTTGGCAAGACCAACATGGACGAGTTCGCGATGGGCTCCTCGAACGAGAACTCCGCATACGCGCCCGTGCTCAACCCTTGGGATCGCGACCGCGTGCCGGGAGGCTCCTCAGGCGGGTCAGCGGCGGCCGTGGCAGGCGGCCTCGCACCGTGCGCGATCGGCACCGATACCGGCGGCTCGATCCGCCAGCCTGCGGCTCTCTGCGGCATCGTCGGGCTGAAGCCCACATACGGCGCCATCTCGCGTTACGGAATGATCGCCTTCGCGTCCTCACTCGATCAGTGCGGACCCTTGACCCGGACGGTCGCCGACTCCGCGCTGATGCTGCGAGTGATGGAGGGGCGGGATCCCCGCGACTCGACCTCGACGGGCATTCCCGGCGGCGTCGGGCTGCCGGCTGCGGAGCGACTCGACGGCCTGCGCCTCGGTGTGCCCAGGGAGCTCGCGGGCGAGGCGGAGGGCATCGAGCCCGGCGTCCGCGAGGTCTTCGAGCGGACGCTCGACGTTTGCCGAGATCTGGGCGCCGAGGTCGCTGAGACCGCCCTCCCACATGCCGAGCACGGCATCAGCGCCTACTACGTGCTGGCCCCGGCCGAGGCCTCGGCCAACCTCGCCCGCTACGACGGGGTCCGGTATGGGCTGCGGGAAAGCGCCTCCGATCTGACCGAGATGTACGAGCGCACCCGCGCCGAGGGTTTCGGGGATGAGGTCAAGCGGCGGATCATGCTCGGCACCTACGCTCTTTCCTCCGGCTACTACGACGCCTACTACGGGCAGGCGCAGCGGGTCCGGACCCTGATCGCCGAGGATTTCAATCGAGCCTTCGAGGACTTCGACCTACTCCTGACGCCAACATCGCCGACGGTCGCGTTCGAGCTCGGATCGCGCGCCTCCGATCCGCTGGCGATGTACATGTCCGACTACTGCACCGTGCCGATGTCGCTTGCCGGGCTTCCCGCGATCTCGATCCCGGCCGGCTTGGCGCAGCCGGAGGGCGGCGGGCCCGAGTTGCCGGTCGGCCTGCAGGTCGCCGGGCCCGCCTACAGCGAATCGCGACTGCTCGACGCCGCCCACGCGATCGAGCAGGCGGTCGGGTTCGACGGCACTCCGGCCCGAGGCGGAGCGGGCGACAGCTGATGAGCCCGGGCGAGAACCGATGGGAGCCCGTGATCGGGCTCGAGATCCACGTCCAGTTGCAGACCAGAACGAAGATGTTCTGTGGCTGCGAGCTCGAGTTCGGAGCGGAACCGAATGTCCACACCTGCCCGGTCTGCCTTGGCCATCCTGGGACCTTGCCTGTACCGAACCGCCAGGCAATCAACTACGCGCTTGGGGTTGCACTGGCGCTTGGATGCGAGATCGCGCCGCGTTCGATCTTCCATCGCAAGAACTACTTCTATCCGGACCTGCCGAAGGGGTACCAGATCAGCCAGTACGACATTCCGCTCGGGGCGGGCGGTTCGCTGGGCGAGGTTCGCATCCATCGAGTCCACCTCGAGGAGGACGCGGCGAAGCTCAGCCACGTCGGCGAATCGGGGCGGATCCACGGCTCGGGCACGTCGCGCGTGGACTTCAACCGGGGCGGCACACCACTGGTCGAGATCGTCAGCGAACCCGATATCCGCAGCGGCCCCCAGGCCCGCGAATGGCTGCAGCTGTTGCGAACGACGCTCCGGCAGCTCGGCGTCTCCGACGTGAACATGGAGGAGGGCAGTCTTCGCTGCGACGCCAACATCTCGATCCGGGAGGCCGGCACCGAGGCGCTGGGAACGAAGACCGAGCTGAAGAACATGAACAGCTTCCGCTTCATCGAGCGCGGGATCGCGGCCGAGATCGAGCGCCAGGTCGCGCTGGTCGAGGGCGGGGGGGAGGTGGCGCAGGAAACCCTCCACTTCGACCCTGTCTCCGGCTCGCTCACCTCGCTGCGCTCGAAGGAGTACGCCCACGACTACCGGTACCTGCCGGAGCCGGATCTGGTGCCGCTCGCCCCCTCCGAAGAGCAGATCGAGGCCGCGCGAGCTGCCCTGCCAGAACTCCCCGAGGCTCGCCGCGACCGCTACGCGGCGGAGCTCGGACTGTCCCCGGATGATGCCGCGCACCTGGCCTTTGATGCCGAGCTCGGCAGCTTCTTCGAGCGGACCTCCGAGCACGCCCGGGAAGCCGACTCAAAGGCGGTCGCCAACTGGGTCACCGGCGAGCTCGTCCGCTGCTCTCGGGAGGCCGGTTTCGAGCACCCGGCGGAGACCAAGGCCACCCCCGAGATCGTCGCCGCACTCGCCGACCTGGTGGCGACCCGGTCGATCAACCGTAAGGTCGGCCGTCAGGTGCTGAATCGCCTGGTGCTCGAGGGCGGCGATCCCGCGGCGATCGTCGAAGCCGAGGGTCTCGGCGCCGTCTCCGGGGACGACGGAGCCCTCGAGGCCGCCGTCGAGAAGGCGATTGCCGCTCAGCCCGAGGCGGCCGAAAAGGTCCGGGCCGGCGAGACAAAGGCAATCGGGGCGTTGATCGGCTTCGTCATGCGCGAGACGGGGGGCCGCGCCGACGGGGGCGAGGTGACGCGGCTGATCCACGAGAAACTGGCGCCCCAGCCGCCGGTCACGGATTGACAAACCGCGGCGCCGGCCGCCGGATTACCGCGGGAGGATCGTGACGGGCGCCACTTTGTAACAGCTTGTTACAAAGTAGCTATGCTGAGCGCATGGCTCACAACGTCGTCATCGCCGGTGGGGGGTTCGCGGGCGTCAACGCTGCCCGGACTCTGGAGAAGCTCCTACCGCGACAGTCGACCCGCTTGATGCTCGTCAACGACGTCAACTTCCTGCTCTACACGCCGCTGCTGCCGGAGGCCGCCGCCGGCACGCTCGAGCCACGCCACGTGGTCACGCCGCTCCGCGACATCCTCAAGCGGACCTATCTCCGGCTCGGCGCGGTTTCCTCTCACGACCCGGCCACCCGGACGGTGACCCTGACCGGCCACGGCGGCGACTCTGAGCAACTGCGGTACGACCAGTTGCTGCTCGCGACGGGCTCGGTCAGCCGCTCCCTACCGATCGATGGGCTCAGCGATCATGCGATCGGCTTCAAGAGCCTCGCCGACGCCATCTGGCTCCGCAACCACGTGATCGAGACCCTCGAAGCCGCCAACGCCTGCGAGGACCCCGCGCGGCGGGAAGAGCTACTCACCTACGTCTTCGTCGGCGGCGGCTACAGCGGCCTGGAGGCGCTGGCCGAGCTTCAGGACTTCGCCGCCGATGCAATCGGTGCCTATCCCCGCGCCAGGCTCAGCGGCATTCGGTTCATGCTGGTCGAGGCCGCCGATCGCGTCCTGCCCGAGATCCCAGCCGACCTCGGTGATTACGCCGTCCGTGAGCTCAGCGGCCGTGGCATCGACATCCGCCTCGGGACCAGCCTCAACTCCGTCGCCGCCGACGCCGTCGAGCTGGCGACGGGCGAGCGGATCCCAACCCGGACCGTCGTCTGGACCGCCGGCGTGGTGGCGCATCCCAGCATGCGCGCGATGGGAGTCGAGCTGGACGAACGCGGTCGCGCCGCCGTTGACGACCACCTGCGCGTCGACGGCCTCGACGGGGTCTTTGCCGCCGGCGACTGTGCCGCGGTCCCAAACCCCAACGGTGGTCTCTGCCCGCCGACCGCCCAGCACGCGATCCGCCAGGCAAGGGTTGCCGCCCACAACATCGCCGCGGGGCTTGGAGTGGGCCGCGAGCGACCCTTCACCTACAACAGCCGCGGGGCCTTCGTCAACCTCGGGCGCTACAAGGCGGTTGCCAGCGCCCGTGGCTTCACGGTCTCTGGTTTTCCGGCCTGGTGGGCGGCACGGACTTACCACGTTTCGCAGATGCCCGGTGCCGCGCGCAAGCTACGGGCGGTCGCCGACTGGACCGTCGGCCTTCCGTTCAAGCGCGATACCGCGGAGGTCGGCTCGATCGGCCACCCACGCCCGCTGCGGGCGGAGGTCTACGAGGGCGGCGGCACGCACCGCCCCGTCGAGCGCTGAGCGGAATCCTCGCTCCGATGACCGGGCCGGCCGCGGCTGTCAGCATCCCGGCCAATGGAGTTCCTGATCATCGCCGCCAGCTTCGCCCTGGCAACGGCCATCATCGGTCGCAGCAAGGGCTCGAGCTTCTTCATCTGGTTCGTCGTCGGTTTCTTCAGCCTTGCGATCGGCCTCGCCGCCGTGATCCTCTACCGCCGAGAGAAGAGCGAGCCCGAGCGCGCCTGCCCGCGCTGCGGCAAGGTCCACAAGCTCTATGTGCAGGTCTGCAACCGCTGCGGTGAGGACATGTACCTTCCCGACCCCGACAAGGTCCGTCCGGGACCCGACCACCGGTGATTGCGCCGGCCCAGTGACCGAGGCGCCTACGCGGCGGCGGGTGCAGCCTCGGGATCTTCGGAATAGCGGCGGTTGTCGCTGGAGCTGATCATCGTCGCGGCCAGCAAAAACCCAAGCAGCGCGAAACCGGCGCCGCCCAGGAAGGCGACCTGAAAGCCCTCGGTCAGCGCCGTTTTGGGATCACTCCCGCCGCCGGCGATCAGATCGTCGGTGCGCCCGTTGGCGAGCGTCGCCAGAACGGCCAGGCCGAGCGCGCCGCCGATCTGCTGGGAGGCATTGATCAGGCCCGAGGCGACGCCGGCGTCGTCGCGGCCCACACCGCTGACGGCGCCAATCGTCGTCGGCACGAAGGAGAAGCCGAGCCCGACCGCCGCCAGCAGCGAGGGGCCGAGCACGTCAGATGCGAACGAGCCGTCGACCGAGATCCGGGAGAACCACAGAAGGCCGGCGGCGATCAGCAGCGTGCCCACCATCAGCACGGGCTTGAACCCTGTCCGGGTGACGATCTGGGAGGCGAGCCCGGCCGAGAGGATGATCGTCACCGCCAGGGGCACGTAGCTGAGGCCGGTCTTCAGCGGGCTGAAGCCGAGCACCTGCTGCATGTACAGCGAGACGAAGAAGAACATCGAGAAGAGCGAGGCACCGACCAACAGCCCGACCGCATTGGAGCCGCGGACCGAGCCAAGCTTGACCAAGCGCTCCGGAACGAGGGGAGCCGCGGACCGGCGCTCGATCCCAACAAAGGCCGAGAGCAGCGCCGCCGCCACCGCCAGCAGCACAATCGTCTGGGCCGAGCCCCATCCCGCTGAGTCCGCGTCGACGAGGGCGTAGACGAGGATCGAGAGTCCGGCGGTCACTGAGATCGCCCCCGGCAGGTCGAAGCTACGGTGCATCTCGGAGGCACGGCTCTCAGGGACGATCCGCATGGCGAGAGCCGCGACGAGGACACCGATCGGCACATTTACCCAGAAGACCCATTCCCAGCCGACCAGATCGGTGAGCACTCCGCCGAGTAGAACCCCGACCGCGCCGCCGGAGCCGGCGACCGCGCCCCAGGCACCGAGAGCCTTGTTGCGATCCGAGCCCTCGCGGAAGGTGGCGGTGATGATCGAGAGCGCCGCCGGCGAGAAGAGCGCGCCGCCGAGGCCCTGCACCGCACGGGCGACGATCAGCTGTGTCTCATTCGTCGCGAGCCCGCCCGCGAGAGAGGCCGCAGAGAAGATCAGCAGGCCGGTGATGAAGACGCGGCGGCGGCCGAGCAGATCAGCCAGCCGACCCCCGAGCAGCAGGAAGCCACCGAAGACGAGCACGTATGCGTTCACCACCCAGGAGAGATTGGACTGCGAGAAGTCGAGCGCCTCCCCGATCGAAGGGAGAGCGACGTTGACGATCGAGGCGTCGAGAACAACCATGAACTGGGCTGCGCAGAGCAGGATCAGGGCGATCCAGGGGCTTGGGGCGGACCTTGCCGGCTGCGATCGGGTTGCTGGGCTCATCTGCGTTCTGTCTCCAAACGGAAGTGGGGTTCCGCTTTGCACTATACGGAACAAGTATTCCGTTTGCGTGGAAGCAGTCTATTCTTGGAGAATGCACACGAGTGAGCCCTCCACGAAGGCTCCGGCGCGACCGATGCGCGCCGATGCGCGACGCAACCGGGAATCGATCCTCGCGGCGGCGCGGGGCCTGTTTGCCGAGCGCGGCGCCGGCGTCGAGATGTCCGAAGTAGCCGA
This sequence comes from Acidobacteriota bacterium, assembly GCA_032122625.1. Taxonomy (GTDB): domain Bacteria; phylum Actinomycetota; class Thermoleophilia; order Solirubrobacterales; family 70-9; genus CAXMST01. The sequence continues at coordinate 18,430 of JAQBGG010000026.1, forward strand.
ACGGGCCGGCGTCGGGGTCGGCACCCTCTACCGCCGATTCCCGGACAAGGACGCGCTCGTCCACGAGCTGCTCGGGGAGAGGTTTCGTGAGCTCGCCGCCTGCTACCAGCGGCGGCTTTCCGGGGAGGGAAGTGCCTGGGAGCGGCTCGAGGGAGCGATCCGCGACGCCTGTGCTATCCAAGACCGCGACCGAGGTCTCGCCGAGGCGCTGAGTGCCACCGGCTTGGAGCAGCACGAACCGGTGGCGCGTTCGACGCCGGGACTCCTGGAAACGATGCAGCGGCTGGTCGACGAGGCCGTCGCCGAAGGGTCCGCCCGCGCCGACCTCACCTGGGAGGACCTCGTCATGTGCCTTTGCGGCGTCGGCCATACGATCAGCTGCGCGGAGCACCTCCCGGGGCGCTGGGACCGACTGCTCGAGATCCAGCTCAGCGGCCTCCGTGCCACCGCTTGGGAGGGGCCCGCCGCGGCCCCCTGAGCCGGGCCGGAGCAGCGAAAACGACTGGTAAACTCGGCGACCGAGGCGCGGAAGGTGTCCGCCCGGTGGGCGCCTGCCGCGGCGCAGCCGTCCCTCGATGCTGATTTCTTGCTGATTCTTCGAACCTAGGAGTTGATCTGATGCGTGCCGCCGATGCCCTATGTGAGGCCCTCAAGGCCGAAGGCGTTGAGCACGTATTCGGGATCCCCGGCGGCGCCAGCCTGCCGCTCTACGACGCGCTCTACGACGCTGATTTCGAGCACATCCAGGTCCGTCACGAGCAGTGCGGCGGCCACGCCGCCGAGGGCTACGCCAAGGCCTCCGGCAAGGTCGGGGTCGCCTTCGCCACCTCCGGACCCGGAGCAACCAACCTCGTCACAGCGATCGCCGATGCCGTCATGGACTCGGTGCCGACCGTCTTCATCACCGGTCAGGTGCGGACCGACCTGATCGGCACCGATGGCTTCCAGGAGGCCGACGTCACCGGGATCACGATGCCCGTGGTCAAGCATTCCTTTCTGGTCACCGACCCGAAGCAGATTCCCGAGTACGTCCACCAGGCTTTCCACATCGCTTCCTCGGGCCGGCCCGGACCCGTGCTGATCGATATCCCGCAGGATCTGTCCCGCGCCGAGATCGACTACGAACTGATCACCGGGACGCCGAAGCTGGCCGGCTACCAGCCGACCACGGAGGGCAACATCAAGCAGATCCGGATCGCTGCGAAGGCGATGGCGAACTCGCGGCGGCCGGTGATCTACGCTGGCGGCGGCGTGATCAACGCCAACGCATCCGAGGAACTGCGTGAGCTCGCCCGCTCCGACAGATTCCCCGTGACCTGCACCCTGATGGGTCTCGGCGGCTTCCCGGCACCCGACGAGCAGTGGCTCGGCATGCTTGGCATGCATGGCACGCGGGCTGCGAACTACGCGATGGACGAGGCCGACCTGATCGTCGCGATCGGGGCTCGATTCGACGACCGCATCACCGGCAAGCTGAGCGAGTTCGCGCCCCGCGCGAAGTTCATCCACATTGACGTTGATCCAGCCGAGATCAGCAAGAACGTCCCGGCCCACATCCCGATCGTCGGCAGCGTCCATGACGTCCTGCCGAAGCTGACGGGGGAGTACCGCGCGCTACAGGCTGACCAGGCCCGGCTCGACGAGTGGTGGGAGCAGATCGCCGACTGGCGCAAGGCGTACCCGCTCGCCTACGAGGATTCGGCCGATTCGGAGATCAAGCCGCAGTTCATGGTCGAGGAGCTCTACCGGGTGACCGGAGGCGACGCGATCATCACCTCGGACGTCGGCCAGCACCAGATGTGGGCGGCGCAGTACTACCACTTCTCGAAGCCGCGCCGGTGGATCAACTCCGGGGGCCTTGGAACGATGGGCTTCGGGCTCCCGGCCGCGATCGGGGCCAAGGTGGCGCTGCCGGACCAGCAGGTCGTCTGCCTCGCCGGCGACGGTAGCCTGATCATGGTCTGCCAGGAGATGGCGACCGCCGCGGCGCACGACCTCGACGTCAAGGTGATGCTGCTCAACAATGGCCACTTCGGGATGGTCCGCCAATGGCAGGAGCTGTTCTGGGAGGAGCGCTACAAGTCTGTGGCGATGGGCCCGAGCCCCGACTGGGTCAAGCTCGCGGAGGCGTTTGGCTGGACCGCGGCGATGGCTGACGATAAGGCGACGCTCGGCGAAGCGATGGAGCGGACCCTGCAGACCCCCGGTCCGGCGTTGCTCGACGTCCGGGTGACTCAGAACGAGAACTGCTACCCGATGATCCCGTCCGGTGCCGCCGCCCGGGACATGGTCGGCTAGCTCGAGGAGGAGACGGAGATGGCCGATTCACATACGCCCGAGCTCAAGCTCGACGACCTCGAGGTCTCCAGTGGGCTCACCGGTCGCAAGCACCTGCTCTCGCTGATGGTCGAGAACCGGCCCGGAGTCCTGGCACGGATCGCGCTGCTGTTCTCGCGCCGCGGCTTCAACATCGACACGCTCGCGGTCGGCCCGACGGACGACCCGGATATCTCACGGGTGACCCTCACCGTGGACGGTGCCGTGCACCCAATCGACCAGGTCACCAAGCAGCTCCACAAGCTCGTCAACGTGATCAAGATCCGCGATATGGAGCCGGCGGCGACGGTTTCCCGCGAGATGGCCATGTTCAAGGTCAACGCCTCGGTCGAGAACCGCGGGGAAATCATCGAGTTCAGCCAGATCTTCCGTGCTCAGATCGTCGACGTCTCGCGACGGACGATGACGATAGAGGTAACCGGAACAGCGGACAAGATCGATGCCTTCGAGCGCATGGTCCGGCCGCACGGCCTGGTCGAGATGGCGCGAACCGGCGAAGTCGCGATCGCCCGCTCGCGTCCGGAGAGCTGAGCCCGGAGCTCGAGACCGAGGAGCTGCTCGATTCGCTCGGGCGGCTGGCCGACCGCGCCAGCGGCGGCCCACGGCGCCTGATCAGCGTCACGCGGCCGGTGGCGGTCGACGATCCCGCCGGCGCCGTGTTCGCCTCTCGCCGCGCCGACGATCGATGGTTTTGCTGGGAGGAGCCGGGACGCGGCTTCGTCCTCGCGGGGCTCGGCTCGGTCCGGGAAGTCGTCTCTCGCGGCAGCGGCCGTGTCGGCGATCTGATCGCCGACACCACCGAGTTCACCGCCCAGCGGCTTGCCGACGAGCCCGACGATCTACCGGCCGGGGCCGGGCCGCTGTGGGTCGGCGGCATGGCCTTTGACGAGGACGGCGGCGGTTCTCCGCACTGGTCATCGCTGCCCCCGGCGCTACTGGTTCTTCCGGAGTTCCTCCTCGCTCGGGTGGACGGGAGGTGTTGGCTGACGGTAAGCGCCGTCGCCGGCGGAGGCATCGACCCGGCACCTGCGCGCGCAGGTGCCGAGGCCCGGCTGGCTTCGATTCGCCAGAGGCCGTTGCCCCCGCTTGACCCCCACCCGACAGCGGGCGTCGAGGTCTCCGGCGCAAAGCCACCGGCCCGCTACGAGCAAGCCGTTGCCGAGGCCGTTGCCCGGATCAAGGCGGGCGAGATGCAAAAGTTGGTGCTCGCCAGGGAGGTGGTCGTCGATGCTCCCTCCGCGCATTCGGCGCCGGCCCTGTTCGGGGCGCTGCGGCAGCTATTCGACTCGTGCTTCTGCTTCTGCGTCGGCACCCCGGAGGCAGCTTTCATCGGAGCCTCGCCCGAGCTTCTGATTCGTCGCGACGGCGGCGGCGCGGTGACGGTCGCGCTCGCGGGCTCAGCCCGCCGCAGCGCCGACCCGGCCGTCGATGACCATCTCGGCGAACAGCTGCTGCGAAGCGCCAAGGATCGCGAGGAGCACGCGATCGTTGCCCGCAGGATCGAGCGCCGGCTCTCACCTCATTCGGTCTGGGTGGAGGTCGCGCCCGACCCCGTCGTGATCAAGGTCGCCAATATCCAGCACCTGGCGACGCCGATCCGGGCCCAGCTGGCTGAGTCGCGCTCGGTGCTCGAACTGGCGGGGCTCCTGCATCCGACACCCGCCGTGGGCGCCGAGCCGGCCGGCCGGGCCGGGATCGAGATGATCGCCGAGCTGGAGCAGCTCGACCGCGGTTGGTATGCGGGTCCCGTGGGTTGGATGGACATGGCCGAGGACGGCGAGTTCTGTGTCGCCCTCCGCTCGGGCCTACTCCGGGATCGGCGCGCCCATCTGTTCGCCGGCGCGGGAATCGTTGCCGACTCCGACCCGGCCACCGAGCTGGCCGAAACCGAGGTCAAGCTCGGCGCCTTGTTGCCGCTGCTGGCGAGCTGAGCGGGCCGGGTTGTCGGGCCCCGGGGAAGGGAGCCACCGCCGCGCTCAGCGGGCGAGCCGCCCCGCGACCGCCGCCGCAATCCGGCTATGGAGCTGAACATTGTTCCCCGCTTCAAGCTCTGCGTGCAACAGGGAGTGGCCCTTTGGCGGCTCGTCCGCAAGCTCCCGCAAAGTCTCGATCCGCAGGTAGTCGAGGCCGTAGACGTCGGCGACGCGTTCGAGGTCAAGGCCCGATGGAGTCACGAAGAGCCGTTCGAAACGCTCGCGCTCGAGCTGCTCAGCCTGTGGCAGGAACTCGAAGATGCGGCCGCCGCCGTTGTCGATCACCAACAGCCTCACCGACCCGTCCGCATCCGCGAGCGTCGCCAGGCCCCCGACGTCATGGGCAAGCGCGAGGTCGCCCAGGACCGCCCAGGTGCAACCCTGGGAACCTCTGGAGATGCCGCTCGCCGTCGAGACGAGACCGTCGATGCCGTTGGCGCCCCGATTGGAGAAGAACAGGGCTCTAGCAGCCCCACCGGGCATGAACGCCTCGGCATCGCGGACCGGCATGCTCGAACCGAGAAGCAGGCGATCGCCATCGGTGAGCCGACGACCCAGCGCCCGGAGGAGGCCGGGCTCGGTGAGGCCGGGCTCTTGGTCGAGGACCTCGTCGATCGCGGCCTGCGCCTCGGCCTCCGCCACCGTCCAAGCGGTGAGCCAAGCCTCGTCTCCGGGCCGGGTCGCTTGACTCAACGACGCCGTGAGCGCGGCCGCGTCGGTGCGCAGAAACGCTCCGGCCCGCTGGGTGGGCTCGTTCCAGCCCCCCGGCGGGTCGATCACGATCTGGTCGGGGGCGCCGGCCGAGCCGAGCCATTGCCGCAGTGGTTTGCTGGTTGGCATGTCGCCGATCCGAATGACGAGATCGGGGCATAGGCCGCTCGGTAAGTCCCGGATGATCAGGTCGTAGGCAGCGATCACAGCGGCACGGTCGTGAGGTCCGTAGCGGAGCTGCGATGTTGGCTCGGCCAGGATCGGGGCCGCCGCCCGCTGGGCGAGGGCCGGCAGGGCTGAGAGGGGGTCAGACCACGGGCTGCGGCCGGCGACGATCATCGGCCGTGCGGCTCGATCGATCGCATCCACGACAGCGCTGACTACGTCGGTGTCGGCAGTCCTGGTGCCGATCGCTGCCATCAGGGGGCGTCGCTCGCCGCGGCCGCGCACGGCCAGCGGGTCCGTGGCGATCAGATCCTCCGGACAAGGCTCAGGACCGAGCGGGTCGCGCCAGGCGAGATTGAGATGGACCGGGCCGCGGGCGTCCTTTGCCTGAGCATGGGCTCGACACGCGAGCGAGCGGTAATGCAGGAGCCCGGCGTCATCGGCGTCGTGGGTACCGACCTCGCAGAACCAGCGCACGGCCGATCCGTAGAGCTTGACCTGATCGATCGTCTGCCCGGCGCCGATGCCCCGAAGCTCCGGTGGCCGATCGGAGGTGAGGATCACCAGCGGCACCCCGGCCTGATCGGCCTCAACGACCGCTGGGTGCAGGTTTGCGGCAGCCGAGCCGCTCGTGCAGGCAACGACCACCGGCCGTCCGCTGGCCAAGGCGATCCCCACGGCGACGAACCCCGCGGCGCGCTCGTCGAGCACGATCCTGAGCCCGACGGACGAGTCGCGGTCGAGTGCGAGCGCCACAGGAGTCGAACGCGAGCCGGGGGAGAGCACGGCGTCGCGAACGCCGCTGCGAGCCAGCTCCTCAACCAGCGCGCTGGCGAGCGCCATGTTGCGGTTGGTCGTGTCGATCACGGCCATCTCCGGAGACTCTGCGGTGCGGTCATCGGATTGGAGCTCTAGATCCGGAACTCTTGGAGGGCGGAGTCGTCGACGTCGATCCCGAGCCCAGCGGCCGGCGGCGGGGTCACAACGGGGGCTAGGAGCCCGGCTGGATCGGCGTAGACCTTCGAGAACAAGCCGAGGGTCGCGAGGCCGTGGGCGAAACGATCGGCGTAGCCGCCGTAGGGCATCGCCTGGGCGGTGTGCAGGGCGGCGGCGATGCCCACCGGCCCGTCGAGGGCGCTCGACAAAAAGCTCGGCAGAATCGCGGCGATCCTCAGGGCCTCGAGAGGCCCGCCGACCTTGGCCAGCTTGATCGTCGCCGCGTCGCAGGCCCGGTTCAGCAACACCTGCTTGGCGTCGTCGAGTGAGGCGACGCTCTCGTCGGCGACGATCGGGATCGGGATCCGCGAACGCACCTCCGCCATCTCCTGGATCCCGGCGCATGGCTGCTCGGCCAGCTCAATCCCGTAGGGCTGCAGCTCCCGCAGCCTCTCGGTCGCCTCGGCCGCGGTCCAGGCGCCGTTGGCATCAATCCGGATCCGCGGGCCGTCGCCGACAGCGTGCCTCACGGCCGCGACCCGCGCTTGATCCTCGCCGCTCCCCACCTTGATCTTGAACGTCGTATATCCGACCGCCCAGAGACGCGCCGCTCGCTCGGCTACCCGCCCGGGATCGCCGGCATCGAGGGTCGCGTTGCAGCCGAGCTCGCGAACCCCGTTCGCCCCGAGCAACCTCCACATCGGCAGCCCGCTGATCCGGCCTGCGAGGTCGTGGAGGGCGATGTCGAGCGCGGAGATCACCTGTGCTCCGACGTGCTCGCGGCGACAGCGATTGAGCAGCTCCCAAGCCCAGGCCCGGATCGCGCTCGGGATCCGGGTCTGCGCTGCCGACGCGTCGGCCCCGGCCAGCAAAGGCCCGCATGCGGCGAGCTCGGAGGCGACCTGACCGAGGCGGGGACCGCCACGGAGGCTCAGGGGCACAGCCTCGCCGAGACCATGGAAGCCGAAGTCGGTGTGCAGGCGAATGACGACCATCTCCCGCTCGGTGAGCTCGCCACTGGCGGTCCGGTAGCGCTCCCTGAAGGGCAGCGCGATCGGGATTACCTCAAGTCTTACGATTCGCATTTGCTCGGTCGGCCTCGCCGTCAACTGGCCGGGTCCTGAGTATCGCGGCTGACCACCACCCGCGGCTGCCCGCGGCGATCAGATGACCAGTGGGACTGCAGCGAGCAGGGCGTAGACGCCGAGCAGAGCGCCGGTCCCGGCAAGCGCAGCATTCAACGCCGGGCCGTCGGTCTTGGTCCTCACGGCTCGCAGCGGAGCTAGTGCGAGGGGGGCGCTCGCCAGAGCTACCAGCGCGGGCGCCCAGCGAGAACCGGCGAGCAGGACGAGCGGCAGCAGCAGGTAGGAGAGCACGATCATCGCCGTGTAGAGCTCGCGCGTGCGCTCGCGGCCGAGTCGCACCGCCAGCGTGCGCTTCCCCGCCCGCCGGTCCGTGTCGATGTCACGGACGTTGTTGACCACGAGGATCGCTGCCGAGAGCAGGCCGATCGGAATCGAGAGCAGGAAGGGAGCGAGGTCGAGCTGCTCGAGCTGTACGTAGTAGGAGCCGTTGACCGCGACCAGACCGAAGAAGACGAAGACGAAGACCTCGCCAAGCCCCTCGTAGCCGTAGGGCTTCGGCCCGCCGGTGTAGAGCACGCCGGCCGCGATCGAGATGATCCCGATGCCGATGATCTCCCAGCCAACCTCGATCCCCAGGTAGAGGCCGGCCAGGGCCGCGACGCCAAAGGCGGCCCAGGTCGCGTAGAGCACGCGGCTTGGGGCGGCGAGCCCGGACGCCGTAACTCGCACCGGGCCGAGGCGGTCGACGGTGTCGGCGCCACGCTTCGCGTCGGAGTAGTCGTTGGCGAGGTTGGTACCGATCTGGATGAAGAGCGCGCCGATCAGGGCGGCGATGAAGGTTCCCCAGCGGAAGTCATCGATCCCGAGCACCGAACTCGGATGCTGGATCTCCTGGAGCGCGGCCGCCGTACCGACGAAGACCGGCGCCAGGGCGGCCGGCAGGGTCCTCGGGCGGGCGGCCATCGCCCAGATGCGGAGTGCGCTCATGACGGGGCGCCTACGGTCGCCGGGGGAACTTCTCGAAATCCCCGTACTCGGGCTCTCGGCCCTCCTTGAACGCAGTGCGGCCCTCCTGGCCCTCCTCGCTCATGTAGAAGAGCAGGGTGGC
>JAQBGG010000027.1:0-2999 GCA_032122625.1 Acidobacteriota bacterium
ATCTTCTTCCTGGTCTTCGTCCCGTTCCTAACCGCCCTGATCTATCTGATCGCGCGCGGCGACGGCATGCGCGACCGAGCGATCAAGGAACAGCAGGACGCCCAAGCGCAGCTCGACAGCTACGTGCGGGAGACCGCCGGCGCGTCGCACGCCGACGAGATCGCGAAGCTCGCTGAGCAGAAGGAGAAGGGCAACCTCTCCGACGCCGAGTTCGAGAAGGCGAAGGCGAAGCTGCTCGACTGAGCAACCAACCTCACCCCGCCGGCAGCGCCGGCGGGTCTAGACGCAAAACGAGCGGGCAATGCCCGCTCGTTCTGCGTAGGTCGTCGGCTCGGCCGATGAGCCCGGCCGCTTGGCTCAGCGACCGCCGTCGAAGCTGATCACCTGCTGGGTACCGCTCGGGCGGTTCGTGTAGGCGATCGTCGTCAGCGGGATCGGCGAGAAGGTGATCTCCTCTGCCGTCGCATCGGCTCGCCAGCTCGCGGGGTTAGGGCTGCCCTGATCGACCTCGAGCTGCTCACCGGCCCTGGCGATCGCCGCCCAGACCGCGTCCTGGCACTTAGCCAGGTTGCCCTTGCCGCAGTAGCTGACGTTGAACGGCGCACCGTTCTCGAGCCCGAGAAGCGTCCGGATGTCGCGGTCGAAGTACTGGTACCAGCCGTTGTACTGGCCACCGGGCGGCGCGTCGAACCGCGAGAACAGCGAGTCGAGCTCGTCGAGCTGGGGACCGATCCGTGGCTCCATCAAGGCATCGGCGATCCCGGTCCAGGCCCCGTCCATGATCGCAGCGCCCGGATTATCGATGTCGCCGTTTCCGTCGATGTCGAGGCGGTTGCCTCCGTCCGCGCGCCACTGCACCATCAGGTCGAGCATCTGCTGGGCCTGATCGCCGGGAGCGGTCGTGCCGTCGAGCAGCTTTGCCAGCAACGGCACCGTGTCGATCGCCCGGATGTCCTGCGTCGCGGCGGCGTTCATCGCCGAGGTCACCGCCGGGAGGTCCCACTTGCCGTTCTCCTCGAGCCGGCTGAGGTTGCGGTTCAGCATGTCGACCCGGGCGACGCTGCCGGAGCCGCCCCACCGGTTGTCGGCGACGCCAAAGCCGCGCGCTGTGGTCTGGTTCCAGTTGACCATCGTGCCGCCCTCGGGGTTCTTGCCATGCGGGTGGTCATCCCGTTTCAGGAACCCCTTCCAGTCCCACTTGCCGTTGCCGTTGGTGAGCAGGCCGGGATCGACGTTCCGCGGCCGGATCGGCAGTCGGCCGCTGGTGAATACAGCGTTGTCGGTGTCGTCCATGTAGAACGAGTTGAACGTCTGCGGGGTCTTGTTGGCGGCCTGGTAGAACGACTTCTTGTCCTTCACAGCCCCGGTGGAGAGCCTGCGGAAGAAGAGCTGGTCGCGCACGTCACGCCCGTAGCTCGAGCGCTTCGCCGCGATCGCCACCTTCTTGCCGTCGACCGTCGCGTAGCCGGTCACCGAGCCGTACTTGGTCGTCATGAACCGGACCGGCTCACCTGACAGCGTGCCGGCGTTGAAGGCCCGCATGTCCTTGCACTTGCCCTTGTAACGGTACTTCTCGTCCGATCCGCCGCAGAGCTTCAGCGCGTACTGGTCGACGATGTCGCCGGCGGCGGAGGTCAGAGTCATGGCGAAGTCCTCGCCGCGACCGATCAGCATGTAGCCGGGGAACGGCGCCGAGGTGAGACCTCGCCACTTCAGCTTGCCGGCGTTCATGTCGATCTCGTAGACGATGCCGGGGTAGAAATGCCGGATCTGAGGCCCGCCGACCATCAGCGGGTTGCCGGTGGCCGAGTGGTCGGCGTTGATTTGCAGCGTATTCGAAGCCTCCCCGCCGTCGACGTTCGCGCGCTCAGCGACCGCCCGGGTGGGTGTCGCCGAGGTCGGCTCGTAGCTCGCGTGATCGATGATCACGTTGCCCTTCGGCTTGTCCGGGATCCGGCCGTAGGGGAACTTGCCGTCGATCGTCGCGGGCAGCTCGCGGTTCCGGAACTGGCGCAGATCGTTGAAGATCTTCATCGCCTTGCCGGAGCTGTACTGATCCTGCAGGCCCGAGAGGAACTGCGTGCGGCGTGCTTCATCGCCGCCGCCCTCGCCGAGAAACTCACCCTTGAGCGCGTTGAGCGCGTAGACGTCGTTGTGCGTCCAGGGCTCCGTACCCGGGCTGTTTTCCTCCAGGTAGGCGTTGATGCCCTCGACGAACTCGTGGATGTCGTCGTGCACCTTGCGGCCCTGCTTGGTCCGCTCGAGCACCTCGGTCTGCTTCGCGATCTCACGCTCGGTGCGCTTCGACGGCACGAACGGCTGCAGGCTGGTGAGCACGCCGAGCGAGGTGACATTGGGCACGTCGATCGCACCTATTCGCCCCGCGTAGCGCGCCTGCTCCAGCAGGAGCGCTCGATCCTCGGCCAGCAGGTAGCCGGAGGCCCAGACGCCGTCGGCCATCGTCTCCCCGGTCACGTGGGGTACGTTGAAGCGGTCGCGGATCACGGTCACGCCGGCGCGCGGCACCGACTCCTCGACGCCGGGGCCATCGGGGCCGACGCCGAACTTCTCTGACTTGAAGTAGGTATCGAGGTCGGCGTCGGTGACCTGGTCGAACAGCGGCGTCAGGGCGTCGTACATCTTCGCCTGCTCATCGGCGCCGGGCGGGACCGGGAAGTTGCCGTACTGGCCCGAGGGATTGATGTTCCGCGCGGTCTCCGCGTAGTCCTCGGCCTGGGCACCGCTCGCCGACACCGAAAACAACGCGGCGACTCCCACAAACAACCCCACGAAACGCTTCAAAGCACTCTCCCCTGATCCGATCCCCGGCCTGACCGGCCAAACCATACGGGAACGCTCAAGCAGGGTGCTGCCCGAGGGCCGCAGCCGCGGATGCAACCTGCTCGAGCGTTTCCGCCTCGGTGATCGAGGCGAAACTCGCCCTGCCCTTGCCTTCGAGGCGATCGCGGCCAACGATCGCATGACACGGTCGCCCGGCG
>JAQBGG010000028.1:0-3562 GCA_032122625.1 Acidobacteriota bacterium
AGGTCGGAAAGAAGTCCTACAAGCTCGACACGCGGAGCAAGTCAGTCGACTCGGGGAAGTCGAAGACGCTGAAACTGAAGCCGAAGAAGCCCAAGCACGCGAAGAGGATTGCCAGGTCGTTGAAGCAGGGCAAGAAGGCGAAGGCGAAGCTGACCGCCGAGCTCAGCGACGACCTCGGCAACACTCAGTCCGAGAAGCTCTCGGTGAGGTTGAAGGGCTAGGCGCGGCGACGATCCAGGGCACGAGCGTCGGGCTGCCGGCGGGCTTACCCGGCGCGGCATCGCCCCGCCGGGCGGCGATCGCCCAGAGCACGGCTAGGGCGAGGATTGAGGCTGCCGAGAGCAACAGGAGGGGTGCGTTGACGCCGTCGGTACCGAACCAGTACCAGAGCTGGGCGTTCCAGCTCACGAACAGGACCAGCGCCGCCGAGGCGATCCAGAGACTGAGCCGCTGCCGGTTCATCTACCGATGCCATTGCGTGCAAGCGGATTCGTGAGCCAGAGCCGTTCCCGGCGACAGACCTGCCCAGGTGGCGACCAATCGGGAGCGCTGTGGGGCCACGAGCCGGCGCCCCAGCAGGACCCGATCAAGGTCGAGGTCTTCGCGCCGACCGAATAGGCACGAACGGTCAGGCACGGAGGAGGCTGAGCGGTCGAATTCCGGGCCGACAGATCGACACTCGGAAGGCAATACTGCAGCCGTGCATCGCGATCACCTGCTGCCGCTCGACGGGAACCTGTTCCTGACGGATGGTGGCCTCGAGACCTTCCTGATCTTCCATCGGGGCATCGACCTCCCCGAGTTTGCCGCTTTCGACCTACTCAAGGATGAGGAGGGTCGTCGGGAGTTGCGTGGCTACTACCTGCCGTTCCTGCAGCTTGCAGACGACAACGGTGTGGGCTTCATCCTCGAGAGCCCGACCTGGCGTGCCAACTCGCGCTGGGGAGCGGCCGTGGGCTATGACGGGGCGGCACTTGCACGCGCCAACCGTGAGGCCATCGCGCTGCTCGCGGATCTGCGCGAGTCGAAGGTTCGCGGGGCCAGCACCGTTCTGATCAGCGGCTGTATCGGTCCTCACGACGACGGCTATTCCCCTGGCGAAGTGCTCGACGCCAATGAAGCGCAGGAATACCACGCCGTGCAGATCGGCACCTTCGCTGAAACGTCAGCCGACATGGTCAGCGCGGTCACGATGACTTACGTCGAGGAGGCACTCGGTGTGGCCCGTGCGGCGGCCGGTGTCGGCATGCCCGCGGTCATCTCTTTCACCGTCGAGACCGATGGGAGGCTTCCGAGCGGTCAACCGCTCGGAGAGGCGATCGAGCAGGTCGACTCCGACACTGAATCCGAGGTCGCCTACTTCATGATCAATTGCGCTCACCCCACTCACTTCGAGTCGGTCCTGGAAGCCGGCGAGCCGTGGCTGGAGCGGGTGCAGGGCGTTCGCGCGAACGCCTCCCGGATGAGTCATGCCGAGCTGGACGAGGCAACCGAGCTCGACGATGGTGACCCCGACGATCTCGCGGCGCGGTACGTCGCGCTGCGGGGCCGGTTGCCGAAATTGAACGTCTTGGGCGGTTGCTGCGGAACCGATCACCGGCACGTGACTCAGATCTACGCTGCTTTCAAGAGGGCGAATCTGGACGACCAGTAGTTCCTTCAGAAGGTCTCAAAGGTCGCGTCGCTCACCGAACTTCGGCGATGGTGTGCTGACGGTCAACCAGACCGACCGCAAAGCTACGAAAACCGAAGGTCACAGGTTCGAATCCTGTCGGGCGCGCTGAGGAAGGTTTGCGGGTGCTTGAACTGACGACGGGTTCCCGTACGCCGACCGACCCCGGCTGTGTTCCACCATCTAGACGCGCGATCTCGGAGGCGATCCCTAAGAAGACCGAGCAACGGCTCGAGGACCGGGGGATCGAGCACCGCGTCAAGGAGCGGGCTTCACGGATCAGCTAGCTCCCAAGCCGCCGGCGCCGATCGAGCGAGTCGCCGATCAGCCAGATCGTCGGCGGCCAGAGGCCCACGAACAGCGCCCGCCGCTCGGCGTTACCGCGCTCGTCCTGATCAACCGTCTTCGCCTTGATCCAGAGAGTGATGCACAGCCCGATCGCCCCCAATGACGAGAGGTGGAAGTGCCAGCCCTTGAGGCCGACTCGATGCAAGAGGTCGAGGAGGATGGGGTCACGATATCCGCTCGCCGCCCCTTTCGGCCGGCCCTGGCGGGTCCGGTCCGCTTGTACGCTCCCTCACTCACCATGGCGGGATCTAAAGAGCAACCCGGACGACTGCCGATGGCCGCCCGCTGGCCCCTGGGGGTGGCGATCACGGCGTGGCGGTACATGTGGAGGACGACGCCGCTGCACCGCGATGAGGTCGCCGGAACGCTCGCCGACTTCCAGCCCCCACCGATCGAGGCGGGCGTGAGCAGCGAGCGGATCCAGCCGCCGGAGGCCGGTACGGGCTGTCTATTTCACCGCCGCTACCGGACCCGGATCCGCGGGAGCGACCTGACTCCTCAAAACCTGGTCGAGCGCGTAGCCGCCGACCCTGACCGCGTCGTTCCGACCGAGTTCGCCTCGTTCCAGAAGGTGCGCGGTGAGCCGGAGCAGATGCTGCTTGGCGACGAATACGTGGTCCGGATGGCGGCGCCCTGGGATGGTCCAGTGCGGGTAGTCAAGCGGGAACCGGCCCGCTTCCGCCTGGTCACCCTCGAGAAGCATCTCGAGGCCGGGCAGATCGAGTTCCGGGCTCTCGAGCGGGACGAGTTGTTGGTGTTCGAGATCGAGAGCTGGGCCCGCAGCAAGGACTGGATGACCGATCTGCTCTACGACCGGCTGCGCATGACCAAGGAGGTCCAGCTGCACATGTGGACCTCCGTGCTCGAGAAGGTGGTCGAGCTCGCCGGCGGCCGGATGACCGGCGGAGTCGACATCCACACGGTCAGGATCGCAGCGGCGGAGCTCGATGGCTGAGGCGCCCTCGGCCGACGACCCGCCCTGGTTGCCATGGCCGGGCCGGGTCCGCTCACAGCTCAACCGCCTGGGGGAGCTGCCGTTCAGCTTCGATCCGGACGAGATCGATGCCGCGACGGGCGATCCCTGGCTGATCGACGACTACACCCACCCCCTGCCCGGCGAGGCCCCCGGTGAGCCGCTCTCCGAAGGCCCCTTCGCCCTCGCCAAGCGCGTGCTCGCCGACTACGACTTCACCGACCGCCGCCAGATCCGCGCCTTCTACAAGGCGGGCGAGCCGCTCGAGGGACGGGACATGCTGCTCGAGGTCCGCTACCTGTTCATCCGTCTGCGGATCGGCGTGCGCGTAGGCAACGTGGTCGACGAGCGCCGCGAGGTGGAAGGCAGGCCTGTCGTTGTGTGGGGGGCGGGCTACGGGACACTGCGGGGCCACCTCGAGCGGGGCTGGATCGACTATGAGGTGTGGAAGTGGAGCGACACCGGGGAGGTCGAGTTCCGGATCCGCGCCGTCTCGCGCATCGCGGAGATCCGCAATCCGATCCTCAGGATCGGATTCGGGGCGGTCGGCCGCCCTCAGCAGATTCGCT
>JAQBGG010000029.1:0-50965 GCA_032122625.1 Acidobacteriota bacterium
GCGCGGGTCGTGGCCTGGAAGGACAACGGCGGCGAGCGCCCGGGGGAGGTAGGAGAACGCGGTCAGCACCCGGACCGCGAAGGCGGCGAGTGCCCCGTGGTGCTTACGCATGTAGCGGTCGCGGTTGCGATGGAACTCGACGATCCTCCGCCGACCCGAGCCTCGATCCGTCGAGAGCTGCTCATGGTGGATCGTCCGCGCGGCGGGAACGTACAGCGTGTGCCGCCCCGCATCCCCGAGGCGCTTGCAGAAGTCCGTCTCATCGGAATAGACGAAGAAGGCGGGATCGAGCCAGCCGACCTGCTCAGCCGCCTCGCGGCGGACCAGAAGCGCCGCCGATTGAGCCCAGCCAACCCGCCTTGTCTCAGCGCCGCCGCTCTCGGTGACAAGCCACCGGTGCAGAAAGAGCGCCTGGGCGAGCGCGGTTCCCACCCCGGGCAGCCGCCAGGCACAGGGTTGCGGTTCGCCCGCAGCGTCGAGGAGTTGAGCCCCGGCGGCCCCCGCCCCGGGATCGGCGTCCAGCGCCGCCACCAGCGCCGCCGCCGCACCCGGCTTCAGCTCGGAGTCCTCGTTGAGCAGGAGGCAGTACTCGCCGCGGGCCTCCTGCAGCAGACGGGTGTCGTTGGCCGCCTTGCCCTCAGGCGACGGCAGGTAGGTCGCCCGGACCGCGGTCTCGCCCGTCGCGATCTCCGCCAAGAGCTCGACCGAGCCGTCGGTGGAGGCGTTGTCGAGGACGAGGATCTCCTCGCCTCCGCCCGCCCCGTCCTGGGAGCGGATCGCCGCGATGCACGCACGCAGGTACTCACGGCCGTTGGTGTTGACGACGCAATAGGAGAGCTTCACGCCAGAATCGTCGCCTATGCGCGTCTCACTCGTCGACCCATCGGCGTTCACGCCACCGTACGACCGCTGCCTGGCGGCGGCCCTGGCTCATGCCGGCCTCGACGTCGAGCTGATCACGAGCCGCTTTCTCTACGGCCCTGTGCCGGCGGCGGACGGGTTCGCCGTGCGCGAGCCGTTCTACGGTTTCGCGGCCCGCTCCGGCCGGGGCTCGCGCCTGCGACTGCCGCTGAAGGCGCTCGAGCACCCGCCCCAGATGCTCGCCGCGGCGCGTCGGGCCGGGCGCGAGTCCGACCTCGTCCACTGGCAGTGGGTCACCTGGCCGCAGCTCGATCGCTTCCTGATCCGGCCCTCCGGCCGCCCTCGAGTCTTCACCCTGCACTATCCGTTGCCCGCGGCCGGCGACACCGCAGGCCTCCGCCGCGAGAGGGCGTTCCTCGGGGACTTCGACGCCGTGATCACGCATACCGCCCACGGTGCAGCGCGGCTCCGGGACGAGGTCGGGCTGGAGGCGGAGCGTGTGCACGTCATCCCACACGGCCCGCTCGATTACCTGACCGGGCTGGAGGAGGAGGCGCCGCTGCCGGCCGAGTTCGCCGTCGCCGATGACGACGCCCCGGTGATCCTCTTCTTCGGCTTGCTGCGCCCCTACAAGGGAATCGACACGCTGCTCGAGGCGTTCGCTGAGATCGACGCCGCCGAGCTCTGGATCGCCGGTATGCCGCGAATGCCGATCGAGCCGCTTCGGGAACTGGCACGACGAGCGCCGGGAACGGTCCGCTTCCTGCCGCGCTTCATCCCCGACCGCGAGATCCCCGCCCTGCTCCGCCGCGCCGATGTGCTGGCGCTCCCCTATCGGCAGATCGAGCAGTCAGGGGTGCTCTACGCCGGCCTCGCCTTCGGCAAGCCGATGGTGCTCAGCGACGTCGGCGGCTTCTCCGAGGTCGGCCGCGATCAGGGCGCCGCGCGGCTCGTTCCACCCGGGGACCCCGCCGCACTCGCGACCGCTTTGCGCGAGCTGCTGGCTGATCCAGACGAGCAACAGCGGCTCTCCGCGGCGGCGCTGGCGGCCGTCGAGGGGCCGTTCTCCTGGGAGCAGATCGCGGCCCGGACGATCGACCTCTACGAGGCGCTGCTCGCCGGCAGCCGATAATCCCCTGCGATGAAGAGCATCGGAGCGCGAACGATCTTCTGGGGCTCGGCCCTGGCCCTGGTCCACACCCACGTCACCTACCCGCTGACGCTGGCGGCGCTCGAGCGCCTGCGCGGCGGTCGGCAGCCCGCGAACGCCGCCGAGGAGCCGCCCGCCCGGGTCTCGCTGATCATTGCCGCCCATGACGAGGAGGAGGTGATCGAACGCAAGCTGGCTAACGCCCTTGAACTCGACTTTCCCCGCGACCGGCTGGAGATCATCGTTGCCTCCGACGGCTCCAGCGATCGCACCGTCGAGCTCGCTCGGGCCGCCGGGGCCGATCTCGTGTTCGACCTGCCGCGAGGGGGCAAGATCGCGACCCAGAACGCCGCCGTCGAGCAGGCGAGCGGTGAGCTGCTCGCATTCAGCGATGCCAATGCCTACTGGGAGCGCGACGCTCTGCGGCAGCTCCTGGAGCCGTTCGCCGAGCCCGATGTCGGCTATGTCTGCGGGCAGGTCAGCTTCCTCGACGCCGAGGGCGACAACGAGGAGGGCGCCTATTGGCGCTACGAGATGTGGGTCCGGGGGCTGGAGTCCGGTCAGGCTGGAGTTACGGCGGGCAATGGCGGTATCTACGCGGTCCGCCGCGCCGCCTACGGCTTCCTCGCCCCCTCTCGCAGCCACGACCTCAACTTTCCCTTCCAGCTCGCCAAGGCGGGGTTCCGCTCCCTCTACGTCCCGGGGGCCAAGGCCGAGGAGAAGCTGGTCCCCGATACCAGCGGCGAGTTCGAGCGCAAGCGGCGGATGATGCGCGGGATCTGGGACATCGTCGTCACCGACGGGATGGCCGACCCGCGCGGGTACACGCCGCTGTTTGCTTACGAGCTCGTCTCGCACCGGTTGCTCCGCTACGCCTCGCCGATTCTCCACCTGGCCCTGCTGCTCGCCAACCTGAGGCTGCTCGGTCGCGGCCGTCTCTATCCGCTGGCGCTGGTTGGCCAGCTCGCCCTGATGCTGAGCGCGGTGGTGCCCCAGTCTCCCAACCGCCTGCTGCGCCTGGCCCGCTACTACGCGCTGGTCACCGCCTCGATCGCGCTCGGCACCCTCGATCGCCTCCGCCAGGGCCCGCCCGCCGCCTGGGAGAAGTCGGAAGGGACGAGATGACCCTCGACGAGCAGGAGATCCAGCGGGCCTTCGCCGAGCCGGCCGACGCGCCGGCGGTCGGCAGCGGCCCACCGGGGGCTGGGCTTCCACGTGCCCTCGACGTCCTGGTCGCCGGTTTGACGCTGCTGGTTCTTTCGCCGTTCCTGCTCTTGATCGCCGTTCTGATCCGGCTCGACTCGAAGGGCCCGGTGACGTACAAGCAGATCCGCGTCGGCCGCGACGGCTGCGAGTTCATGCTCTACAAGCTGCGAACGATGCGCCCCGGTTCCGACCCGGTCGGGGTCGGGACGGTCGTCGACGCGGGCGATCCCCGCGTCACCCGCGTCGGCCACGTCCTCCGTCGCTTCTCGCTTGATGAGGTACCGAACCTGGTCAACGTGCTCCGCGGCGAGATGGCGATCGTCGGCCCGCGGCCGACCATTCCCTCCCAGGTCGAGCTGTTCAGCGCCCGCCAGCACCGACGCCACGCCGTCCGCCCGGGGATGACCGGCTGGGCACAGATCAACGGCCGGATCGGGATCGCCTGGGGCGAGCGGATCGAGCTCGACATCTACTACGTCGAGCACCGCTCCCGATTGCTCGATCTGAAGATCCTCGGCCGCAGCATCTCCCAGGTCGTCAGCGGCCACGGCCTCTACACCGGCGGCTGATCCGGGTCAGGCCGCCGCCAGGGCGCTGCTCAGAGGCCGAGGCCGGCCACGCCGCCCTCGTCCCAGCCGAGGTGGTGGGCGAGCTCGTGGCGCACGGTGCGCTCGACCTGGGCGCGCAGCAGCCCGCGGTCGTGGCCGAAGTCCCGCTCCAGCGTGTCCTGGTAGATGACGATCCGGTCGGGGTAGCCGTCGCGGGCGACCGTGTCGCCGATGTAGTGGCCGTAGGCGCGATGCTCGTGACCGCGACCTGAGACGACAACCGGCGTGCTCTCGAGCAGCTCGCGGAACTGCTCCGGGAGGTCGTCCAGCGCCTTGATCACGAGCTCGTCGAACTCGCTCGGCGGCTGATCGGGGACCGGCAGTGCGGCGAGCGCCTCGCTGCGATCGACCAGCCGCCGGAACTCGGGCTCGGGCATCTCCTCGCCGGCCAGCTTCACCGTCAGCCAGCCGGCGACGAGCACGATCAGGGCCGCACCCGCCACCCATCTCAACAGCCCGCCCAAACCCTCGAGCGAGGGCGGGTTCAGCAGCAGCACGGCGAGGCCGGTGAGGAGGGCGACGAATGCCGCCGCCCGGAGCGGTGGAAAGAGCGTCTCCCACATACGGTGAAGGTTAGAGCGGCCTCCGGGTGGGCTCATCTAGGCTCCCGGCCATGAGTGAGCGCGGTTCAGATGTCGAGGTGCGGATCAGGCCGTTCACGGATGAGGATGCAGCTGCCGTCCATCGCTGGTTCAACAATCCGGAGGCGACCTCATCGCTCATGGAGGTGCGGGATTCGTTCTCGCTCGAGGATGCGACGGGCTGGGTGGCGCGGGCGATCACCAACGACAGTGGCGACGGCGAGGATCGCAAGTGGGCGATCGAGGTCGAGGGCCACCCCGAGCCGGTCGGCTTCACCGCGCTCTATGGCCTCCGCCGCCAGCTTGCGCCGGAGCTCGGGGCGATGATCGGCGAGAAGGTTCGCGGTCGCGGTGTCGGCCGTGAGGCGGAGCGACTGACCGTCGCCAAAGCCTTCGAGGATTTCGGCGCTCATCGGGTCTACGGCCGGATCCCGGCCTTCAATGTTCCGGCCAAGAAGGCCGTCACCTGGCAGGACTGGAAGCACGAGGGCACGATGCGTGAGCACATCCGCCGCCCGGACGGGACGTTGATCGACTGCGAGGTCTGGGGCGTTACCCGCGCGGAGTGGGAGCAGCGCTGGAGTGAGTCCGGCGCTTGAGCGCCCCCGACTTCGCAGTTGCGCGCCTGCAGGCCGACGGCGGTGAGGGCGCTCGAAGCGAGGAGTTCTTCCGCAGTGCCGAGTTCCTCGAGGCCGAAGGGACTACGCACACCCTGACGATTGAGCGGGGAGCTTCCCGGGTCGCGATTCCCCTTCTGGTCCGCGAGATCGACGGCAGCGAGCGATCACTAGACGCCACCTCGCCGTACTCCTACCCGGGCGGGGAGGTGATCGGCGAGCCGATCGAGCCGGCCGAGATCGATTGGTCGGCGACAGGGCTGGTCAGTGTTTTCATCCGCGATCGACTCGGTGAGCCGACCGCCCTGGCCGGGGCGAGGGAGCGCTCGATCGTGCTCGTCTCCGACCCTGAACTGCCGCGCAAGTCGCGAATGAGCGACCGCCAACAGATCCGTAAGAACGAGGCTGACGGGTATCAGGTCAGGGATCTGGCCGGGACGGAGACGACGGCCGAGCAGCGCGCCGTCTTCCTCGGCGTCTACACGGCGACGATGGCTCACGTCAAGGCGAGCGAGCGCTATATGTTCGACGCCGGCTATTTCGACCTCCTCTTCCGGTCGCCGCGTAGCCGCTTGTTCATTGCCCACGGACCCAGGGGAGACGTGGCGGCGGTGGCGATCACCGTGATCAGCGACGGCTTTCTCCATTACTACCTCTCCGGCACCGCCGACGATCACCGCCGACGCGCCCCCTCGAAGAACCTGATCGTTGCCGTCACCGACTATGCCGAGGGGCTTGGGCTGCCGATGAACCTCGGCGGCGGTGTCAAGCCGGGCGACGGCCTCGAGGAGTTCAAGCGCGGCTTCGCCAACGCCGAGCTCCCATTTCGCACGCACGAGCTGATCGCCGACCCGTCCCGCTATGCGGAGCTCTGCGCCGGCCGCGGCGACGATGGCTTCTTCCCGCTCTATCGCTCGCCGGGGTGAGCTCGGGTTGAGCGCCGGCCCCCACCGTGCCCGGTACCCTCCTCCGGCAATCGACAGCGGGAGGAAACATGAAGAGAGTCGCGATTCTTGCGATCGGCGCCGCGATCGGCGTCGGAGCTGCATTCGGCGTTGCCGGATGCGGTGACGATGAGACCAGCACCGTGACCGACGAGGTCACCGGTGCGGTTGAGACGGCAGCCGAGGAGAAGCTCGAGACGACGAGCAGCTCGACGAGTTCGTCCACGACCAGCACCGACACGACCTCGACCGACACGACCAGCACCGATACGACCTCGACCGACTCCGGCGGCGTATCTCCCTGAGTCGCCCACGGTGGGGTACGCCCGGCCATCGGCCGGCGTACCCTGCCTACTTTCCTGAACGCGGAAGGCTGCCGCCGCCGTCCTCAGGGGGTGGCTCTGTGTCGTCGGCGAACTCGCCGATTCGCTCCTGGATACGCCGCTTGATACGCGGGATCTTTGCCCGGAGGAAGCTGCCGGCGCACTCGGTGAAGTTGAGCGCGTTGTGGCTCATGACCCGCTTGACGCGGACCCGCTGACCATTGTCGTAGCGGTTCGTTGAGCCACCGGAAGACCGAATCCGGGTGCTGCCCAGCGCCCGCACCCCGTGCAGATCGAGCTTCCAGGCGAGGTACTCGGTCAGCCCCCGGCGCTCGGCGGCAGCGATCCGTACCTCGGCGTGGTTAGCGATCGTCGCAACCCCGGTCGTCGATGAGTTGAAGCCCTCGGCGTGGGCGCCCACGATCGGCTTTCGCAGCCCACCCGCTCGCCCCTGGTAGACGTTGCCGAAGCGGTCGACGAGGGCGTTGTAGCCGATGTCGTTCCAGCCGTTGCCGTTGCGGTGATAGCGGCAGATGCCGAGCACGATGCCGGGCGCCTCCGCCTCGCTATAACCGTTGGTGCTGACGGTGTGGTGGATGACCGCCGCCTTGACCTTGCCCGTGACCGGCTTGACGCGGGGCTTACAGCCGCCGTTCTTGCGATTCGCGCCCCACTCTGAGCGGCGGATGATCTCGGGCTTTGGCGAGGCCGCCAGCGCCGACCCTCCGCCGGCGACGCTGATCACGGCCGAGTTGATCGTCCCCCGCAGATCGCTGAGGATCCCGGCCAGAGGTGTCGTATCGCCGCTCACGTTGACGTAGTGCAGCCTGCCCTGCGGTCGCCTGCCACGGCTGCGGATCTGGACCTCGTCGCTGCCGCCCGTGTAGAGCGGATCGCCGTTGCCGATTGTCACCCACTCGCTCCATTCCTCACCCTGCTCGCGGACTCGGAGGTCGAGCTCATCGCGCTCGCCGGCCACGCCGACGAAGTCAAAGCGCTCCGGGGCAACGACCGTGGGGCTGACGAAGCGCACCGGTCCGTCACTGTGGCCGTCAGCGGCGCCACCCTGCTGGAGCCGGGCTCGGCGCGCCCCGGGCGCCAGGACGACGCGCTCGAACCCCGGCAGCGACTGCTCGAAGTCGGCGGCCGCCGGCAGGTAGCGGTCGGTGGAGAGCGCCGGTCCGGCGATCCAGAGCGCCGCCGCCAGGACGAGCGCGAGGGGGAGGACTCTCAAGGTTCTTCCGAGCATTCAGTGAGCAAAGCTTTACCACTAGTCCGAACACGGCCGGCCCATAGAAGTACCGGCGCCGCGGCGGTTGAGCGTGGGTCCGCCCTGCTGCAAGACGTCCTGCATCTGCGCGGGCGCTCGCCCTCGAGCGTGCCGCTGTTCGGCGGGGAGCTAGTTGATCGCGATCGGCTCGGGGCCGCGGGCGCGGTACTCCGCCGTGAAGGCCCGAATCGCGTCAAGCGTGGCGGCGCCCTCGTAGGAGTCGCAGCCGAGCGTCTGTGTCCAGGCGGTTGCGGCGACCTCGTAGGGCATGTCGGGGTTCGGAAAGATGATCATCCCGGCGCTGTCCGCGTCGTAGAGGCCGAGCAACTCGAGCTGGGATTCCTCGGGAAGCTGAGGGCTGTACTGGATCTCGATCCGCCCATGCTCGAGTGCGTGTATGTAGTTGAGAGGGCTCGGGGCCTCGGCGTAAGCGCCGTCGGTGAGCGGATCGGCTGAGTGGTCCCCGGAGGTCGGTGGGTTCGCTTCGTAGGCGGGAAGGTCGGCGCCCGGGTCGAGGTGGGTGTTGCCCTCGTCCTTCTGATCGGTTCGCAGCTCGCAGTTGGCAGCGTCGGCGGCGGCCTGAAGATCGGTCGCGTTGCCGTTGGTCGGCGGCTCGACACTGTCGCGGTCGTCAACGGTGACGCCGTCGGGGACGATCCCGAATGAGTCGTTGAGGCGGTCCCCGGAGGCGGAACTGCCTCCGCCCGAGTCGTCACTCCCGCCGACAATCGCAACGACGATCCCGACGAGGACGGCGGCACTGATCAGACCGGCGACTACGTAACCGAGGATCAGGCGCTTGCGCTCCTGTTTGTGCGACGTGCTCTCGGCCTCCTCACGGGCCCGTTGCAGTCGCTCTTTCTCTTCCTTACGGGATGCCATCGGCCGCGAACCCTAGCGAACGGGGTCGGTCGCCCGGACCGGTGATCTCAGGCGGCGGCGGCGACGTCGCTCCCCACCGGGTGGACGCCGTCGAGGAACTCGGCCAGCGCCTCGTCCAGCCGTCCCGGGTTGAGTCGCCACTCGAGAATCGAGTCCGCGTTAAGCAGCTGCGCATCGGCCAGCTCCTCGACCAGAGCATCGGAATCACTGAACGGATGGATCGGGTCGGAGAGGTGGCCGACGACCAGAGCTGGAACGGTAATCGTCTGCCGCTCGGACTTCGGCGGGCAGGTCCGGCCCAACAGCAAGCCCTGCATCACATTGGCCGAGCTGGTCGGATCGCGACGCAGCCAATCGAGGCCGATGTCGACGAGATGGTGGCTGCGGGGGATGGTCTGGGTGAGCCGACTGATTGGGCGCAGCAGCATGGCTCCGAGCGCGCTCGCGAGCAGCACGGGGGTGAAGGCAAAAGCAACCGCGACCAGCGCGTTGTCGAGCACCGGCATCTCGATCAGCAGTCCCATTGCCCGCTGGGGATGAGCGACGGCGAACTCGAGTGAGACGTTGGCGCCCAGCGACGTACCGCCGACCACAGCCCGCTCGACACCGAGGTGGTCGAGCAGGGCGGCGACCTGGTGCCCGAAGGCGGGCATCGAGTAGAAGTTGACGTCATCGGGGCTGTCGCTCTCGCCGTGCCCGAGCAGATCGACGCAGATCACCCGGTTGTCGCGGGCCGCCATCTCGGGCGCCAGCCGGGCGAACATCTGCCGGTTCATCAGCAGGCCGTGGATCAGCACCAGGACGCGATCGCCCGAGCCGTACGACCGGTAGGAAACTCGGTGTCCCCGGTAGTCGAAGCTCTCAGCGGCGCTCATTGCGATGCCGACCCTACTCGCTCAGGAGGCGGTGATGGCGTCCTCGCCGGCGTATCCCGGCGCCCGCTCCCAGGGTCTGGCGGCCTGCACGGCGCCGAGAACCGCGAGCGTCGAATCAGCCTTGTTCAGCGTGTAGATATGGAGGCCGTCGACTCCGCCGGCGAGCAGCTCATCGCACTGCCGAGCCGCGTAGGCGACGCCGAATGCGCGCTCGGCCTCGGGGTCGCCGTCGCAGGCGCGCAGACCGCGGTGCAAAGGCTCGGGGATCCGCGCCTGGCAGGTCTCGCAGAAGCGGACCAGGCCAGCGTAGCTGCGGATCGGGAGGATGCCGGCAAAGATCGGCACGGTGATCCCGGCGGCCCGCGCATCGGCCAGCCACTGAAAGAAGACCGCGTTGTCGAAGAAGAGCTGCGTGATCAGGAACTCGGCCCCCGCATCGACCTTCGTCTTCGCGTAGGCGATGTCGGCCGGCCGGGAGGCGGCCTCGGGGTGGACCTCGGGAAAGCTCGAGCCGCCGATCCCCCAATCCCCGCGGGAGCGAATGAAGGCCGCGAGCTCGGCGGAGCCCCGCAGGCCTCCCTCCGGAGGCTTGAAGTCGGGCTCGCCCCTGGGTGGATCACCGCGCAGCGCGAGGACGTTCTCGATCCCGGCCTCGTGAAGACGCTCGAGCAGCGTCTCCAGCCCCTCGACCGTCTCGCCGACGCAGCTCAGATGCGCCATCGCCTCGATCCCGAGCTCGTGCTTGATCCGGGTTGTGACCTCGACGGTGCCCTCGCGGGTGGAGCCGGCGGCGCCGTAGGTGACGGAGACGAAGTCGGGCTCGAGGACCTTCAGGCGCTCGACCGTCCTCAGCAGCTCGGCGTTCCCGTCGGCGTTCTTCGGCGGGAAGAACTCGAACGAGAACGAGGGCTGGTCGGGTTTGAGGAGGTCCGGGATCCGCATCTCAGCAGCAGGGATCGTAGACGCCTCGCCGCCCCGGGCCGTCAGACTCCGACGGCCGGCGGACCCTCCGAAGGCTGGACCAGCACCCAGCCCTGCCCCGAGTAAGCGATCTGCACGCTCTCTCCCGAGCCCATGCCGATCAGGCTCTTGGCCTGCATGTCGGTCTTCAGGGAGGTCTGCACGCCTCCCGACCAGGCGATCGCCGCCTGCGGGTCGGCGAAGGTCGGAGCCTCGCCGACGTCGAGCATCACCGGTTCACCCTCGGAGAGCAGGGCGACCGTGCCGCTGCCCTCGAGGTGGATGTTGAACAGGCCGCCGGCGAGCATCCCGGTGGCGCCGCCCTTGACCCGCTTCACATCCCAATCGATCCCGGTTTCGAAGGCGAGCACATTGCGGCCGTTGGCCGTGATCGAATCATTCTCGAGCCGGACCACGTGGACCAGCATCGCCCGCTCGGCGAGGAAGACCTCACCGGACCCGCTGGCCTTCATCAGGCGCAGGCTCTCCCCGGTCGCCGCCTTCTTCAGCAGCCGACTCATGCCGCCACCCTGATGCTCGAAGTGGACGTCCCCCTGGTAGGCGACCATCGCGCCGCCGCGCGCCATCACGGTTGTCTCCGAGAGTTCGACCTTGAGCAGGCGCGGGTTCTGGATCGTGAACCCCTCGCCCGTCTCCACCTCTCGAAACCCCTGTAGTGATCCTTCGATCTGGGTCATCGCTCCTCCAGCCTTGCGGTCGACAGCGGTTTCAGCCTACCTGGGGGCGCCCGTCGGTAGGAGTCCTCGGCCGTATGCTCCGCCGGTGAGCCCCGAGCTCGAGGAAGCGGTCCACGCCGAGCGCGAGGAGAGCTTCCTGCTCGCCGCGCCGGAGAAGCGCTTCCTGCGGTGGCTGGCGGGCAAGATGCCGCGCTGGATCCTGCCGGACGACATGACCGCGCTCGGGGTGCTGGCGGCATTCGGAGTCGCCGCCGCCTACCAGCTGTCGAACGAGAGCCTCGCCTGGCTCTGGATGGCGAGCGGTCTGCTTGTCCTGCAGTGGGTCGGGGACTCGCTCGACGGCACCCTCGCCCGCGTCCGCGGGATCGAGCGCCCGACCTACGGCTACTACCTCGACCACCTCGTCGACGCGATCGCCACGGCCGCGATCGGCATCGGCCTCGGGCTCTCGCCGTTCATGTTGCTCAGCGTCGGAACGCTGATCGTCGTCGCCTACCTGATCCTCTCGATCAACGTCTACCTGGAGAGCTTCGCCTTCAACCGCTTCAGCATCGGCTACGGCAGGATCGGCCCGACCGAGATCCGCCTGATCCTGATCGCGCTGAACACGGCCCTGGCCCTCAAGCTGGGGCTCGACTTCCGGCTCGTGGGCCTCGACCTGACGGTCTTCGACGTCGTTGGTCTGGCAATTGCCACCGTGATGCTTGTGCTGCTGGTCGGCCGCTCAGTCACTAACCTCCGCGAGTTGGCTCGCAAGGAACCCTCGGCGCCGCGGCGCTAAAGGGATTCGGCGGGTTCGCCGAAGGGGGGTGTGAGTACGTCCCCGTTCGGACAAAGGCCACATCTGGAAAGGGTTTACTGATGAGCGAGTACGGCGGGAACTACGGCGGCGAGACTGCCCAGCACAGTCCGATCGAGGCCGCTCGCAGCGATGTCGGCGCCCTGCTCGGTCAGGTGATGTTCCTCGTCGCTGTCGCCCTGGGGTTCCTCGCCCTCGGCAGCTACATCGGTCGAGATATGAGCGAGGGCGCCGCCATGGGGTGCTTCTTCGCCGGCTTCGGGATGCTGTTGGTTGCCAACTTCGTCGAGCGGCTCCGAGTCGGCGTGTTCGCCGTTGCCTGGCTCTACACGATCGCTTTGTTGCTGGGCCTCGGGCTGGGCCCGGCTCTGAATCAGATGATCACGGTCAATCCCGACGCGGTGACGACGGCCGCCGGGGGCACCGCCCTCGCCACCGTCGGCGCCGGGGCGATCGGGTTCATCGTCTCCAAGGACCTCGCCGGATGGATCCGCCCGCTCAGCTTCGCAATCCTCGGAGCTGTCGGGGTCAGCATCGTCCTGCTGATCGCCGGCACCTCAGCTCCGCCCCTGCTCAGCCTGGCGATCATCGTCATCTCGACCGGGCTGATCACGACCTACTTCAACTACCTGCGTAAGCACGCGACCGAGCGTGATGCCGTATGGCTCGCGACCGGCATCTTCGTCGCGATCGTCAATATCTTCCTCTCGCTGCTCAACCTGCTCACCGACTAACCAGTTGCGCCGGCGCGGTCGTCGGTTCGTCGGTCGAGCAGCTCGAGCCCGCTGATCAATCCGCGGGCGATCAGTCCGCGGAACGGCTCCGGCGGCATTCGCGGTCGTGGAGCCTCGGTCAGCTCCGGTACGCCGGCTTGCTGGTCGCAGACGAGGCGGGCCAGCCAGGTTCCGGCGAGGCTGGCGAGCGCGATTCCGTGTCCTGCGAAGCCGACGGCCCAGCTGATCCGGCCGTCAGCGCTGCGGCCGACCCAGGGCAGGAAGCTGAGGTTGAAGCCGATCGGGCCGGACCAGAAACGGGCGATCGGCAGCTCTCCGATCTCGGGGAAGCGCCGACGGAGCATCGCTTCCGTCAGGGCGAAGACGCCGGGGTCACGGTCGGGTAGGGGAACTCCACCGTTGCCGTAGCGGACGTATCTGGAGCCGGAGAGGATGCGGCCGTCGGCCGTCAGGCGGTGACTCTCCAGAACCTCGTGAGCGGTGTAGATCCCTTCCTCGCCGCTCCAGCCGATCCGCTCACGGAGCTCGAACGGAAGCGGGTCGGTGGCCAGCAGAGAGACACGCACCGCGACAGGCCCACCGGCGGGCGTCCCGAGCTCGCGTGTGTAGGCGTTGGTGGCGATCACGACGCGATCCGCGCTGAGCTCGCCGCGGGGCGTGCGCAGCACCTGCCCGCCCTCGCCGGGCTGGATCTCGAGCACCGGCGAGCGCTCGTGGACGCTCGCGCCCGCGGCCCGCGCGGCGTCGAGCAGGCCGCGGACGTAGCGGCCGGGGTCGAGCACGCCGCCACGCTTCTCCAGATAGCCGCAGGTGAACGAGCGGGGGATGCCACGCTCGGCCAGCTCGCTCGAATCCAGCATCTGCAGCGCGGCTCCGAGCTCACCCCCGGCTGCCGCCGATCTCTCCAACCGCCACCGCTGGCCCGCGTGAATACCGGCGACGAGGTTTCCGACCGGCCGGTAGGAGCAGTCGATCCGATGCTCGCCGAT
Organism: Acidobacteriota bacterium; assembly: GCA_032122625.1. GTDB lineage: Bacteria > Actinomycetota > Thermoleophilia > Solirubrobacterales > 70-9 > CAXMST01. The sequence goes on from JAQBGG010000029.1 coordinate 13,498, forward strand.
TGCCCCCTCGACGTGTTCGACGGCGCCCTCGGCGAGGCGGATCAAGGCCCCGCCCCGCTCACGCCCGAAGCCCCTGAGCAGGCTCGGCAGGTCCTTGCCGATCGTCGGTGTCAGGTGGCCCGCGTTGCGCCCGCTGGCGCCGAAGCCGGCGTAGTCGCGCTCGAGCACCGCCACCTCGAGGCCCCGCCGTCGCAGCTCGATCGCGGCGCTGAGCCCGGTGTATCCGGCGCCGATCACCGCGACGTCGGCCCGGGCGGTGCCCTCCAGAGGGGGGCCGGCCTCAGGTGCCGGATCGAGCCAGAGGCTGGGGCCGCGCTCGGGGCCAGGTGCACTCATCCCGCCACCGTATAGCTGCGTGCCACCGACGCCGGGGCCCGTCAGCCCTCTCCGCTCAGCGGTCTCGCAGTTCGCGCCTGAGGATCTTCCCCGAGGCGGACTTCGGGATTGCCTCTATCCGCTCCAGCAGGCGCAGCTTCTTTTGCGGGGAGACCTGCTCCGCGACGTGGCCGAGCAGCTCCTCATCGCTGACCTCGCTGCCATCAGCGATCACGACGAAGCCCTTCGGCAGCTCTCCCGCTTCCTCGTCCGGCACGCCGATCACGGCGCAGTCGGCGACAGCCGGGTGGGCGATCAGGATCGCCTCGAGCTCCGCCGGAGGCACCTGGAAGCCCTTGTATTTGATCAGTTCCTTGAGCCGATCGACGATCGAGTAGTAGCCGTCGGAGTCGACGACGGCGACGTCGCCGGTCCGCAGCCAGCCGTCCGTGGTGATCGTCGCCGCGGTCGCTTCGTCGTTGTTGAGATAGCCGACCATCACCTGCGGTCCGCGCACCCACAACTCGCCGCGCTCGCCCTCGGCCACGTCCTCACCGCTCTCGGGATCGACGATCCGCGACTGGGTGCCGGGGAGGACGGGCCCGATCGTCCCCGGCTTGATGTTCTCGAGCGGGCAGAAGTGGCTGACGGGGCTCAACTCGGTCATCCCGTAGCCCTGCGTGACCGGCACGTCGAGTCGATTCGAGACCTGCTCCGTCAGTTCCGGCCCGAGTGGCGCCGCTCCCGACATGACCATCCGCAAGGAGGAGAGGTCGGCCTCGTCGATCGCCGGGTGCTTGGCCAGAGCCAACGCGATCGGCGGCACCACGTAGGCGCAGGTGACGCCGTGCTCCTCGATCAGGGAGAGGAACTGCACGAGGTCGAAGCGGGGCATCGTCACGATCGTGTTGCCGCTCACCAGGCCCATGTTCATGATCACCGTCATCCCGTAGATGTGGAAGAACGGGAGCACGCCGATCAGGACGTCGTCGGGCTCCATCGGCATCGCCGCGTTGGTCTGCAGGATGTTGGCGACGAGGTTGCGGTGGGTGAGCATCACCCCCTTGGGCAGGCCTGTCGTGCCGCTCGAATAGGGCAGCACGGAGAGGTCGCGGGCGGCGTCGATCGCCACCTCCGGCGGCTCGGCGCCCGAGCCGAGTAGCTCGACGATGTCGGTGACGCCTTCCTCGCCCCCCTCGGCTCCGACGAGGACGATCTCGGAGACGTCGGTGCCGGCGACCGCCTCGCGGGCGTTGTCGAGAAACATTGGCACGGTGACCAGCATCTTCGCGCCGGAGTCATGCAGCTGGTGGCTGAGCTCGTTCGCTGTGTAGAGCGGATTTGCGGTCGAGTTGACCCCTCCGGCCCGGGTCACGCCGTGGAACACGACCGCGTACTCGGGGAGGTTCGGCATGTAGATGCAGACCGCGTCGCCCCTGCCGATTCCGCGTGCCGCCAGCGCCCCGGCGAGCGTCCCGCTCATCGCCTCGAGCTGGCCGTAGGTGATCGTTCGCCCGCTTGGCCCGTCGACCAAAGCCGGCTTGTCTGGATGCTCGGCCGCTCGCGCGAGAACGAATGCGCTGATGTCGAGGTCGGGAATCTCGGGCGCGGATGTTTGCTCGGACAAGGCTCTCCTCCTGCTGCTGGTGAGCTGAGCCTATCGCGGCTGTTGGTGCGCCCCGCTCAGGACCTCGTCAGCCGCAGCCTGAGCCCCTCCCGGGGGCCGAGCGTCGGCATCGGGCGCAGCTGCGGCGGCCGGCTGTCGAGCGCCTCGGGGCGGAACCGCCGGAGCACGGTCGCCGCGACAACCTGGGCTTCGATGAGCGCAAAACGCTTGCCGATGCAGATCCGCGGACCCGCCCCAAAGGGTATGTAGGCGCCGGGCGGCAGCTTCGCTCGCGCGCTGGGAAGGAAGCGCTCCGGTAGGAACCGCTCCGGTTCCGGGAACAGCTCGGGCAGGCGATGAGTCATCAGCGAGCTGTAGTTGACCGCGGAGCCGGCGGCCACCCGCACGCCTTCGAACTCGAACTCACGCAGGTTGCGGCGCGGCCCCACCCAGCCGGGTGGGTACAGACGCAGCGTCTCCTCGAGGCAGCGTAGGAGCGCCGGCAACCGGCCTTCGAGGGCGGCCGCCGGGATCGATCCCGCGTCGGCGACCTCGTCGATCACGCGATCGCGCTCCGCGGGATGGCGAGCCAACTCATAGAGAAGCAGCGAAAGCGTCGAGGTCATCGTGTCGTGGCCCGCGAACAGCAGCGTCACCAGGTGATCGCGGATTTCGAGGTCGCTGAGCCGCCCGCCGGTCGGGGATTCGGCGGCGGTCAGAATCGCCAGCACGTCGCTCGGGTCGTCGGGGGGCTGGGACCGCCGGGCGGCGATCTCGCGGTAGACGATCCGGTCCAGCGCCCGCTTGGAGGAGAGCGTCCTCGACCAGGGCGTCCCCGGACCGCGAAGCAGTCGCACGTGGAAGTCACTGCCGTAGTACCGGAGCGCCCGCTCGAAGTGCCGGGTTGCGGTCGCGCCGGCTCCCTGGTCGTCGGGGTCGAGTCCGAGCAGGGCGCGCATCGCGATCCGCAGAGCGGTCGTCCGCGACCATCGGTTGATATCGACGAGCCCGCCCTGCCGCCAGCCCGAGATCGATCGCCGCGTCTCGTTCTCGATCGACTCCACCGCGGCCGCGATCCGCTCGGCTCCAAAGGCCGGCATCAGGATTTCGCGGGCACGGTCGTGATAGGCGCCATCGGTGGTCAGCAGCCCGTCACCGAGCAGCGGGATCAGCTCTCCCATCTCGCCGTCGCGCCAGCCGAAGTTCCCGCGGTCGGTGACGGTGATCAGCCGGTTGGCCTCGGGTCCGACCATGAACGTCTCGACCACATGCAAGGCCCGGATCGAGAAGATCGGCCCAAAGCGCTCGTAGAGGGGCATTAGGACCGAGAGCGGGTCGCGCGCCAGCCGCATCGACCGACGTAGATCGAAGCCAAGTTCTCCAGGCGCCCCGCCGCTCCGCCGCCGCTCCGCCGCCAGGTCCCGGGCGAGCCGCCGCAGCGGATTGGTTGTCCGTGGGCGTGGAGCCTCGCAGACGCCTCCGGCACTTTCGGTGGCGCTTGGACGCAAATCGGTTGTAGTCGTCGTTCCGTTCATCCGTGAACGGTCATCCCCGCAGGGACAGTAGCGACGCCCAGCCGGCAAAGCAACCGCGCAAGGGTCCGTTGGTCGGGTCCTGTCGTCCGAAGGGTTGCGCTCCGCCGCCCGTGTCCGCTCCACCTTCGCTCCGACCGGCGGAGCAGATTCCGGCGCCGCTAGGCGAGTCGGCGGCGAGCCTTGGTCACGGCGGGCACCGAGGTGTGGCAGGCATGGGCGATTGCGCGATCGGGCCGATCTGGGTTGCGCCTGATCTCAAACTCCAGGGTTCCGACCTTGCGGAGCTGGAGGCGCTGCTCACGGGTGGTGCCGGCTCCGTCGCCGGTCCTCTCGGCCGCCTCACCGGCGAGCACCCGCCGGCATCCGAGACAGTGGTGCTCATCGCCCTTCTCTGACCATTCGGCGGGAAGCCCCGCGGATACGGCGCCGGTCATCCACCGCGCCGTCACCGCGCAGCGGTCGCAGGTCCATGCGCCGGCCTCCGCCGAGGCGCTCAAGTGAGCGCGCGAGAACCCAAGGCGTTCATGTCCGAACCGCGTCCTTCGGGTAGGAGATCCCCGTGGTGTCACCGAGACTCGGTCAACGAGCCAATGACGATTGCGGGGCTGAATCACAAGCTAGCAGCCGTGCTCAAGCCGGCTCGAGCTCGGCCGAGCGCGGCGCGAAGCCTTTCCCCTGGGCGGTGATAGCGTCCTGAACCGCAAGGGTCCCATCGCGGCGGGCTTTCCCGCCGATCCGACCAGCGGAGGTGTAGGCGTGAGAGGAAGCACCAAGCTGCTGCTCGCGCTGATCGCCATCTGGGCGTTCGCACTGACCGCCACCAGTGCCCAGGCCGCCAAGCCTCAGGTGAAGCTTCTCAGCAAGGGCCAGAGCGGGATTCTCGCGAACGGCTCGGTCAAGGCCAGGGTCACGCTGAAGGTCCGCAAGGGCCGTAGGGCCAAGGTCAAGGTCAGGGGGCTGTCCTCAACCTTCGACCGCCCCAAGTACCGGGCGCTGACCAAGAGTCGCAGGCTGATCTTCAAGCGCTCCAGCTCAAAGAAGGTGAGGTTGCCCCTGAGCTCCTCCGGCAAGAGCGCCGTGGAGTCCTGTCGGGGCCGCACCCTACGGGTCAAGGCCGGCGCCAGCAAGGCCTCCCGCGAGCTCGTGCGCCAGAGCGCTGCCTGCAAGCCGCGCCCTCTCGACCTGTCGAGGGCCTCGCAGTGCAACTTCATCGGCTCGGCCGGCGACTCGCTCTGCATGCTGCCCTTCCCCGATGATTTCCACACCGTCCCCGACCCCGCCACCGAGACCGGGCGGCGGATCAACTTTCAGTCTGCGGCGATGCCGGCCAACTCCGCGAGCGTCCACATCGCCGCCGCCCCCTACAACGCAAACGACGGCTTCAGCCCCGGTCAGGGAATCGTTGTGCGCGTCCCCGGCCTCGACAACCCCGCCGCGCTGGCGAAGACCGCGCCGGTGCCGATCAACGACCTCGGCCGCTATACCGGCAAGCGCACTCCGGTCGTCGTCATCGACGCGAACACCGGCGAGCGCTGGCCGATCTGGGTCGAGATCGACTCCAACGCCTCCGGCCCGGGCGAGACGGCGCTGGAGATCCACCCGGCGCGGAACTTCGACGCCAAGCACCGCTACATCGTCGCGATGCGAAACCTCAAGGACTCCGAGGGCAATGTGATCCCCGCTCCGGAGGGCTTCCGCTATTACCGCGACGACCTGCCCTCCAAGAAGCGCCCGATCAACAAGTGGCGGGGGCGTTTCGACTCGATCTTCTCGACCTTGCGGACGGCCGGAATCAGGCGCGCCAACCTCTACGTTGCCTGGGACTTCACCGTCGCCAGCGATCAGAACATCGCTCGGCGCGCGCTCCACATTCGCGACGATGCCTTCTCGCAACTCGGCGACACGGAGCTCGCCGATGGCGTCGTTGCCGGAGCGGCGCCATCGTTCAGCGTCGACACCGTGAACACCGACCCCAAGCCGGGCGTCGCACGGCGGGTCAGGGGCAGCTTTGAGGTTCCCTGCTACCTGTTCCCGAGCTGTGCCCCGGGCGGGCGCTTCAAGCTGGACGCCGGCGGACTTCCGACCCGCAACGGTGACTGGACCGCCAACTTCGACTGCACGATCCCGCACTCCGCGGTCGACGACGTCGGCGCATACCCGGGCCGGCCGGCCGTCTACGGGCACGGGCTCTTCGGCAGCGCCTCGGAGGTCTACAACGCCGATATCCAGAACGAGTTTGCCCAGGACTACAACTTCGTCCTTTGCGCCACTGACGAGATCGGGATGTCCGGCAACGACGTAGCCAACACCGGCCTCCACATCCTTCCCGACCTCTCGAACTTCCCCGAGCTCGCCGACCGCCTCCAGCAGGGGCTGCTGAACGAGCTCTACCTCGGTCGGCTGATGGATACGACCGCGGCGCAGGGGGGCTTCCTCAGCGACGTCAACTTCCACGCCGACGGCGCCACCCTCGGCAGCGCCCGTGTGATCGACCCCTCGGAGCTCTATTACGACGGCAGCAGCCAGGGCGGGATCATGGGCGGGGCACTGACGGCCCTCTCGCCCGACTTCACCCGGGCGGCTCTGAACGTGCCGGCGATGAACTACTCGGTCCTGCTGCCACGCTCGGTCGACTATGAGCCCTTCGCGCAGATCCTCGAGGCGAACTACTCCGATGACCTCTCGCATCCGCTGATCCTCTCGCTGATCCAGATGCTCTGGGACCGGGGTGAGCCCAACGGCTACGCCCACCGGATGACGACCGAGCCGTTGCCGGACACGCCCGCGCACGAGGTGTTGATGAGCATCGCCCTCGGCGACCACCAGGTAACGAACTTCCAGGCGGATGTCGAGGCGCGGACGATCGGCGCCCAGACCCATACGCCGGTTCTCTATCCGGGCCGTTGGCCGGGGGTCGACGTGCTCTGGGACGTGCCGGCGATCTCCTCCTATCCCTACGAGGGTTCAGCCGCGATCTACTTCGACATCGGTCCCGAGCGCGCCAACCCCTCACCACCGCCGCCGATGATCGGCGTCTCGCCGCCGCCGCTGACCAACGTTCCCAACGAGGCCGGCGAGGACCCCCACGGTGCGCCGCGGGGGGCGCCGACCGGCCTGCACCTCATTTCCGACTTCCTCGCCCCGAACGGCGCCGTGACCAACGTCTGTGGGTCCGATGCCTGCTATTCGGGAGGCTTCTCCGGACCCTGAGACAGAGGCGGCGGTGGTACGGTCAGATCGCCCAGTTCCTGCAGAACAACGGGACGATCACCGATCCCTGCGGACCCATGTAGTGGATCGCGAGGACCACGTCGAATGGCCCGTGGCGCCGAGCCATCCGCCACCAGTAGCCGTGAAAGACAGTGTCTCCGAGGTGGAGCGCCCGCCGGCCGCCAGTTGGACTCGCGCCCGCCGGCGCGTCCCGGGGACCTCAGGACGCTCGCCTAGACCCGCGGGCCCTCCGGCTTTGCCGTCGCCCCGTCGAGGATCAGGCGGACGATCTCGACCGTGTCGGCAACGTTCGGGTCGGCGTCGCCGAGTTGGTCGCCATAGAGGAAAACCTCGCCGCAGCGGGTGATCGCCCGTGCGGCCAGCGCCGGATCGACGCCCGGCGCGAGCAGGTCGCCCTCGGCCCTGAGCAGCTCCTCGTTCCATGCGATCGAGCGTGCGCGCATGCTGTGGGGCCCGTTGAATAGGACCCGGGCCGCGGCCCTTGGCTCATTCTCGAGGAGGTGTAGGTAGGCGGGGCTCGTGGAGATCACCTCGACGAATGTGCGCATGGTCTCGAATACCCGATCGATCCCTCTCGCATTGCTCTGCTCGAGCGCGGTGTCGGCGACCTCGCGGGACAACGACCACATGGTCTCGGCCAGCAGCTCGCCGCGACCCCCGAACCACCTGTATACGGTGGTCCGATTGACGCCGAGTTCGTCGGCGACGCGGCCGATGTCGACTCTGCGGCAGGCAAGGAACTCGCGGCGTGCGACCTCGATCGCGTCCTCGGGCCCGGGCCGACGTCGGGCTTCCGCCTCGCCGCTCCCGGGCAGTGTTGCCTCGCTGCTCATGACCTCTAGCGTAGCTGCAGCCGCAGCATCTTCCATGCTCGAGGTTTCCCCCTGCGAGCGCGGAGGCGCTGCGCTAAGGTTGCACCACGGTACGCAACAAAGCTCAGGAATGATGCAAGTTACCCTGGCGGCGGGTTCGCCAGAAAACGGGTAGGAGAGGATCCGAATGAGGCGGTTCGCAGTATTGGTGCTGACGGTAGTGATCGGCGTGGGGGTCGTTTCGTTTGCCACTGCCGACGAGAGCATTCAGACCGAGATCGCAAAGATCAAGCCAACCAAGATCTCGAAGAGCAAATACCAGGACGTCAAGTACGTGAACATGATTACGACCTTCGACGTTCCCGGGACGAACGAGCCGCCGAAGTCGTTCCGGACGGTCCTGGACTTCCCTAAGCAGCTCAAGTTCAACAACAACAAGTGGCCCTTCTGCAAGACCGACGCGGTCGGTCTCGTGCGTGCAGCTCTGCCCGCCGACGCCAAGAAGGCTTGCGGCAGGAAGTCGATCGTCTCGGCTGACAGCGGCAGCAAGGCCGTCGTGCGCGTCGGCACCGCCACGGGGGCGATTGTCATCAACAATCAGGTCGTCGCCTTCAACGAGCCCGGCGGCGAGCTGCTCCTCTTCATCAAGCCAACGGGGGAGTTCGCCGGCCTCCCGGCCTCGATCCTCGTCGGCAAGCTGAAGAAGTCGAAGTCGGGCAGCAAGTACCGGCAGGCGCTCGATGTGAGGAGCAGCCCGCTCGCTGCCGGCGCGCTCAGCCTCTTCCAGATCACGAACCCGAGGAGCGGGTACGTGCAAGCCAAGTGCAAGCCGAAGAAGCTCTATTGGAAGGCGACGACGTTCTTCGAGGACGGTAGTAAGACCTCGGACACGCACTCGACCACCTGCAAGCCGAAGAACTAGCGATGCCAGATCGCTGCCTCGCTGAGGGAAGGCGGTGAGAGGGGCGGCCGGGAGGCCGCCCCTCGGCCGCCACCATCAAACCTGCCCGAAGCCAGAGAGAGCGGAAGCCTGATGTTCAAGTTCGATCCAAACGGCAGCTACGTGATGCCGGCCCACTTCGGCCCTCGGCCCCTAAGCCCGAAGGCCAGCGGTTGGTACCACGACGTCACAACCATGGTCATCTCATACCTCACCGACCGCGAGCAGCTGGAGCGCTATCTGCCGGAGCCGTTCGAGGTTGGCGAAGAAGCCCTCGTGTCGGTCTTCTACGCCCGCAACCGGCAGGTCGATTGGTTGGCGGGCCACGGCTACAACATGATTGCGGTCAATGCCTCGGCGGTCTTCAACGGCGAGAACGACAAACTGACCGGCCAGTACACGCTGGTGATGTGGGAGAACCTGACCGACCCGATTCTGACCGGTCGGGAGCTTCAGGGCATACCGAAGATCTATGCCGACATCCCCGACCACACCGTGCTGCACGGCGAATGGCGATCGAGCGCGAGCCACTTCGGCCACAAGATCGTCGACATCGCAATCACCGACCTGCGAGCTCCGACCGAAGAAGAGATGGAAGCCGGACAGCGGGCCCAAGCCGAGAGCACGCCGATGGCGTGGCGCTATCTGCCCGGCGTGGGCGGCTTCGGTCAGACCACCAGCGAGCCGACGGCTTACCCGTCCGAGAACGAGTTCCGTTCCGTCCTAGTAGGCGAGGGAAGTATCGAGTGGCACCAGTTGACGTGGGAGCAAAACCCGACGCAGTTCCACCTCGTCAACGCACTCGCTGAGCTTCCGATCCTCGAACACCGGGCGGCGCTGGTCACCGAGGGCAGCACCAACCTGATCATCCCGGACAATCTCCCGCGGGGGCTCTCATAAGGCGAGGCAACGGACCATGACGCTCGACGACGTTCGCACGGTGTGTTTCGTAGGCGCCGGAACCATGGGCTGCGCCAACTCCCTGGTGGCGGCCGTCTCCGGCTATGAGGTAGTGCTCCACGATGCGCAAGAGGACAACCTGGACGCCGTTTCCGCTCGACACGAGGGGATTGCAGCCTTCCTGGTTCAGAGCGGTTACTGCTCTTCCGACGACGTCGCTGCCGGGCGTGCGCGGGTCTCAATCGTCGCCGACCTCGCGCAGGCTGCCTCGAACGCCGACCTGGTGAGCGAGTCGGTCTTCGAAGACCTCGACCTCAAGCGCCAGATCCATCGACAGCTCGACCAGGTGGCTCCCAGGAGAACCATCCTCACCACCAACACCTCGGCCCTCCTCGTCTCCGAGATCGAGAACGTGGTCAGGCGCGGCGAACTGTTTGCGGCCCTGCACTCACACCTCGGGTCGCTCCTGTTCGACATCGTCGGTGGGCCACGCACTGCCTCGTCGACGATCGACGTCCTGCGTCGGTACGTCCTCAGCCTCGGCGGCGTCCCCCTGGTGCTGAAGAAGGAGAACCGGGGCTACGTCTTCAACGCAATCAATGGTCCGCTGCTCGCTATGGCGATGACACTGCTGCTCCGTGGCCATGCGACCCGGGACGAGATCGATCGCGCCTGGATGTCGGATCGCGGAGCGCCCCTCGGCCCCTTCGGAATGATGGATCTCTTCGGACTGGACGTGATCCTCGACAGCTGGCGACGTCCCTCGACCGACTCCAGCCGCGAGGCCCTGCGAGCCGAAGTCGTCCCCTTTCTGACCCAGTATGTGGAGGCGGGCAAGCTCGGCCTCAAGTCCGGTAACGGTTTCTACGACTACCCTGCCCCCGCATTCCAGGAGCCGGCGTTTCTGTCCGCCGGGCCAAGCCCGCAGATTGCCTCCGAGGCACTGCTTTCGACCCTGCTGGGAAGTGCCGTGTCGTTGGTTGCGAACGACGTGGTGACGCCGGAAGAAGTGGATCTGGCCTGGACGACGGCGACGGCACTTGACGTCGGCCCTTTCGGGATTCTCGACCAGCTTGGGATCGAGCCCTTCTCCGAGATCCTCCAGAACCAACTGGCGGCTGGCCTGCTGGCCGCCGAGTCTGTCGATCTCTGCCTCGGTTACGCCCTTGGCCTCGGTCTCGAGGAAGGCGAGCGGGGCGAAACCGACCCACCTGCGCGCCGTCGAGCGGGCGCCTGATCCGGCTGGCCTCAGATCGACAGGGCGGGCCGCAGAATCGAGCCCCCATACGGCGGCCCAGCAGCGGCCCCAGAGATCCGCAGACGAGACAGTTCGAGGGCCTTCAGGCCGATCAGGGCGCCCGACAACTCCGTGCGAGCTGGGGCAGGATCATCTGACCAGGCTTGTAGCCGGCGGTGTGACCGGAGGTAGAGAGACGTAGGCGACCTTCACCGAGACCGGAACCTATCCGGTTCCCGATAGTGTCGCCATGGTGTCGCGTCAGCTCCTCCAGCTTCTCCTGACGGTCCTTGGTCGGGCGATGGCGCTGGCCAGCTGTTTCGTGCCCCGCTTCCGTCGTCAGGTCACCGCCCCTCGCACGATCGTTGTTGCGTCCGGCGATGGAGCCGCAGCCAGCTTCCACTTCGACCCCCAAGCGCGGACGATGCGCTTCCAGTCAGGCGAGGCGGACCGCTACGACTGCGCCTTGCGTTACCGCGGCTCGGGCGATGCGATCAGGGCCCTGCTTCACCCGCGGGCCGCGGGTCGGATCGTTTCTGACGTCCAGCAGGGCCGGGCCGCGCTCGAGGGCAACGCCCTGCTGCTTCTGTGGTTCCACGGACTGACCCGGGTCGTCGCCCCTATCGGGCGGCCGCTCGGCCCACGTCAGGCGCCGCCGGTCAAACCGCAGCGGCACGATTCCGACGCTCCGTATGCAGGACGGATCACCGTCGAGCCAGCGCTCGCGGCGCTGCCGGCCGAGCAGGAGGCGCACTGGCGAGCTCGCGCCAAGCTGATTCAGATCCGGGTCCCCGCCGGCGAACCGGCGCCGAAGGGCTGATCGTGCGGACGGCGGGGGAACCCACAATCGAACTCAACGAGCGCTCGCGAGGGTGGTTGCGACACATCTGGGAGAAGGCGACCACCGCGGATGACTGGAGCAGCGAGGGCGAGCCACACCAGTGGTGGGACCGCGAATCAACCGCACCGATGTGTGCCTTCCCGCGCTTCGACCTCTCCGAGACCTCCTACGCCCTGCCGCTGATGGCTGATGCCACACCGGCATGGCGAGAGGTCTATACCGAGATCGCCGCCGGCCTGGTCGAGCGCAGCACCACCTTCTGGGGAGCGATTGACTGGATCACGCTGATCGGGGCCGACCCCAACGCCGACGCCTATCCACCGGAGTGGATGCCCTACCTGCCAGAGAACCTCCGTGGCCGCTACGACCCGCCCGGCTGGACCGGCAACGGCAAGCAACCCTGGGGCCTCCAGCCGGACCCGATCGGCTCCGACGGCAACCTGTTCTACCGCGGCTTCTTCAATCTCATTCTCGGCGTCTACGCAGCGGTCTCCGGCGACGACCGCTACCGCGAGCCGTTCGAGGTGACCGGCTATATGGACCGGCGCTTCGAATGGACCCATCAGGACATCGCCGGCCTGATCAGCTCCCAGCTCGGCGCTCGGCCGGAGGGTCCGCACTGTGAGAACACGAAGATCTGGCCCTTTTGCGTGAGCGGCGCCGGCCTCGGGCTGAGGCTCTACGACACCCTCCACGGCGACAGTCTCAACAAGACCTACGACGGCTGGATCGAGTTCGCCCAGCAGCACTACATGGGCATCGACAGGCGCGGCGAGCTCGAGTGGTTCGCCGCCTACTACGACCCGATCGAGAAAGCGGCGTGCAGCTTTGAGCAACCCGTGTCCGCCTACATGGCGCTGATCACCACGCCCTACGTCTACCCGCAGCGCCCCGACGTCGGCCAGAGGTTCTATGAGCTTGCGGTGCGCCAGCTTGGATGGGACAAGATCGGGCACGAAGTCGTCCATCTGCTCGACGACCCCCGCCTCGTTTCGATCGGGCTGCTGATGGCGCATGAGCTCGGCGACACAACCACCGAGACGCGCCTGCGCGACTATGCGGAGGAGCACTTTGAGCCGCGCTTCTTCGGCGAAGAGTCAGAGCGCTTCGGCTGGTTCTTTGGCTTTGACGAATCCTGGCCTCGCGGGCAACAAAGCGCCCTGCTAATGGTCCCGGAGTTAGGCCCCGCGGGCGCCTGGTTCGATGCCTTCAACCGCCACGACCGCGGGCGCTTCAGCGCGCCGACGATCCGTGGGGTGGATTACCCGACGCTCGGAATCAGCCGCGCCTACAACGACACGGACGCCGGCGAGCTGATCGTCAGTACGTACGCGGCGACGCCATCGAGGGCCGGACGGGAAACTGCGGTGAAGGTGAGCGGCATACCGGGACTTAGCGCCGTCAGGGTGCTCCTCGACGGGACCGAGCACGCCGGCTGGCGGGCCTGCGGTGAGGATGAGATCGAGATCGAGCTGACGGTCGGCGAGACCGAGCTGCGAATCCTGACCGGCTATCGCGGCGGAGCCCAGCAGCCGGCATCCACCGGAGGGGACTCCCGGACCGCAGTGGTGGGCAGCAATTCCCGTGGCCTCGCCAGGCCCTCGGCAGCCGCAGTCGCGGCCATCGCTGGCTGCAGCTGCTGTTAGCCCGCGCGGCTACCTGCCTCCCGCGGATTGTCTGCGGTGATGCCCGACGATCTTCCGCGCGATCCGAAACCAGCGGTGAGAGGTCCTCGGGTTCTCCTCGGTCCGCTTCGCTCACCTAAGAACGTCCAAGGCGGACCGCGGATCAGCGGTGATCAAGTGGACTCGGCCACCGGAGCGGCATTGGTGCCCAAGGCGATTGCGGAACCGCGCGCGTCACGCACGCCTGAGCCGGAAGAAGCGCGGCTCAGCGTGCCTCACGTAGCGGGGCGCTTTCGAGGCGTCCATCGCTTGCTCATCGATGATCTCCCACTCGGAAAAGGCCGCTTCGATGTCCTCGCGGCTCGCGCCGCGCGGCAGCGGCCCTCTGCGCCCCGGCGCCCATGCCATCAGAAGCAGGTTGGCGCCGGGGCAGGCGAGAGCGCTCGCCGCGCGAGCCTCCTGCGCGCGCTGGGCATCGGTGAGCTCGTCGTGGAAGCATCCGAAGTCGAGGAGCAGTTGGAACCCGGAGCCGACCTCAGCGCCGTCCAGCGCCGTCACGTCGCCCTCGATCAGCTGGACCTCGACGCCGGCCTCTTGCGCCCGATCCGCCGCCTGGCGGAGCGCCCTCGGGACGAAGTCCACGCCCGTGACCTCCCATCCTCGGGCAGCCAGCTTCACCGCCCAGATGCCGCTCCCGCATCCGAGATCGAGCGCCTTGCCGTAGGGCTGCCGGCGCCCTGCCGCCTCGCGGTCGAACAGAGCTGAAATCTGCTCGGCGATCGGGCCCGATCCGGCCATCTGCTCCCACGGGGTGAACCCGACTCGGTAGAGCAACCTGTAGGCAAGGCTCATTGGGTGACCTCCTTACGCTCGCCATCAACTTGAGCGGCGCGCGCATGACGCAGAGAATGGCGTCGATGCGCTTGGCTGGCAGTATCGCAGTGCGGGGTGAGCGTGGGTGGTTGGACGCAAGTGGACACGCCCACCCTCGCGCGCCGAACCCTTGGCCCAAGCGGTACCACCAGCATCGCCACCAGGCTGGAGCAGCGGCCGGCTCAGGGGAGGGCAAACGGGGGCTGAATTGCTCCGCCGCGGGCAGGATCCCGAGTAGACTCGGCATCGGCAAACCCGCTGACCAAGCCAAGACCGCTCTCGGGAAGGAACGATGGCCGCCACGGTCCGCCTGACACGCACCGACGACGCGCCAACGCTGGACGACGTCCTGGCGGACGCACTCTTCGACGATCCCATCAACGTCTATCTGGTGCCCGACGAGGCGCGCCGGGGCGCTGCCCTGCGCCGCGGCATGGGGCACGTTTTGCGGCAGCAGTATCTGCCCAATGACGCCGCCTGGACCACGGAGGACCTCAGCGGCGTTGCGCTCTGGGGTAAGCCGGATGATCCGAAGCCCTCGGTGCTCGGGCAACTGCGCCAGTTGCCGGCCTTCGCGTCCGCCTTCGGGCGGCACCTGCCTCGGGCAATGCGGGCGTTCGGGACGGTCGAGAAGCACCTTCCCCCTGAACCGCATTGGGTCCTTGACCTGCTCGCGGTTCGGCCCGACCGGCAAGGACAGGGCATCGGATCGGCGCTGGTGACCGCCGGGCTGGCTGAGGCCGGCCGTATGGGCGTCCCGGCTTTCCTGGTTACGTCGAAACGTCGAAACGTGCCCTTCTTCGAGCATGCCGGCTTCGACGTGATCGAGGAATTCGAGATTGGCCCCGTCGGTGTCTGGGCGATGCTTCACGCGGCAGCGCCGGCAGCCTGAGGGCAATGAGAAGCGGTTCCAGCCCCGTATATGGAGCTGATCGGGCTCGAACCGACGACCTCCTGGGTGCGATGCGGGGAGGCGTTGGGATGTCTGAGGCCGGGGAATCGGCTCAAGAAAGCGGATCGTGGTCCGCGGGCTCGTTTGACCCTCCAGCACGGATACCCATGGATTACCGGGGATTAGGTTGGATTTGGGCACCGGAACGTGGTTGGTGCCGATTGAGTTTGGGTGAGAAGCCCCAGCTCGCGGTGATCGCCAGGCACCACGCGGTGGCGCTTGCGCAAGAGGGAGGCCGACGCCCACCTCGTCCTGGGCGGTAGTGGTTAGAGTCGGCGCCCAGAGGCACCTGGATGGATGTATCCGATTACGCGGCCTGCGACGCCACCGCCCTGGCGGAACTGATTGCGGCGCGGCAGGTCAGCGCCGCCGAGGTACGCCAGGCCGCGCTGCAGGCGATCGAGCAGGTGGAGCCCGAGTTGAATGCCGTGGTGAGCGGCCCATTCGAGGATGCAACAGCGGGGGAGGGGCCGTTTGCGGGTGTCCCGTTCGGTGTCAAGGACACGCTCTGGGAACGGGGTCGCCCCTACGACTTCGGCAGCCGGCTGCTCGAAGGCCAGGTCGCGGCGCTCGATTCGACAATAGCCGTGCGGTTTCGCGCGGCTGGGCTGCTCAGTCTCGTTCGTACCGCCACCCCGGAGTTCGGCGGCAACTTCGACACTGCTCCCGTGCTCCGCGGACCGACTCGTAACCCGTGGGATCCAACCCGCAGCCCTGGGGGGTCGAGCGGCGGCTCGGCCGCACTGGTTGCGGCTCGCGCTCTCCCGATCGCTCACGGAAACGATGGCGCCGGCTCGATCCGCGTGCCGGCCGCGTGGTGTGGGCTCGTGGGGCTCAAGCCCTCGCGTGGGCGAACGCCGATCGGTCCGCTGGTCGGAGAGGCGCCGGGCGGGCTCCCGCACGAGTTCGCCCTCAGCCGCACCGTGCGGGACGCCGCCGGCTTGCTCGACGCGGTTTGCGGACCTGCTCCGGGCGATCACTACTACGTGACAAGGCCGGCGCGCCCGCTCGCCACGCGCCTCGGCGAGGATCCGTGCCGGCTCAGGATCGCCATGCACACCCGCTCATACTGGGGACATGAGACAGGGGGAGAGCAACGGGAAGCTGTCGAGCGCGTCGCCCGATGCCTTGAGGGACTGGGGCACAGCGTCGAGGAAGAGCCTCCGCCCGTCGATGCCGAGGCATTCCGGGCGCTCCACCTCGTCGTGTGGCCATGGCTGATCGCCACAATCGCCACCGCACTGGCTGCGATGGCAGGTCGAGTGGCGAGTGCCGAGAGCGTCGAGACGGCAACCCTCGCCTGTATCCGTCGCGCGCGCAAGACTGGGGCACTCGACATCTCGACCGCGGAGTCGATCCGGAACGCGGAATCGCGGCAACTGGGTGCGTTTCTCGATCGCTTCGATCTCCTGCTCTCTCCCACCACGCCCTCTGGACCGCCGCTTGCAGGGGTGCCGGCACACGATGACGCGGCCTACGCGGACGTAGAGCGATGGATTGACGACTTCTACGCGGTCTCGCCCTACACCCCGATCGCGAATTCGACCGGTCAGCCGTCGATCAGTTTGCCGCTTGGGGCGACTGAGGACGGCCTTCCGGCCGGAGTGATGCTTACGGCGCAGACGCTGCGCGAGGACGTTCTCCTCCAGGTGGCGGCCCAGCTTGAGCACGCGATGCCGTGGATCGACCGTCGGCCGAAGGTGTCCGCCGAGTAATCCCCGCTGGGGATCCGGACGGCTATGAGCCGGTTCCGCTTCGAGGCTGAGACGGTGGTTCGGCGCTGCCGGCGGGATCCGCAGGGGTTCCTCGAGTGGAGCTGATCGGGCTCGAACCGACGACTCCTGGGTGCGATGCGGGGAGGCTTCGCACGTCGGGAAGCGCCTGATCCCGCTCTGGCAAGCGAGATCCAGGCTGCATTCCCCCCGCAGGACCCGCTGCAGATAGCCGCGTATACCTGTGGATGTCTCTGGATATGGGCACCAGGACCAAGCCAGTGCCCAATCGTCCCACGTCGACTAGGTGATTGCGCCTCCGCGGTCTAGGCTGCGCACCACATGGTGGAGCAACCCGAGACCCGCTACGCCGCCAACGGCGACGTGCAGATCGCCTACCAGGTGGTGGGGGAAGGGCCGCTCGACCTGGTCTTCGTTCCCGGTGGGCTGCACTCCCTGGATCCGACTTGGCTGCTGCCGGCGTTCAAGCGCTTCGTCGGTCGGCTCAGTGCCTTCGCACGGGTGATCCTCTATGACAAGCGAGGCCAGGGATCGTCCGACCGCGGCCCCGAGGTCGCGACGCTCGAGGACGATATGGCCGACCTCGTGGCCGTCCTCGATGCCGCCGCCGCGGGGAAGGTCGGTCTGTTCGGCCTTTCGGAGGGCGGGGCGATGAGTGCCCTGTTCGCCGCGAGCTACCCCGAGCGCACCCGGGGCGCCGCCTTCTTCGGGTCTTTCGTGCGCATGCCCCAGGATCACTTCGATCTCGAGACGCTCTTCGATCAGTGGGGCACGGGCGAGTCCCTGCGAGCGATCGCACCGAGCGTAGCCACCGCCGAATCCGTGAAGGCGTTCGCGGCTTTCGAGCGCTCGATCGGCAGCCCGGCGGCGATCCGCTCGCGAGTCGAGACGGCTCTCCTCAGTGACGTGCGCCCGATCCTCTCCACGCTTCAGGTGCCGACGCTGGTCCTGCATCGAGACGAGAAGTTCGTCCCGATCGAGTGCGGTCGGGAGATCGCCGAGCTCGTCCCGGGCTCCCGGTTCGTCGAGCTGCCCGGCGAGGATCACATCCCCTGGGTTGGCGATCTCGACTCCGTGGTGGACGAACTGGAGGAGTTCTTTACGGGCGAGCGCCACGCGGCCGAGCCCGACCGTGCCCTGAAAACGGTGCTGTTCACCGACATCGTCGACTCCACCGCCCGCGCGTCGGAACTCGGCGATCTCAGATGGCGCAGTGTCCTCGACGCGCACGACGAGCTGACCCGATCGAGGGTCGCCGCCTACGAGGGCAGGCCGGTCAAGTCGACCGGTGACGGGTTCCTGGCGACGTTCGATGGCCCCGCGCGAGCCGTCCGCTGTGCTGGATCGATCACGCGGCGCATCGGCGAGCTTGGGATCGAGCTGCGTGCGGGCCTCCACACGGGCGAGTGCGAGCTCCGCGGTGAGGACGTCGGCGGGATCGCGGTCCACATCGGAGCCAGGGTTGGTGCACTCGGCAGCCCCGGCGAGGTCCTCGTCACGCGGACCGTCAAGGATCTCGTCGTCGGTTCCGGAATCGAGTTCTCCGATCGTGGCGCGCACGTTCTCAAGGGCGTTCCCGACGAGTGGCAGCTCTTCGCTGCTTCCTAAGCGATGGAGCTGATCGGGCGATCCAGGGAGGCTTTGGGTGCCTGAATCCGAGGATTCGGCTTTGGCAAGCGGTTCCTGGTCCGGTGCCCGGTGCGGCCTTCTCGTGCGGATACCCGTGGATTGCCGGCTATTGGCCTGGATTCGGGCACCAGGACGTGGCTGGTGCCCGATTCGTGGTTGCCCCGCGGCGGGCTCAATCGCCGCTTGCAAGGGGCGGGGTGCCTGCACCTCCGACGGGCGCAAACCCGTCCTCCAGGATCGCCGCCGGCAGCGCCTCGTTGAAGACCGTCGGCATGATCTGGTCCATCAGCGGGGTCACGTTCGCGAACAGCTCGATCGCCTCGTCGCTTCGGTCCTCGAGCTTGATTCGCCAGGTGAAGGTCGTGCTGCCGTCTTCGCGCTCGGTGAGCTCGATCGTCTCGAGGCATCTCGGCATCAGCGGCGGCCCGTCCGGGAGCGGCGTCCAGCGCCAGGTGAAGTAGTCGTAGGGATGGAAGTCGACGAATTCGCGTAGGGCATCCCCGGCTGCGCCGTGCGCGCAGTGGCTGACGGTGCCGAGGCCGATCCGCCCTTCGTCGTTCGGCGTCGTCTCGATCCCTGTCTGGATCTCGCGGGGCTGCCAGCGCATCCGCTTGTCGGCCTCGACTGCGTACTGCCAGATGATGCTCGCCGGGAACGGCAGCGGCTCCGAGCTCAGCTCGTAGTCGGCGTCGTCGCTGGCGACGTAGTGGTCACGAGCGGATCGGCGTCGCTCCGCGGCGGCGCCGAGGTCGTGGACGCCGCCTGTGATCTCCCCGAACGAGTCGTAGGACTCGCGGTGCTCGGCCGGGGTGAAACCCTCCGGCAGGCGCTCGAGCAGCGGACCCGAGAGAAAGGCGTACGCCTCGGGGCCGCCCTGCTCGCAGATGCCGTTCTTCATCATCCGGTGGGCGAGGATCACATCGGATCCCGAGAGGTCCTCCATCCCGTCCTCGGCCGCGACGAGGAACTCGCCGAAGTGCCCGATGAACTTCAGATCGAGCGTAGGAATCGCCTCACAGGCCTCGCATCTGCAAGTCGTCGCGAGCGCCATGTCGCGGATCCGGTTGCCGAAGTCGTAGTAGCAGGACTCGACGAGTTCGATCAGGCGCTCGCCCTCGCCGAAGACCGGGGTCTCGGCGTAGCAGAGGACCGCGTCTCCCTCGAGCTTTACGAACCGCAGCGGCGGCGTCAGCCGCTGGCGGATCAGCTTCGTGAGCTCGCTGATGATCGCGTGCGCGTGCTCGAGCTCGGTGCTGGTCAGGAACTCCGTGTAGCCGGAGATGTCGGCGAGCAGCAGGTATCCCCGCTTGACCGGTGGACCGGCTTCCGCTGCTTCGCTCACGTGCGGATGCTATCCCGCAGGAGCGCCTGCCGCTGGTCCTTGGTGCGTCGCGCACGATCCGCGGCCAATGGAGCTGATCGGGCTCGAACCGACGACCTCCTGGGTGCGATGCGGGGGGGCTGTACACCGGCGGAGTACCGCGACCCCCGCATGGCGAGCAGGACTACTCGCTGCCGCAGCTCTCGGGCGAAGAGGCTGGACCACCGAGGATGCTCACGGATGTCTTGGAATGTGGGCACTGGGCCGTCGGTAGTGCCCGAGGGAGCTGCCGCCCCCACCGGAAGGCGTGCGGCGCGTGGGATCATCGGACTCCGCGAGCGCATCATCTCTTCGACGGGTGTGCCCTCGGCGACGACTGACCACAAGGAGATACGCTCCTCCAATGCGCTCGCCTGCTTCGACAACGGGGGGATTCGGGCTTGCCACTCGCTGAGGCTCGCGCGGCGCAGCAGACCCGCGCCTTCATGTTCACCGACCTGGTGGGATCGACGGCGGCCTGGCAGGCTGATCCGGAGGCGATGGCCGCGGGCCTGAGCTCCCACGACATGATCTTCAACTCGGTCTTCGACACCCACGGGGGCGAGCTGATCAAACACACCGGGGACGGGATGCTCGCCAGCTTCCCGACCGTCGAGGCCGCCCTGGCGGCATCACTGGAGGGGCAGACCCGGATCCGCGAGGTCAATTGGGGTGGAGCCGGCCGCCGCGCCGTGCGGATCGCGATTCACGTCGGTCCCGCATACAGCCGCGACGGCGACTGGTTCGGTCCGACCCTCAACCGCACCGCCCGGGTGCTCGGGGTGATCGACGGCGATCAGGTCGTAATCACCTCGGGGGCCGCCGAGCAGCTCCCGGCGACCGCGACGAACCTCGCCGACCTCGGCCACCACCACCTGCGCGACATCCCCCAGCCCGAGCGACTCTACGCGGTCGCCGCCGACGGGCTCTCGGTGGCCCCGCCGAGCGACTCCGGCAGCGGCCGCTCCCCGCTGCCGCGCCTGCGCACCGCGGTACTCGGTCGCCAGGAGGCCCTCGCCGAGCTCGCTGGCGATCTGGCCGAGGCGCCACTCGTGACTGTGGTTGGCCCCGGGGGTGTCGGCAAGACGACCCTGGCGGTCGCCGCCGCCCGGGGAGCCGAGACCGAGCAGGGCGAGCTGACCGCCTTTGCCGACCTCGCCGAGCTCTCGGAACCGGGCGACGTGCCGCGCGTGATCGCGGAGGCGCTCGGTGTCCCCCTCGACGACCTCCCCGAGAACACCGAGCGCGCGATCCTCGAGCGCATCGCCGGATCGGTCGGGGACTCCCGGATCCTGCTCGTCGTCGACAACTGCGAGCACGTGATCGACGCCTGCCGCTCCGTCCTCGACGGTCTCGTCGACGGCTGCCCCACCCTGACCGTGCTTGCGACCAGCCGCGAGCCGCTCGAGGTCGACGGCGAGCTGGTGCGGCGGCTCCCTCCCCTCGATACCTCGCCGGAGGGCCCGGCCGTCGAGCTCTTCTTGGCCCGCATGCGCACTGCTGGGGGCGACGCCGAGCTCACGCCGCAGCAGCGCCAGGCGGTCGCCCGCCTGTGCGAGCACCTGGATGGATTGCCCCTGGGGGTTGAGCTCGCGGCGGCGCAGGCCGCACGGCTCCCGCTCGAGGAGATCGCGCGACGGCTGGAGGAGGACCTGGCCGCGCTGTCCACCGGCAAGGGCCGCCACCGCCGCCAGCAGACCCTCGAGGCGACGATCGAGTGGAGCCACGATCTGCTCGACCCGCTCGAGCAGATGCTGCTGCGCCGTCTTAGCGTCTGCGCCGGCAACTTCGACCTGACCGACGCAGTCGCCATCGCCGCTTTCGGGGACCTCGGCGAGGGGGAGGTTCGGACGGCCCTGACCGCGCTCGTGGACCGGTCTCTGGTTGTCGCCGATGACCTCTGGAGCTCCCTCCCCTACCGCCTGCTCGAAACCGTCAGGGCCTTCGGCCGCGGGCGCCTCGAATCCACGGGCGAAATCGACGAGACGCTGACCCGCCACGCCGACCACCACCTGCGGCGAATCGCCGGGATCGTTCCCGAGTGGACGGCCGTCTCCTTCGGCGGGCCCGAACCGGGGGCGATCACCCGGGAGATCGTCAACCGCGACGCCGACATGCGTAGCGCGATCGACCACGCCAAGGCGATCGAAGACCATGAGCTGCTGGCCGAGGCGTTCCCGGCGATCTCCGCCCATGCGGTGGGCTCGGCCTGGGACGACGAGGCTGTTGACGTGTTCGCGTTTCTCGAGGACTGGCTCGCCGACCAGCCCGCCGAGACCCGGCAGCGGGTCTACTGGTCACACCTGATCGCCCAGACGATCGCGGGCACAACCGATCAGGGGAGCGACCTCGCCCAGCGAATCGCCAACCTCCAGGACGAGGACGGAGACCCGGCGCAGAGGCTGGGCGCGAGAGGCATCGCGAGCTGGAGGAATCCGGCGGATGACCCGGTGCACACCGAGGTCGCGGACCAGATCGCCGAAGCGGTTCCGTTCCCCCCGCAGACACAGATCCATGCGCACGTGCACCAGGTCCGGGGGGTGCTGCTGTTTAACGCCGACCGTCTCCCCGAGGCGATCGATGTCATCGAGAACGCCGGTCCCCGGGCCTTCTTCTCCTCGCTCTCCTCTGCCGCAGCGGCATACCTGGCCCTCGGCGATGTCGATGCTGCTGCAAGGACCATGGACGGCTGGGAGACCGAACCCGACTTCTGGTGGTCGCGCTTCTCGGGCGAGATGATGACGGTCGCGGTAACGGCATCCCAAGGCCGCCGCGCCGAGGCCCTGGAGTTGCTGGAGGCCCTCCACAAGCAGGCTTCCACCCGACCACCCAGCCTGGCCCACAGCGGCCTTGCCGCCGTGGCCGCCTGGGTCGCCATGGCCGACTCCGACCGCGCCGCAGCCAGCCGCCTACTGGGATCGATCCCCCCGCCCGGCGACCCTTATAACCCCGCCGACGCCATCCTGTCCCGGGCAACGATCAGGGCCCTGCGTAAAGCACTGCCGGCGGAGGAGCGAAAGAGGCTGCGGGCCGAGGGGCAGGCAATGAGCCGCCTGGACGCCGTGAGGGGGTACTCGGATGAGGCCGGTGCCAACCCTGAATCGCCGGTCCCGGGTCGCGAGGCCGATCGCCAATGGAGCTGATCGGGCTCGAACCGACGACCTCCTGGGTGCGATCCAGGCGCTCTCCCAACTGAGCTACAGCCCCGTGCCGTGTACGCGTGCGGCAGGTGCGGACTGGGTCCGCGCCCGCAAGGATACTTGTCGGCGGCGGCAATCTCAGGCCTGAGCGCCCTCGAGGCCCCGAGCCAGAGGGGAACCGGCTTGCACGACGAAAAGCGCAGAGCGGACTCTTCAGGCACGACGGGACCGGCATCTGTAACCCTTTCGAGAGCGCCATGGGAATCCTCGACGACGCCATTCGAGAGCACCTCGATCTGAAGCGCAGGCACGGCGCTCCGGGCGAGGACGTCGAGCGCCTCGAGAAGGAGGCGTTCGGCCCGCCGACCCGACCGGGCGACCCGGACTTCGAGGGACCGGCCGAGGACGCGGAGGATTCCACCGAGCAGCCAGCGGCGGAAGCGCCGGCTGTCGAGGTCGACTCGGAGGAGTTGCCACCGCCCGATGCCGGCGATTGGAGCGCGGTCCTCGACGAGGACGAACCGGAGGCCGGCTCCGAGCCACCCGAGGATGACGAGCAGCCGTCCGGGACCGAGCAGGCTCGCGCCGACTACTCGCATCTGGACGACACCGCCGACCACCCCGCTGTTGGCGAGGACGCAGCCGCCGAGAGCGAGGACACGCCCGAGGTTGCTGCCGGACCTGAGCCCGACCTCGAGGCGGAGCCCGAGACGGCGGAGCCGACCGAGGCTCCGGAGACCGCGATCTTCGACCAGGAGGGCAAGGGTCTTGGCGAGCTCGACCTCGAGCTCGACGTCGACGACGAGCTATCGGCCGAGGACCCGGCTGCGCCCCCGCCGGCAGAGCCCGGTTTCGTTGCCGACGACCCCGAAGAGGATGTGATCGAGGACCAGGACGAGGAGGAGGATGAGGATCTCCTCGAGGAGACGCCTGAGTTCCTTCAGGACACCCCCGAGGGCGAGCGGCTCTGGTTCGAACAGGGCGAGCCGAAGGACTTCGACTTCGAAGACGACTAGCGGCGCCTCGGCCTACTCGGCCGGTGCTGCTGATCAGTCGATGTAGCCGCGGGTCCGGGAGGCGTCGACGACGCGCTCGATCGCGATCTTGAACGCCGTCTTTCGGAGGCCGAGCTGCTCCTCTTCGGCGCGGTTCGCGACCTCGCGGTAGGCGCGGCGCATCACCGAGCCGAGCTTGTCGTTGACCTCCCGCTCGTCCCAGCGGAAGTGCTGCATGTTCTGCACCCACTCGAAGTAGGAGCAGACAACACCGCCGGCGTTGGCCATCAGGTCGGGGACGATGTAGACACCCTTGTCCTCGAGGATCTCGTCGGCCTCGAAGGTCGTCGGGTTGTTCGCTCCCTCGACGATCATCTTGCACTGCATCAGGTCGGCGTTGTCCTTGTGGATCATTCCGCCGAGCGCGGCCGGGAAGAAGACGTCACAGGGAATCTCGTAGAAGTCGCCCGCCGCCACCGGCTCCGCCCCGGGGAAGTCGTCGAGCCTTCCACCGTCCTCGGTCAGGTGCTTGTGAAGCGCCTCCGCGTCGATGCCGGCTTCGCTGCGGATCGCGCCAAGCGCGTCGGATACCCCGACCATCGTCGCTCCGAGCTGCTGCATGATCCGCGCCGCCCAGGAGCCGACGTTACCGAACCCCTGAACGACGAAGGTCGTCTCCTTCGGAATCAGGCCGACCTTCAGAGCCGCCTCCCGATACATGAAGACGCAGCCACGTCCCGTGGCTGCGTCGCGACCGTAGGAGCCCTCGAGCGAGATCGGCTTGCCGGTGACGATCGCCGGCGTGTGGCCCATCAGCTTCCCGTACTCATCCATCATCCAGGCCATCACCTGGGCGTTGGTGTTGATGTCGGGCGCGGGGATGTCCCGGTTGGGCCCGAGGACCTTGTAGATCTTGCCCATGTAGGAGCGGGCGATCTGCTGCAGCTCGCCGCTGCCGAGTTCACCGGCCGGCGCGTTGACGCCTCCCTTGGCGCCGCCGAACGGCACCCCGGCGATCGCCGTCTTCCAGGTCATCATCGAGGCCAGCGCTCTGACCTCATCGTTATCCACCTCGTGATGGAAGCGGACCCCGCCCTTGTAGGGGCCACGGGCTCCGTTGTGCTGGATGCGGTAGCCGTGGTAGACCTCGGTGTGGCCATCGGCCATCTTCACCGGGATCTGCACCGAGACCTCGCGATAGGGCTCCCAGAAGACGGGTCGGAGGTCGTCGCGCAGGCCGAGCTCATCCCAGGCCCAGTTGAAGTAGTGCTCGACGACCTCGAGGTCGGAGACCTTGGCCCGCGCGGAGCGGGGGTCCACGGCCTCGGTTGCGGTCTCGCTCGTCGCCTCGCTCACGGCGGGTGTAGTCGTTGCCATTGCCTCTCCTCCAGAAGTCGGCTTCGCCCCGCCATCCTCCCACAACGCCGCAAACGGGAGCGGCGGCTGGCGGGGTGGTGACTTCGCCCTTACAATTGGGTCCAGGGGCCATAGCTCAGTTGGGAGAGCGTTCGGTTTGCATCCGAAAGGTCGCCGGTTCGAGCCCGGCTGGCTCCATCGGAGGGTTCACGGCCCGCGAGCCGCTTGCTCTAGTCCTCGATAGCGGTCTGCGTGGCGGATGCCCACCCGTTGGTTGTTCGCCGCGGGGGCAAGGCGCAGAGTCAAGGTGTTGCGCCCCTGGCCCAGCTCCCAAGCCGGGATGAAGAAGCACTCCTCGGTCGTCGCGTCGAACACAGCCAGCCAGTCGATGGTCGCAGCCGTGTACCGCTTCGTTGACCGCACTTTGCCGTGCGTGAGGGATACCGATCGGCAGCGGACAACAATGGTCAGCCCGTCGGAGCATGCGTACTTGACCTGCACTCGCTCAAGCCGCTGACCGCGATCCAGGATCAGGTCGTAGTCCGCGTCCTCACCGAATGGAATGGCAACGCGATAGCCGCGCCGGATCAGCTCGGTCGCGACCTCAAGCTCTGCACCGCGGACGGTGATGGGCTGCGGGATGATCCTCGGCACCCTCGGGCTGTTCGTGATGGGCCGGATCGATGCCGACACCGGCTACCCAATCCTGTTTGCCGGCTATCTGCTGTTTGGCATTGCGATGGGGCTTGTCTACGCCCCGATGCAGACCGCGGCGATGGCTGCGATGCCACAGTCGAAGGCCGGGATCGCGGCCGGGGTGCTGGCCATGAACCGGATTCTCTCGGGCGCGCTCTCGCTGGCCGTCACCTCCTCGCTTTTCCACACCTTCCTCCGCGAGCGGATCCAGACACTCGTCGAGCAACCCGGGCTGGGCGAGCACGATGCGGCCGAGCTGGAGGGTCTTGCGGCCGGCACCGCCTCCGCTCAGGCGAAGCTCGCCGAGCAGCCGGCCGCACTCTCGGGCGCGATCTCCAGCGCGGTCGACGAGGCATTCAGCTTTGCGCTCTCAAACATCCTCTGGTTCCCGATCGGCCTGACTGCGGTGGGCACGATCCTGACCTGGATCTACGTTGCCAATCCGCCTCGGTCGGGCTCGACCGCGCCTCCGGATCAGCACCGCCACCGCGGCCGCTTCCACCTCTAGTACACCCCGGCTCTACCGGTCCTCGTCGGGGGGGTTGCGGATCGCGCCGATCAGACCGAAGAGGATGATGCCGATGACCCCGAAGGCCAGGCCGAAGGCGAAGATCGAGGCGAAGTTGAGCGCCGCGGTCGGGAGCGCCGCCACGGTCAGGCCTCCGAAAATGACGACGAACGCCACGCCGAGGCCGAGGAGTATCCCGCGCATCTGACTGTCCATCTCGGTCCCGTCTCGCTTTCTCTGCTGCAGCCTCAGCGGCTGTCGTCCGCCACCGGTTGCGGGGGACGCGTGGGTCCAAACAGGCGGATGATCACCGCTCCGAAGAGAAAACCGCCGAGCCCCACAAGGTAGGGACCGGGCGGCTGTTCGGCGATCCCCGTCACCGACAGCTCCGAGATCGCCGGCAAGAACTGCAGCAGCAGCCATCCGGTGACGAGCGGAATCACCGGGACCTCGACGAAGCCGGCGAAGAAGGGAATCACGCTCATCATCAGGACCCGGGCGCGCGCGTGAAGCACGAGATACCCGCCGAGGACCGCAGCGACGCCTCCAGCCGCAGCGGCCACCGGCAGGGTCGAGCCGGGCTCGATCAGGCTCTGGGCGTAGAGGCCGAAGACTCCGCCGAATAGATAGAGCGCCACGAGTCCGGCCCACCCGAGGTCGTCCTCCAGGGTGTTGCCGAGAAGCCAGAGGAAGAGCGTGTTGAGCAGCAGCTGCAGCAGCCCGGCGCTGAGGAACAGCGAGGTGATCAGCGAGGTCAACCAGGGTGCGGTGTCGAAGGCGCCGGCCGCGATCAGGCCCTCATCCCCACAGAGGACCTTGCCCACGCCGCCGGCCGCGGAGGCTACGCCGCAGTCGCTACCGGGGTGCGTGAGGCGGTCGGGAATCGCCCCGTGAGTGATCGAGAACTGGCCGCGCTCGGACACCGCCGAGCGCCCATCACCGGACTCCGGGGCGTCGGAGAGGATCAACTGGTAGCCGAAGAGGACGAACGAGATCGCGATCAGCGCCAGGGTGACGATCGGCCTGCGCGCGGTCGGGACGTTGTCCTTGATAGGCACCATCGGCGTCCAAGCCTAGATGCCGGATCCAGCGCGACGAATCGGGCGGCTCGGGATGGCCGGCCCTCGGAATCAGATGAAAGCTGATCGGATTTGACATAATATGGTTGTGACGTCAACCATCGCAGAGACCGCGACCCTCGCCGGCTCGCCGCGAACGGCCGATCCCTACCGGGACACGGCCGTGATCGACGAGCGGGCGCCGCGCTTCAACCAGACCGTTGTCGGCCTCGTCGCCCTCGCGGGGGTGATCTTCGGCTGGCCTGTCGCCTGGGCGTTGATGGCCCTGCAGCTGTTCGTCGGGGTGACCTTTGGCCGCCGTTTCTGTCTCGCCTGTCTCGCCTACTTCGAGCTGGTTCAGCCACGGATCGGCGAGGGCCGCCTCGAGGACTCGCGGGCGCCGCGGCTGGCCAATGTGATCGGGATCTTCTTCCTCGCCGGCGCGGCGCTCGCCTGGTGGGCGGGCGCGGAGACGCTCGGCACCGTGCTCGGCGGCCTCGTCGCCGGACTCGCGCTGCTCGCCGCCGGCACCGGCCTCTGCGCCGGCTGCGAGATCTACCGGCTGCAGGCGCGCCTGCGGGGAATCTCACCCCGCCACCACGACCACATCGACCCGGTTGATCTCGCGAGTCTCGGCAGCGACCCCCGCACGGTCGTGCAGTTCACCCATCCGCTTTGCACCGAGTGCCGCGAGTTGGCGGTCGAACTGGCAGCCGGCCCCGATCCACTGATCGAGCTCGACGTTCGCGATCGGCCCGACCTCGCCCGTAAGTACGGCGTCGCGATCGTGCCGACGGCTGTTGTCGTCGGACCCGACGGCGGCGTGCTCGAGCGGATCGCCTGAGCCAGATCGGGCAGCGCGGGTTATCCGGGTAATCCGGATCGCGTCGTGCCCCCTGGTAGGAGGGGCGACCACGCCGGAGTAAAGGGCTGGGCGTGCACGAGCTTCAGCGGCGTGTGCAGCGTCCGTAACCTGTCATTAAGGCCCGAGGAGGAGATTGCAGACGTGGGAAGCCCTGCCCACATACTGGTTGTCGACGACGAGCGGATGGTCCGCGAGGTGGTCGCCCGCTACCTCGAGCGCGAGGGCTTCCGGGTCACCGCCGTCGGCGACGGGCAGGCGGCAGTCCGTGCCCTGACCTCGTCCCCCGATCTGATCGTCCTCGATCTGATGCTGCCCAAGGTCGATGGGCTCGAGGTTCTGCGACGCGCTCGCGCCTCGACCAGCAGCGCGGTCCTGATCCTCACCGCGCGCGGCGCGATCGACGACCGCATCACCGGCCTCGACCTCGGCGCCGACGATTACCTGGCGAAGCCGTTTTCGCCGCGCGAACTGGTCGCCCGCGTGCACGCCGTATTGCGCCGGGCGGAGGTACCCGCGGGGGCCGCGAACGGAAACCGACCCGACGGCGCTCTCGCCTTCGGCGACTTGGTGATCGACGCCGTTGCCCGCGAGGCAAAGCTGGCCGGTGAGGTCCTCACCCTCGCTCCTCGCGAGTTCGACCTGTTGCATTACTTCGCGATCAATCCGCGCCGCGTCTTCAGCCGTGAAGACCTCCTCGACGCCCTATGGGATCTCTCCTTCGACGGCGACTCCGCGACGGTCACCGTCCACATCCGCCGGCTCCGCGAGAAGATCGAGGCCGACCCCTCGGCGCCGGAGCGGATCGTCACCGTGCGCGGTGCGGGCTACAGGTTTGAGCCGTGAGTCGGGTCACCCACAATCGCTTCGGGACCGCCACGAAGGCCGCGCTGGTGACGGGGATCGGAGCGCTGGCGACCCTCGCGATCGGCGCGATGACCGGCATGCCGGGCGAGGAGCTCGGTCCGCTGGCCCTCTCCCTGGTCCCCGCCCTGCTGCTCTCGGTCGTCGCCGCTGCCGTGGCAGCGCGAATGCTCGCCGGCGCCTCGATCCGCCAGCGGACGCTTGGCGTCGTCGCCGTGGCGAGCGTTGTCGGCCTCGTGAACATGACCATCCTCGCTTGGCTGATGTACCTGGACACCTCGGAGGCAGTCCACCTCGGCGTGCTCCTGCTCTATTCGGCGGCGGCGGGTGGTGGCGCGGCCTTCGCCCTGACCGGCACGACGACCGACGCAGTCGACCGGCTCAGCGTCACCGCTCGGCGGCTCGGCGACGGCGACCTCGACGCTCGCGTCGGCGCGATCGAGGCCGAGCCCGAGCTGACCGATCTGGCCCGCACGCTCGACGACATGGCCGTCCGCCTGCAGGCGTCGATCGAGCGCGAGCGGTCGCTCGAGGCGCACCGCCTCGACATGATCACCGCCGCCTCCCACGATCTCCGCACTCCGCTCGCCAGCCTGCGGGCGATGATCGAGGCGATCGAGGACGGTGTCGTGCCCCCCGGGACTGAGCGCGACCGCTACATGAGTGAGATGGCCAAGTCGGTCGATTCGCTCACGGGGCTGACCGACGACCTCTTCGAGTTGGTCAAGCTCGACGCCGGCGCGATCGAGGCCGATACCGAGCGCGCCCGCCTGGTCGAGGTCACCACCACCGCGCTCGCCCTCTGCGAGGGGGCCGCGGTGGAGAAGGGTCTGCGCGTCCGGGCGGTCCTCGGCGATGCCGAGGGGGCGAGCTGCTCGCCGCGGCTCGCGCGCGTGATCCAGAACCTGGTCCAGAACGCGATCCGTCACACGCCGAGCGGCGGCTCGGTCGTGGTCCAGGCCGAGCGCACCGAGGACGGGATCCGTCTGCTTGTCTCCGACGATGGCGAGGGGATCCCGGCGGAGGCGCTCGAGAAGGTCTTTGAGCCGTTCTGGCGCGGCGACAGCGCCCGCACCTCAAACGGCTCCGGGCTCGGCCTGACTCTGGTCAAACGGATCGTCGAGGGCCTTGGCGGCGAGATCAGCGTCAGCTCCGCGCCGAGGGGCGGCGCAACGTTTGCGGTCTCGCTGCCCACGACTTAGTCTCCCTCGCAGCAACCGCTCTACCAGACCATCGTGCTCGACGCTTGCAATCTCACCCCTTCGGGATAGCTTGGCTTCAGCAGCCGCTTTGGCAAGCGGGGCGGCGAAACCGGGAGGGGGAATCCGGTGAATAGGAAGGAAGGCCGAGGCGGCCGACCGTGGGTCCTCGCGATCTGTCTGCTGGTCGGTTGCTTCGTGTTCAGCGCGGCGCTCGCCAACGCGACGACGGTGGATCGCAAGGCGAAGACGAAGGTCTCGATCACGTTCGAGCAGGACGCCGACGACGACGAGCTGTTCTTGTACGTGACGAAGATCAAGAAGCCGAGGAAGTGCAGGAAGAACCGCCAGGTGATCGTCTACCACGACGAGAACGGCAACGGCAAGCGTGACTCGGGCGAGTTCGTGATCGGTGGCGGCACGACGAACCGCAGGGGCCGCTTCGAGTTCGCATCTCGCACGGCGCCGCCCCGAGGCGACAAGATCGGAGTCGAGGTCAAGAAGAACAGGAAGTGCAAGGCCGGGAAGCGCTCGACCAGGGCCTGATCCCGGGGCAGTCGGCGTGGCTAGGCCACCTGCGAGGCAAGCGCCTCGCGGGCGGCCTCGTCGGCGTGGTAGCTGGAGCGGACCAGCGGCCCGGCCGCGACGGCCTCGAACCCGATCCTGCGCGCCTCGCGCTCGAGCGCCTCGAACTCCTCCGGCTCCCAGTAGCGGACGACCGGCAGGTGTCGCTCGGTCGGTCGCAGATACTGGCCGACGGTCAAGACCTGGACGCGGTGCTCGCGCAGCAGGCCGAAGGCTTCGATCATCTCCTCGAAGCTCTCACCGAGGCCGACCATCAGGCCTGATTTGGTGATCACATCGGCGCCGCCCAGCTCCTTTGCGGTCCTCAGCACACGTGCTGAGCGCTCGAACTTGGAGCCGCGGCGGGCGACCGGGTAGAGCCGCGGCACGACCTCGACGTTGTGGTTGAAGACGTCGGGCCCCTCGGCGATCACGCGCGCAAGCGGCATTTCCTGGCCGCGGAAGTCGGGGGTCAGCACCTCGACTCTGCAATCCGGTGCCTGGCGGTGGATCGAGCGGATAACGCCGACGAAAGCGCTCGCCCCGTAGTCGGGAAGATCGTCGCGATCGACGGAGGTGATCACCGCGTGAGTGAGGCCCATCCGCTTTACCGATTGCGCCACCCGGGCGGGCTCCAGAGGGTCGTTCCAGGTCGGCACCCCGGTCTGCACGTTGCAGAATCCGCAGCGGCGGGTGCAGGTGTCGCCGAGGATCATGAAGGTCGCCGTGCCGCGCTCCCAGCACTCGCCGACGTTCGGGCAGTTGGCCTCCTCGCAGACCGTGTTCAGGTTCTCGGCCCGCATCATCCCCTTGAGGCGCCGGTAGGTCGGGCCACCCGGCGCCGGCACCTTCAGCCACGGCGGCTTGCGCTCGCGGAACGGTCGGCCCTCGACCTTCTCGGCAGCGATGCCGCCGGGTCGGGAGCGAGAGCGGGTGACGTGGATCCGCTCCACGGTGCCGGTGTCGTCCTCGACGCTCATGCCGTCAACGTTACCGCCCGGCGGCGGCCGGGCTCAGCCCTCAGACAGCGGCGGGGTGGCGGCCGGCTCGATCGGTTCAGGCGTCTCGCCCGCGGCGCGCCGGATCCCACCTGGAAGACGATCCACCGCTCTGCCGATTCGTTCGACCGCACCCTCGAGTGGAGAGACCATGCTGACCGCCTGCTCGATCGTTGGCAGGGCCTCGACCAGTTCAGCCATCCGGGCTGCGACCGCATCGGCCTGCAGCTCGATCAGGACGCCCTGCTCGAGCAGCCGGCGCCCGAGCTCTCCGATCTCACCGCCGAGATCGTTGATGTTCTTGGCCTGGCCGCCGATCCGACCGCCGAGATCGATCACCTGATCGGCCTGGCCTTCGATCCGCTCGCCCATCGTCAGGATCCTGTCGGCGCGCTCTTCGAGCCTGTCGAGCCGTTCCAGGACCCGCTCGGCGATTCCGACCATCCGGTGCAGATCGTCGGCCGCTCGGATGATCAGTCGCGGCGGAAGCAGGATGTCGAGAGGACCGGCCACCCGGCGACTTTACCGCCGGGTGGCTCGCTTGCCAACCGGCCTCAGCGCTCGTGCAGGCGGATCCGCAGACCGCCCTTCGGCGAGAGCGTCGGTGCCTGCAGGATCGCGATCTCGGGGTCATCGACGAGTTCCCACTCAAACCGCTGCAGGAGGGTGGCGGCGATCGCCTGCACCTCCGTGTAGCCGAAGCGCTTGCCGATGCAGACCCGCGGACCCATGCCGAACGGGATGTAGGCGCCCCGTGGAAGCTTCGCTCGGCGCCCAGGCTCGAATCGCTCGGGCTTGAACGCGTGCGGGTCGTCCCAGACGTCGGGGAGCCGGTGGCTGACCCATGAGCTGTAGGCGATCGGCAGTCCGGCCGGGATGCCGACTCCCGCGAACTCGAAGTCGCGGACCACCCGGCGCGGCCCAATCCAGGCCGGCGGATACAGGCGCAGCGTCTCATCGACCGCCTGGGCCAGAAGCGGAAGCTCGCCGAAGAGCTGCTCCGCTCCCGCCCGACCGCCGGCGAGAACCTGGTCCAGGCCGGCCTTGAGGTTCGCGAACCAGGCTGGGTTACGAGCGATCTCGTAGGCCAGAAAGGTGACCGTCGAGGTGGTCGTGTCGTGGCCGGCAAAGAGCAGCGTGAGCACGTGGTCGAGGACCTGCGTGTCGCTGAGGGAGTTCCCCTCCTCATCCTCGGCGGCCAGCAGCGAGCCGAGGATGTCGCCGCGGTCCGCTCCGGACTCGCGACGGGCGCGGATCTCGGCGCCGACGAGCCGCTCGAGCTCGGCCCGGGCCGATTTCAGCCGCGCATAGGGGGTCCCCGGTCCGACCATGCGCTGCAGCACGAACTCCTCGCCGTGAAAGGAGAGGCCGCGTTCGAACTCGGTCGCCGTCTCGTGGGCGCGGGCCGAATCGGGGTCAAAGCCGAAGAGGGCTCCCATCGCGATCCGCATCGCCAGATTCCGGGTCCAGTTGTAGATGTCGAGCACCTGACCGTCCCCGAGGCCGGCGATCGCGGCCTCGGCCTCCGATGCCATCGTCGCCGCCGCCGTGGCAACCCGATCGCGGTGGAAGGCGGGCATCATGATCGCCCGCGACGCGTCGTGGTAGTCGCCGTCGGTGGTCAGCAGGCCGTCGCCGAGCAGGGTGATCAGATCGCCGAAGCGGCCGTGGCGCCAGACGAAGTTCTCGCGGCCGGAGACGAGCACGAAGTGGTTCGCCTCGGGACCGATCATGAACGCCTGGCGGTCATGCAGGATCCGCATCCCGAAGATCGGGCCGTGTTTGTAATAGCCGTCGAGCAACAGGTTGAGGACGTCATGGCGGGCGCGCCAGGTGCGCCTCAGGCTGAGGTTGTTCTCCCCCTTGGGCATCGGCATCCGCTTCATCGCCGCCCTGGCGAAGCGGATCTCGGTCACCATCCCGAGCGGGCCGGGGGAGGGGGGACGCGGGCCGGGACCCCGCAGCGCGTTGCTCTTGCTCGTGACCGAGGCCATCAGCGGCGCCTGCGACGGCGAGCTGCGACGCCCGCGCCGAGTCCGAGGGCGGCGATTCCGGCGGCGATCACGCCGGGGTGGGAGAGAAGGCGCTCGCGCTCGCGCTCGACCTCGGGCCAGACCTTGCCGTCGAGCAGCGCGCCGGCGGCTTCGGGGCTTGGATCGGCGGCCTCGACGGTGATCGGCTCGCCGAACGAGACACGCACCCGGCCGGGGCGAGGGAGGGGGCCGGCAAAGAGCTTCTCGGTGCCCGTTATTGCGGCGGGCACGATCGTCGCCCCGGTCTCGAGGGCCAGGCGCGCCGCGCCCTTGTGCGGTTTGCCCAGCTCAACCGGATCGCGGACCCGGGTGCCCTCGGGGAAAAGCGCCAGCAGACCGCCGCCGCGGAGGATCTCGCGCGCGGTCTCGATCGCTTCCTCATCGGAGGATCCGCGGCGCACCGGGAAGGCACCGAGCCGGATCAGCATTCGCCCGCCGCGGCCCTCGAACAGCTCCGACTTGCCCATGAAGCGGATCGGCCGCTTCGTCGCGGCGGCAACGAAGAAGGCGTCCCAGAAGCTCTTGTGGTT
Source organism: Acidobacteriota bacterium (assembly GCA_032122625.1). Lineage (GTDB taxonomy): Bacteria > Actinomycetota > Thermoleophilia > Solirubrobacterales > 70-9 > CAXMST01. The sequence continues at coordinate 47,890 of JAQBGG010000029.1, forward strand.
CGGGGCGATGATCACCGGCCCCTCGTCGGGGATGTTCTCGGCGCCGTCGATCTTCAACGCGTAGAGCAGCTTCATGTAGGGAACTGCCAAGCCCTTGACGGTCTTGACGACCGGCTTGCTGGTGCCCTCCTCGCGGGCGTAACGATGTGCGTCAGCGTTGTCCAAACCGGGGCCCAGGCTACGCTGCGCGGCTGACGCGATCTCCCGAGCCGGCCTCGGCCAGCACCGCGCCCAGGAAGCGGCCGATCGCATCGGCGACCCGCGCTGTGCGCACCGAGGGCCAGAGGTCGAAGGCGTGCTCGGCGCCCGGCAACTCGACGTAGCGGACCTCCGCGGCGCTGAGCTCCTGCAGCCTCGCGACGAGGTCGCGGGCGTCGCCAACGGGAACCAGCGAGTCGCGTTCGCCGTGGATCACCATGAACGGTGGGGCCTCCGGGTGAACGCGGAACAGCGGCGAAGCCTGTTCGTAGATCTCGCGGTTGCCGTCCAGCGGCTTCTTGATCACGATCCGCTCAAACGCCCATTCGCGAAGCTCGCGGTAGAAGCGACCGGACGAGTTGGTCAGGTCGTAGACACCGTAGAAGGGGACCGCCGCCAGCACTGAGGTGTCGGCATCTTCGAAGCCAGGCTGAAAGGCGGGGTCGTTCTCGCTCAGCCCGGCGAGCGCGCAGAGGTGACCGCCGGCGGAGCCGCCGGTGATCGCGATCCGCTTGGGGTCGATGCCGAGTTGGTCGGCGTTGTCTCGCACCCAGGCGATCGCCCGCTTGACGTCGACTATGTGGTCCGGCCAGGTCGCTTGTGGGCTGAGGCGATAGTCGATGTTGAAACCCACCCAGCCGAGTGCCGCCAGGTGATTGAGCAGTGGGATGCCCTGCTCGAAACGTGAGCCGGAGACCCAGCCGCCGCCGTGGACCTGGATGACGGCCGGCCGCCGCGCCGCGGTCGTCGGCGCCGGCGCGGCGATATCCGTGGCCGGCCGGTAGATATCGAGCCTTAGGCGAACGCCATCGGCTTCGGAGAAGATCCGCCCCCGTTCAACCTGCAGGTGTCGGCTGCGAAACATCAGCGGCGGCAGGGCCACGTGGCTGAGTGGCACCCGCGGGCCGTCGCCGGCGGCGGGTAGCCCGTCGAGCGCGCCCTCGACGGTGGCGGCGCTGCGATGGGCTGCGATCGCGTAACGGAGATGGAAGACAAGGGTCAGCCCGAACGCGGCGCCAACGATCTGCCCGAGCCGATGTCGAAAGCCGCCGACTGCGGCCCACGCTCCCAGCAGCAGGCCGTCGGCCAGCGAGAGCTGCCAGGCGAGTTCGCGGGCGAGGGTCGCAGCGAACCAGTGGCCGACGCGCGCCAGAAGCGACGGCGGCGCCATTGGCTCGATCGTCAGGATCCGCCGCTGCTCGCGGGCCTGGGCCCTGAGAAAGGCGCGAGCGCCGGCGTTTGCGGGCTCGCCCATGCGCTAGAGGCCGAACGTCTTCGAGATGATCTCGCGCTGGATCTCGTTCGTGCCGGCGTAGATCGGCATCACCAGGGCGGAGCGTACGTGGCGCTCCATGTCGTACTCGGAGGCGTAGCCGTAGCCGCCCATCATCTGCATGCCCTCGAGCGTCACCTGCTTGGCGAGCTCCGTCGCCTTGAGCTTGGTCATCGACGCCTCGCGGGGCAGCATCCGGGTCGGGTCGGCGTCGACCTTGCGGGCGACGTCGTAGACCAGTAGCCGTGTCGCCTCGAGCTCTGTGGCGAGGTCTGCGACGCGGTGGGCGATCGTCTGGAAGGAGCCGACCGGCTTGCCGAATTGCTTGCGCTCCTTGATGTAGGCGAGCAGGTCGTCGAAGGCCCGCTGCGCAACGCCCATCGCGTTCGCGGCGACGATCAGCCGCTCGATGTTGAGGCCGCTCATCAGCTGGATCCAGGCACCACCGACCTCGCCGACGATCGCAGCATCGTCGAGGTAGCAATCGGTGAGGAAGACATCGTTCACCTCCTTGCCACCCATCGTCATGATCCCGTTGATCTCGACCCCCTCGGCGTCGCTCGGGATCAGGAACATCGTCAGACCGTCGTGCTTGGAGCCGGAGGAGTCGGTGCGGACGATGGTCAGGATCTGGTCGGCGATGTGGGCGGCGCTGATCCAGGTCTTTTGGCCGTTGAGCACGTATCCCCCGCCGTTGTCGGCCGTCCTCTCCGCCTTGCAGGAGAGGTTGCCGACGTCGGAGCCGGCCTCGGGCTCGGACATCGCAATCGCGGAGACCCGCCCCTCGCACATGCCGCCGATCACCCGCTGCTTCTGCTCGTCGGTGCCGAACTTCTCGACCGCGCCGGCGGTGATCAGGGTCACCGGGTAGCCCGCCATCGGCAAGAGGCCGCGAAAGCCCTCCTCGAGGAACAGGCAGGCGTCGACCATGCCGGCACCGCTGCCGCCGTACTCCTCCGGAGCCGAGGCGCCGAGCCAGCCGAGCTCCGCCAGCTTGCTGACCAGGCCCGGGTTGTGCAGCTCGGTGTAGTTGTCGGTCAGCTGCTCGCGCTGCTCGGCGGTGCCGCACTCGCGCTTGGCGAAGTCACGGATCGCCTCGACGAAGTCCTGCTGCTCATCGGTCAGGCCGCTTACCGGTGAGGTCTCGGTTGCCGTGGCGGTCATCTGGTTGCTCCTTGCTTGCGGGGGGTGAACGTAGTCGGAAGTGCGGTGAGCGCGTTGGCCCAGTTTGAACGTAGTCGCTGGCGCCTGCCGCCAGGGCGGACGTGCTTGCGGCGGCGGAGGATCTTCCCGAAGGCGATCCGCAGCTCTTGTCGGCCACTCGCCACGGGCCCGCGAACAGCCGCCCGGAGTCGTCGGAGGCCCGTACTAATTACTGTCGCAGTTCAGGAAGTCACCCGAGATCTCCGTCGCCCTTCCCGCATACGATCGGTTCGGATATGAGCCCATCGTCCCCGCTCCTGCGGGCCCGCCAGTTCTTCGGCTCCCACGACCGCTCGGCCGAGGGTCGCAGTGAGCTCGAGCCCTTCGGGCGCGAGTGGGAGTCCTCCTACCGGCAGCGGGCCCAGGCGACCAAGGTGGTGCGCTCCACCCACGGCGTCAACT